>JBHLQH010000010.1:22717-115955 GCA_048884965.1 Candidatus Thorarchaeota archaeon | reverse complement strand
ATCACTACCGACTGGGTTTCTCTCTATTCAACCGATGCGACAATTATTGAGGTGGGTGGGGGAATTTACAGAATAACCCTCAACACAACAGGATTATTGTCACAGGAGTACTTGTTCACTATTCAGGCTGAATTGACTTACTATATCACATCCAACATTACGGTAAGTGTCACGCCCGGCGCCGCATCATCGCAGATAATTCTCGCTCAAACTACAATCTATGCAGATTGGGGTGAGTATATCACCCTAAGATTGAATGTTAGAGACCCTACTTACGGAACATACATTCCTGGTATGAACACAACAATCCTCTGGAATGGCACTTTGTATCAGTTTACAGACCTTCTAAACGGAACCTATGTTATTACCCTCGATACTACGGACAACAACTTTGGAATATACCAACCTCAAATCACAATCACCCGATTGTATTATCAGCCAAAACAAGCAACAATGACTTTCATCATATCAAAGGCTATTGGCACAATGAATCCTGAGCAATCCGTGCTTACTATCATTACTGGTATGATGCACGAGTTCTGGGTATATCTCAATGACACATCCCGCAATCAACCAATTACAGGCGCAATAGTTTCAATGGAATGGAACAATTCTATCTATTACCTTTCTGCAAATGGAACTGCTGGTTACTATATAGGACAACTTGATAGCGTTGGATTCCCAATCGGATCCTACGAGTTGACCATTATTGCTGTACAAACAAACTACATCTTTCTAGAGCAAATCTTGGATGTGTATATTGACCCTATTCCAATTACACTATCTCTTCCGAATCTGGCAACGAGTTATGTTGTTTACTTTGGTGATGCTCTGGAATTGATGATCACAATCAAGGACTATGTAGGAGGTGTCGTGACTGGAGCCAATATCAGCTACTCGATCGCCAGCTTGACTGGTACATTGCTAGAGCTTCCAAACGGATCATACACTGCATCGATTGACACCTCATTGCTAGCTGCGCAGATTCTCTATTTGCAGCTCACGGTATCTCTCGAATCGTATGAAACCAAAGTGATGAAGTACCTCGTCAACATTCAGCCAGTACCTACAAGTCTCTCTGTCGATTTGAGTTCGAAATTTGGTTATTATGGCGATACTGTGGTCTATGAGTTCTCTCTAAACAACTCGCTAACAGACAGTCCTATCTCAGGGGCTGATGTTTCTGTTAGTTGGGAAGGAGGCTCTGGTGAAGTTACTGACCTTGGTGATGGAATGTATTCAGTAGCTATAGTATTGAATGCCACGACTCCGAAGGCATACAATATTGATGTGACCTTTACACTCGCAAACTACGCAACCTCAAGCATGAGAGTTCGCCTTGACTTGAATCCATTCCCAATCTCGATCCTAGGACCCTCTGTAGTATCCATCCCTGTCAATGATACTCTCACTTACTATTACAGCCTTAACAATACTGCTTTGAATACAATTGTGAGTGATGCCTCAGGAATCGCAAACTGGGTGGGACTTGAACAGATTGAGTTGGATATCCATGAAAACGGTAGCTATATTCTCATCATCCCCAGTGATCTTGTCATTGGACAGTATACAATCGATCTCTCTTTTGCCAATCCATTATATCAAATATCAGCATTCCAAATACTAGTAACCGTTAGACAAGTGAATACTGATCTGGCGCTTGTCAACACGGATGAAGTCATCAATACATTGCCTGGAGACCCCATTGAAATAACGATTTCATATCGCGATCTTGATCATGGAGTAACCATTCCTTATGCGATAATTTCCTATACCGTGACCTCCAACAATGGTGAGTCCGTTGTTTATTATCCGAACTTCCTCCGTACCATTGATGAAACAGGGGGAACATATGTCCTCTACTTCATAGTGCAATCTGGTGGTATCTACGATATAACCATCCGATTCTCAAGAGGCGATTATGCTGTCGCGACCGTTGATCTTGAGATTGACTCGAATCCAACTCCAGAGCAAACACTGATCAGAAATGCAACATATGGAGGAGGAGCATTGCTCATCCTCGTAGCAGTTATGTTGTTTTACTATGTTAGAGTTTGGAGTGTTCCAAAACAGATACGATCAATGAACCGCATGATCAAAGCTCTAGAGAAAGGTACTGTGCCAAAGCCTGGCATATGGCCTTCTCGGCAAAAGACTGTTTTGGACACGGTGAATGAAGAGCTACGTTCTACAGGTATTTTGAAACTTCCAGAGGATGTCGCTGGTGAGAGTATTGAAGCTCATATCCCCGAAGTCAATGCATTGCTCGAGCGTCTTGCTGAAATAACTGGTCTTGGCGCAATTGAAATCGAGGCGTTCAGAGCCGATCTTGCCAAGATGAAGGCAAGTGAGCGACCTGGATTCATCCGCGAAGTCATTGATCAGGAGGAAGCACGTAGAGCTGATGCACTGGCACGAGGAAGGGAACGTGAGACAATCCCTGAAGTTTCCGACACCTTAGGTGCTCAACCAGAAGAATTGGATGAGATTAGACAGAAGCTCATCACCAAAGGATTAGCTCCTGAAGAAATTGAAGTGATTCTTCAGGAGGCTAAGAATCTGTCAAAAGCAGATCTTGAAGCGCTTCTAGATAGCCTAGGAATCCGACTTGATTAGCAAGGGAAGGGGATTGGTATAATCCCCTTTCTTTTCTTAGTGATACGGAAAATAACTACGTTTGTGGATTCTCGCATTGTCGTTTACGATTACGATGAGTGACAACTGCCAAGGCTACAAAGCCTACGATTACACTAAACCACAAAGTAACGAATCTAATTACAATTGTTCCCGCAGTTGCTATTGCCAATGCAATACCGAATGTCGTAAGCACGGTAGGTGCATAGATTTCGTAGGCACCTACTCCTCCTGGTGTGAAGAAAGCCAATGCTCCAACGGCTGAAGCACTAGCATGAACAAAGGTCGCTTGAATCAATAGAGTCAGGGATGCTACTGTTAGTGAAGGGAATCCTGCTCCTGTTATGAAGGATAAGAGCAGCCATAGTTCAAGGCACTCCATAAACCATCCTGGAACGCTGATAAGAACGCCTAGGACCATAGGCTTGGGTGATAACGTCTTCACCATCGTATCCTCAATAACATCACAGCTATCTTGGAATTGTTTGAGAGGTCCGAATGAAACCATCCGTTTCAGAATCTTATCATAGAATACTTTGTTCGTGAGAATAAAAGCTCCAAGAACCACAACTCCGCCAACAGCTAGGATCATGAGTATTTGATTTCCTTCAGAGAAAATGAACAGGAACGAGAATGCCGCAAGAATAACCATTGCCATGAGGTCGGTAACACGTTCAGAAACGACTACTGGTACGGTCTTTGCAACTGGTGTCCCATCAACATCTCGACAGAAGTATCCCTTTATCGCTTCTCCAATCTTACCTGGACTAACTGTCAAAGTGAATCCTGCAAGAAAGATACTGAAGCTATCTGCATGTGAGAAATGGACTCCGATTCTATGAAGGTAGTAATTCCATTTGAAGTATCTGATGACATAATTCAGAAAGCTCAAACCCATCATAGCCGGAATGATCCAATACCATTCCATACTAACGAGGACCGCAACGACATCGTTCCAATTAGAGAGGAACATCATAATGAGGTAGATGGCCATCGCGATAATGACCATTGCTACAAGCTTTCCCATGCTGATGAAAGATTTACTCTCACCTGTTGATACGGATTTTAAATCAGACATTTGCTATTTTCCTCACTCTTTGCCAAATCATTGTTGGAATATGATAGAGAAAGATGGAGCAGTATCCAGTAATCTGTGTCTTTCCCTGTTTTAGTGCTTGATAGATATCGTCTGGAGAATTGATATCTTGTAGCCAAGTCTTGGCGTGTCCAACTTCTAGGAATGAATGTCCATCACTTCCAGCTGTAACAGGCTTTCCAAGGTACTTGGCCAATTCTTGTGCTCTAGTATTGAACAAGTTGATTATGCACCGGGAGTTTATCCCTTCTATCAAGTCTATATGCTTCTTGATCAATTCCTCAGGAAGTCCTCTTCTGATTGCAGTGTGTTTCCTTAGAGGATCGCAAGGATGTGGGAGTATTAGCAATCCTCCCTGCGCATGAACATCATCAGCGATTTCTTCGAATGAGCGATTTTCTATATTATCATTCAAAAAGAGCCCAATGACTTCCCCATAGTCACTAGTCTTGAACTCACATGCAGGAATGATGAAACGATCATTTCTCTCTATGACTTTCAGTGTCGATGCTTTCCAATGCTCAGTTGGAGCAAGACCTCTCAATCCTTTTTTCTTCATAAGCTTGAACAGGTTTCTAGGATTATTCAAGCCATCCTTCGAATGCAATGTATGCATATGAAGGTCAAATGCTGAGAGGCGATTCTCCATTTCTCTTTCTCCCATTAAATAATCGGATAATCAGGAATCAAAACGTGGAAGAAATTGAAGATGATTGTCCAGATTGTTTGGTCACCGATTCTCAGTACAGTAATTGCTAGGACAAGTCCAAACAAGATTATTCCCGCAACCATCCCTCTGTCCTTTATAGCAAGATGCGGCTTTCTAGCCACTGCATGTCCAATATAAATCAGGAATACATAACGCAATGTAAGTCCTGCTACTATTGGCACAGTCAGGAGAACTGGTTGTGTATCGAAGTATGATCCAAAATTCTGGTAGACATAGAGAGTATAGAAGAACACAAGCCAAGTCGCAGACATATTCACAGCTTGATCCAGAAAGGTCATGTTGTATTGAGTGAATACTTTTTTGTGCTGACCGGCATCATCTCCCAAAAGCATAAGCTCGTTCTTTCTCTTTCCGAATCCAAGTATTAGTGCGATGAAGAATACACCAAGGATAAGCCAAGAAGTGAATGGGACGTGAACCAGGAAAGTTCCCGAAACCGCTCGGATGATGAATCCAATGCCTATAGTGACAACATCAACTACTGCGTAATTCCTTAGGAAGTAATTGTATGCCTGTGAATTGATGATATAGAAGATAACAAGGATGAAGAAAATTCCATCGAGAAGGAATGAAAGAGCAAGCCCTCCCGCCATTAATGCAGCTCCGAAGAGCACGGCACTGCTGCGTGCTACAGAACCTGAAGGAAGTGGTCGATTCTTTTTCTCAGGGTGCGCAGCGTCTTCTTCAATATCCTTCACATCATTGAAGATATAGCCTGCACTTGAAACCAAGCAGAACGCAGCAAATCCTAGTGTAAGAGGAATATAATTCATAAGATTGAGAATAGCTGGCAGCGGGTCTCTGACATTAGCAAATATAATAGCTAGGTACACAAGGAAGTTCTTGTACCATTGATGAGGTCTCATTAATTTAATGTAGTGTTTGAGTGCCATCTCACTTCACCTAATTCTTATTGTATGTTTTCCAGAGGGCTCCCCATTCAGTTTCCTCCAAGAACCAGTTGACCCATTTCTTACCCTTGAGGGGCAGCCACAAACCATCATGGTACAGTCCAGATAATTGGGTCGGAAGCCACATGAGTGGTGAGCGAAAGAGAAGGGTTTCCATGCCCGGGAATTTAAGGAATCCTCGATTCCATGTTATAACTGGACTCTTGCCAGGGCTCATGTGGAAGTTAGGAAGATCCTTCGCGGATTCGAAATCGCCAACTATCTCAATATTCTCCAAGTTGGATTCACCGAGTCCTAACTCATTGGCTATCTGAAGCTTATGGACTAGCTTCTGGTCAAGTCCCATGATCCGGGTTTGCACAGTATCCGCTGCTACCATATCATTTGTAGCAAGGAGAAGATTTCCTACCTTTGGAATCATTGTCCTTGGTCCTGCTCCATCTCCCATCACAGTTCCATCTGTGAGAACGAATTCTGAATGAGATATCGTTTGTTGAAGAAGTAAAAGGTCAACGAGCACTTGGTGAATCTTAAGATGTGCAAGATGTCGATTCTTTGTAAGGTAAAGTCCAAAGGAGTCTTTCAGTGCACCTGTCATCTGCGTATGGCCATGCGTCTTGAAAGTGGGAAGATGAATGATATTTGTTCCAAAGATCTCCTTTGGTGCGATTACTTCACCAAAGGTGTCCTCAAGAACTAGCGTTTTTCTGGGAAGCTTGACATCGACATAAGTTGCATTGATGAGTGGTAGGAATTTGATCCTGTGTTTCTTGATCACAGGGTACCAGTTGTTCCCATGAGTGCCTCTGAAGATATTGGTGACAACAGTTTCATTCTCAACAGCCTGAATTCGTCTATTGTTATAGCCATCGGCAATCATCTTGCGGAGAAGTCCATCGAAGACATAGGGATTTGTTGAACATGCTGGATAGAACTTGCTCCAAGACAGATTGAGTTTGATTGTTGTAGCGACGTCTTTTGAAACATGCTTCTGATATTCCGCCGCATCTAGAAGTCGGGCGATGTCTTCATAGATTGTCTTTGGTGTGGTCTTTACGACTGCAACTTTGACCATGGGATTCATCTCGTCTAATAGAAGCAAACATAACCTTCTATGATTCTTTCGATTCCAACCATGCCGACCTTATGAATTTAGTCCAATGAGATATTTTGTACTAGGTGGCAAAGTCAAGATTCTCGATTCTTATGAATGGTAGTAGCCAGACTCCCAATGGAGCTTGCAGGGTCCTAAGATTCTTTCTTTCCTTGGTCATTCCTGAGATGTTCTTTAGTGCCTCAAATGTATTACCTACCGCAGTCATTTCTTTTAGGGTCGTTGTAATCTCTCCGTTTTCAATCAACCGGCCTCCCTTGACTACACCTGAGAAATCACCTGTAGTATAATCAGGAGCTGCACTTATACGCTGAATATAGACTCCGCGGTCAATCTCACTTATGAGATTCTCAAGTGTTTTATTTCCAGCCTGAACTTCCAAGTTAGTACCAGAGATTGAGGGTGAGGTCCTGAAACCTCCTGATGCATGACCGCTAGAAGATAGACCAGCTTTGTTAGCTGTAAAGGCATTATGAAGCACTGACTTGAAAACGCCCGATTCAATTATTCGTACTGGTGATGGGGGAATTCCCTCTCGATCAAAAGAGCGACTAAAGATATGATGCGGTAATGAACCGTCATCTATTAGATTGAACTCCTCTATTGCTATCTTTTCACCTAGTTTGTCTTGCAGGTAGCTATTACCTGCTTGAATCGATGTACCTGTGGCTGCAATAATGACGATACTAAGAAGGTCTGCTATTGCATCCGGCGTGAAAATGGCAGGTCCTTTGAACGCCTCGGTCTTTGCTGCGCCTAAATTAGCCAATGCTTTCTCCGCAAAATACTTAGCTCCTTGAGCTATATCTAATTCCCGAAGTGATGCGACTGCATCAGATTCGTAGTCAAAGGAGCCAATGTCTTCACCATCAATTGCCCATCCAAACACATTCCAGTCTACTCCCGTTTTTCTTTCAGAAGCTTCGATTCCCTGTGATGTGATAATTGCTCGATGATCCACTCTGGATTTGAACGAACCACTATTGAATGTCAGTCGTTCGTCTGCCTGTTGAACACTTTCAAGTAAGTCATTCGCATAGTTGGTCACATCTGCTACATCGAGTGATGCAATTTCATCATCATAGAGACCATTGATCCTAGGAATTTTGCTACTGGTTGGGAATTCATAGTAGTCCTGTGGAGGAGTTACTTTCGCGATAGAGATTGCATCTCGGACTCCTTCGATGACTCTTGTCCTCTCCAGAGAATTGACCGCACAGAAGCCAACTGCTTTATTCAAGAGAACACGAATCCCCACACCTTCTTGTGTTCCACTTATCGAGGTCTTAAGGGAATTTGATTCAATGCTAACTTCTTTCTCTTGACGAATGAGTCCAAACAGTTCGACATCAGAAGCTCCTTCTTTTTCTGCTAATGCAATGATTGGCTCTAGACCTGATAGGATTTTTTCAGTCATCTAAGCACCTCCTACTTCACCAGAAACTAATGCAGTAGCTCTGGTCAAGCCACCTCCACCATCTACTCTTGCAGGCTGACCTTTGCCACAATATCCCCATCCCATATCCAGTTTCCATTCCTTTGATACACCATCTACTGAGGAGAGGACTTCATACGCATTTCCGCTTATTGTCACATTTCTTACAAGCCCTTGTACTTCACCATTCTTTATCTCATATGCTTCTGGAACTGAGAACATGAACTCAGCAGTGCTATCCGCTTGCCCACCTCCTGCTGAGCTTAGGAGATATCCTTCTTTAATATCCTCAATAAGCTCGTTTCGAGAGAACTCGCCTGGAGTAAGGTAGGTGTTCCGCATCCTGATGATTGGTTCAACATCATATTCGAATGCTCTCTCGTTTCCTGTTGGCTCTACGTCATAGATGTACGCAGTTGATCTACTGTGAAGATATGACTTGAGAATTCCTTCTTCAATAATGGTCGTTCTTTTGGCTGGAACTCCTGCATCATCAGCAATCAACCAGCCTCCAGCAGCTCTTTCCTCACCTGAATCGACCATTGTGACATGCTCGCTAGCAACCTGCTTTCCAATCATCCCTTTCGCCGCACTACCGGAGTGTGCAATATCAGCTTCAACAGTATGACCTATAGCTTCGTGACAGATGATACCCGTCAAAGATGGTTCCATGACAACTCTGTGCTTGCCTCCTTTCGCTAATGGTGCATCAAGAAGTTTTGTCGCTATCTCTACTGCCCTTTCTACCATATACTCCGGCGTCTTCCGTTCAAAAATCTCCCATCCTCCGGTGAAGCCAACACCTTCATAGAACTCAGCCATTTTACTTCCTTCAGTTGCAACTGGCCTAATGATGATGTCAGGACGTGTATCCTTGATTTCAATGTCAGTTCCATCTGAATTCAAGATTATTCGATGGTTTGCTGGCACAACCAAGCGGACCATTGATCCCTTTATTCTCTTATCTGCTTCACGGAGCATCTTATCTATATGTACGATGAGCTTTACTCGTTCCTCAAAATCATGGTTTTCCATCGGATCTTTACCAAGGTTGGAGAACTCCCCTGTGATAGGCTTAATGGGAGCAAGAACGATCTTCTCCTTCACTCCCGGCGCTAGTCGCTTTGCTGCATTGATGGCATCATTGAGAGATTTCTCTAGAACTTCTTTAGCAAGATTACTTGTGCTCGCATATCCCCACGCGCCATCGACGAGAGCTCGTATCCCAACTCCTCCATAATCATCAGAACTCGCGGTATGTATCTCGCCTTTGTCAACCCTGACTTGTGAGCTTTTTCGTTGGTGGTATCGTATTTCAAGATGAACTCCATCTGGTGCCTTCTCAAGTAGGGCTCGAAGCTTGTCTCTCATTTATCTTCCCTCGTCAAAGTAGATGAATTGTTCATCCCTTAGGAATCTAATAAATCCATGAGATACATGCAGAATCTAGTTTCAGTGAAGTGGAATCAGTTCATACTCGAAGTTCTTTCTGAGGAGTAATACCTTGGGATTCACTCTATCGTTGTATGATGTACTGAAGATACTTACAAGCTTTCCATCAAAGAAGGTCTTGTATCCCTCTGGAAAGACCTCATGAGCTCTCACCATCAGAGATACACCAAGGTTTCTTGCAAAGGTATCAAAGGCTTTTCTTCCAAACGAACGGATATTCGTACCACGCATGTTATCTCTAAAGGTAACGTCAGCCTCAATTGGATCATTCCAGACAAGCTGCATGATAATCTGATTCTCAAATTCTGTTGTGTGTCTTTTTGCATGCTGAATATCCTCGATTGTCGTGACATTCTCTGGAACTCCGCCATGACATGCAAACACACCATTCTCACTTTTACCTGCTATAGGTAATGCTTCAAAAGCCTCTAGATATCTCCTGAACACTCCTGCTGAATGCTTTCGAGTAGCATCCAAGTAGAAACCATAAGCATTTGCAACTCTCTCTGATTCGTGGTTTCCTCTAAGAATCGTCACCTTGTTTGAGTGAAGTAGCGCCATGGCAAAAACGTAGTTCACGGTTTCTACTTGATAGGGCCCTCTATCAGCGTAGTCACCAAGGAACACGAGTGAATGTTCTTTATGTCGTCGGAAAACTTCATAGACTGTTTTTGCAGCTCCCAAATCTCCGTGGAGATCTCCAACAAATATCACTCTCTCTCCTGGAATAGAAACGACATTTTGTTCCTTGTAATAAAGGTCTTTAATCATCTCTGTAAGAATTCCTATCTCTTCCGATGTCATGTCAGTGCGACCATCTATGATTTCCTTTACCAGATTCATTCAGTCCCACCCGAGTTCACGAAAAGCTATCTCCACCGCTTCTTTGGGAGTCTTTGCAGCAAAGACCTCGTCAGATCTTCTTTCATCTATTCTTTGACCAGCAAGTTTCGATGCCCAGCCTCCTGATGTAGATAGAGCGATGAGCGGCTTGTCGGAGAACCATGCGATTGCCATCTCGCTTAATGTCCCTGCAGAACCCGATATAGCTATTACTGCATCACCAGTTTGTGCAACGAGAAAATTCCGAGCGTATCCAAGACCTGTAGGGATCGATATGTCTACATACTTGTTTGCATGTTCTTTATCTAGAGAGGGAATCAGGCCTATGGTCAATCCGTTCTGCTTCTTTGCGCCTTTGCATACAGCTTGCATAATTCCCCCCAATCCACCACAAACTAATGCAACTCCCTTCTTCGCAATTTCCTCTCCAAGTTCCTCAGCAATTGAAAGGGAGTTGTCATCACATTCTGATCCGCCAATAACAGAAATCATCCTATATTGCATAGACTAAGTTCCATCCTGTTTGTCACTACTTCGGATGTACTGCAATTTACTCTTTAGTACTTCGAACGCGGAGGATGACATTCTCTTGCTTACGACCCGCTCACCTGCCTCTTCTAGTAACGGTTTCTTCTTTGAGCTCCTTCGATGTCCAACAATTGAGATGGAGTCGAATTGTGACATATCATCATATTGAGGTACATACTCTCTACATTGCGATGCGAATCGAATCTGTTTTTGCACATGCTGAGGTAATTCACTTGAGGCAATGGCCCATATCTTTGCGATTATGAGGAGCGCTCTATCACCAATTTCATCGGATGCCCATCCTCTGTCTACACCTATTATGCAAATTCTTGACTCTCTTTTACATTCTCTCAGGCAATGCTTACACATAACAGGTGAGTATAGGATTCCTCCATTTTTTAGATTCACTTCAAAAGAACCAAAATCCAATTCGATTCGAGTAGTTGAATCGTGAATAGTAGTACCTATCCTTTCCGCCATGTGTTTGATATACTCAATATCTTCGGGTGTACATTCGGGAAGATATGCTTGACCTGGAACATAATGGTATTCCGGACACTGGGTTTCATCGAGCCGTATTATCAGGGGTATCGTTTCTTCGTTATTATACTTGTAAAGTAAAGCTTCTCCCAGCTCACCGATCGCTTGGCCGATGAATGTATCAAGGAGTAGTGAACTCTCGATGCCATACTCTTCTGAGAGTATCTCCCTTGCTTGAATGGCTTCTTCATTTGTTCCAACAACCGCTATTATGCTGGTAGCCCTAGCGCTTTCATTCAAGGAATTCAAATGATTTCTCATGCTGTCTATTTCTGACCCTCGAATTACAATGATGGCACCAGTATATCCCCTTCGGAAGTTCTGATTGATGCCTGGTACTTTTTCCTCTCTTGGAATCAACCACAATTGGAGGATGATCTCGATATCTGTATTGACGAATGTTCGAGTAACTCCAATCCCCACTCCCAACGATGAATAGAGATGATATGCGATATTGGATCCGGATGCCCGATTCACAAATCCTGCCATTAGAGCAGGATTCTCACCTAGAACTAGCACTTTCTGTATTATTGTTCTTCTAGGTGATATTTCAGATGCCGAGCTATTCACAATATGTGATTGATTTTTTCTCACTAATACCTATTGGTTGTGTAAGTATGAACTCTGTAGGTGGCTATAAGCACTGATAATCACATATTTGTGTCAGCTTCAAAGATTCCTGTCCAACCAGCTGCGCGGCCTGGTCCTTGGAGGTACAACACCCAAATCTTCAAGAAGGGATCTTTTGGGGCTGACGTTATCCCGCGTGGAGGGAAACGCAGACGAGACAACATAGACCCAATAAACACATTCTTCGTTCTCATGAAAAAGCTGGGTATGAAGAAGACGACTTTCCTGAAATCATCCCTGAGGTTCCCAATGAATCATCCTCGAGGGAGAAAAGGGATTAGCTTGAGGTATATATCTCAAGCTACCCTTCGCCTTTTTATGATCAATATCGCAATTATGGCAACTGATCCAATAATGATTGCAGAGATGACGATTGAATCCTGAAGTGGATTGTAGGGAAGATAATCAGAACCGAATATTCTCTCATCCGATTTTACTGTGTTCAGTCCCTTGTCCTGAGCTTCAACCCATAGCCACACCGCCATATCTACTGGCAGCTGATAAATCGTCGCGGTCCAATTTCCTGAAGCATATCTGCAGGGATAGATGTACTCCGAATCATCGCTGAAGCGCACATGAACGCTGGCATTCTGTACACCCGAGAGATCATCTAGGATTGTCGCCCACACAGTCGCATTGCCTGCCATGGGATTTCCATTGACTCCCCATCTGACTATCTCCGGTGCCTCATCATCACTCATCGTCCATATCATGGTAGAGATCCAATGGTCCATGTTAATCAGCTCATTATAACATGCAAGCCAGTCCATCGTGTTGTAGTATTCTCTTGCGAGAGCCAACGAATCAAGAACCATCTGCTCAGCTAGAATCGTACGTTCGTTAGCCGGGTCCTCCGTACTTGGACGATTCTCCTCGAAGTCAACAACCAGACTTCCCTCTAGCTGGTCAAGATACGTAGATTGTACCCAGTTCTGCTCGAATCTACCTGTCCCGTTGAATGTTCCATAATAGCCCATAGCATTGAAAGAGAAATCTCCAACGTAATGATCCACACTCCATGTATGGCCTAAGCCAATCGCATGCATTGTTTCGTGAAGCTGAATTGCAGAAATACCTGCTTTGGGAGTAACCTCATCCGGACGGTAGTATCGCTCCCAGCTCTTCCATATAACTGTCTGTCCACCGCCTCCTAATCCGGTGTATTGACGGCCGTAAACATGCATCTCCATATTCTTCTTGATGAAGACGACACCAAAGACATTGATATTCTCGTCATTGATGTCCACATATTGAGGACGTACTTGATTCCTGATGGCGTCAAACATGCCATATCCGTCAACGATGGTCTTCCCATCTATTACGTCTGCATAGTCCCAAAAGAGATCGTTCCAAGACTCACTAAGGCTGATATCAATAAATTCGACATCAACTTCCCACTCAATGAAGGGGAAAAGCTCCTCAAGATGTAGCTTCTGTACTTCTGCATTGGTGACCCATTGTAGACTATCAATTGACACTCCTGTTTGGACATCCATACATATTACTATGCATTTCAGATATCCAGTTTCAACAAAAGCTGTGACATCATTCTGTTGACTCATTGGTGACCTGGGGAACATCAGTTTGGTGACTGGATCGTACATGTACTCGAAGAGATATGAGGTCAATTCATCGATGTCCGACTGGAGGGAAAGATCCAAGCTCATCACCTTCTCATCCATGTCGATTGACATATACTCATAGTCAATCTGAGTTTCCCACCAAATCCGAGCCCAGCGTAGATACCATTGGTCCGCTGACGGATCTAATATGTAGATATTATTCTTTCCTCCGAAACCAGAGTATTGCAACATTACATCAGGATTCAAAGCATTATCCCACTCCAAGCGGAACCAATCCTGTGACTCCCCTGTGTCTGGGTCAATAGGAGAATAGTCGAACCAGTGTTCCAATTCATGATCTGGAGAATCAAACTCCGAGAAGTTGAGTAGATAGAACATATACCCCAATCCAGGTGGTTCGACATATGGATTCTCAGAGAACCAATCCTCCAAAGCTTGCCCATCAATGGACCTACCATCCCTTGGATAGAAGATTCGCTGAGGGTCATTGATATTGCCCTTTTGATATTCAAGTGCTGTCTCATCAAGAATGGTGCCCGTGTCTGTACCATTGACTGAATTGTCTAGGATAAATTGACGAACTTCATCTTCATAGCTTTCTGAGGCAAACTCCAACTTGTACTCTAGGTTGTAGTTGATGGTGATTGGATCGGCATCATGAATCCGCTGATCAGGAAATCCTTCTATCAGTCCTTCCTCATCTATTACTTCAGAGTCATAATTGATAAGAACGAATTGGATTGTCCAATTTCTGGTTACTGTATCTGCCTGTGCAAGGACGGGAGAATTCTCAACAATGATAGTGTCACTTGGGACTCCAGCTGTACCAACTGAAGTTGCTATCAAAAGAAAGACAATGAACGCGGCTGCAAATCTCATACTCCAATCGGATGTATTTCACTTTATTAAGGTCAACTTTTGAAGCATCTGACCTGAACACTCACGTTGGGACTCGTCGATTTATCGATAGCAGTGTAGGGTAATACACTCGTAATATATATTAATAGCTTTAGCTATATCATATTCATGCGTCGGCAATAACATCATCAACATCCTCAATGTCGTCCTCCCCTGGATGATACACTACCAACGAATCTCCCCTCAATCCCTACGATTTCTAAGCCGGCGCAACTCTCTCTACCTAGCAGAATGAATAATCTCTCCTCCCATTTTGATATCGCGAAAAAGAGGGGCACAGGAAATGTCCACCCAGCCTGTGCCCCCCGATATATCGTTGTCGTTTCTGATCTTATCGATATAATCTTCTTATCGGCTGGGATTTTTTGAAAAATCCTGAAAGAAGCTCTATATGGTCTCACTCTCCTTCAGATTAGTAGAATGGAGCAGATTATTTAATGAGTATGAGAATGCCAAGGAGATTACCCTTCATTATAGCACTATTCAGAATTCTAGTCGCTCCCATATTATCTTACTTCATCATCAATAATCTGATCGAACTAGCATTATCGGCATATTTGGTTGCTGCAGCATCCGATTTCCTTGATGGTTATATTGCAAGAAGACACTCTATTGAAGCAATATCCTCCATTGAAGCATTTCTAGATCCAATAGCTGACTTCGTATTTGTAATGGCATCATTTGTTGCCTTTTCATACAAGCAGTACTATCCTCCAATCTTGGTTGCAATATTTCTGGTAATGTTTCTCTTTTTCATTCTGACCTCGAAGAGAAACGAGCCAATCTACGATCCTTTGGGTAAATATTATGGCATTTTCCTCATTCTGATTATAGGTTTGACAATTCTATTTCCTTTCTCTCCAGTACTTGATATACTCTATCTCACTATTCTTTCCTACACATTTTTACTAATTATCTTTAGAATGACTTTCATTATGAAGCAAAGAGGAAATGGCGAGGGCTTAAATCCTCTTGAAGATTAGTAATGGTAAGCGAAGTGCGAGGTTGGTACGTTGAACAAGAAGCGGATATGTGCTCTCACTTGCGTAATTACAATGGTAGGCCTAATTGTAACGACAATGGTTATTGTGAGTCTCAATTTTCGTGATGATATCAGAGACCTTGATACTCGCAATCCCGATGGGATCACAGGTACTGTTTTCGTAGCATTCAGAGCTGGTGTAACGAGTTTCAATGAGGATATTGTGAATGAATTCGTACGTGGATTAATTGAGCAGGACTGGAGTATAGACATCACGACGACTTCAACAGAAACTCCAACAAATGTGACTGGCTATGGGTTCGTTGTTCTGGCATGTCCTGTAAATGGTGGAATGCCTCATCAATTCATGTTAGATTATCTTGCACGTGCCAACTTTGAAGGAAAACCCATAGTCCTGATTCTAACATCAGGTGGAGAAAATTCAACAGCAGCAATGGAAATCTACAGACAAACGACAGTTGGTGCAAATGGTGTCGTACACACCGAACTACCATACTGGCTATTAGATGGCACTGCATTTGCTAGTGCGTATGCTGATGGCAGCGAGTTCTCATTGTGAGTCTAGAGGATCCATCAAATAGGATGTGTTACTCACCATCTCGTTTTGCCTTCGATTTCCCTCAGCTCATCATACCGACTGTTGAATTTTCTGACAACAATGAATCCTATCCAGAAGAGTGCTCCCATAACAAGGATAGGTGGGAATGGCCAGAGGGACATGAATTGGAGAGTTGACATAGTTAAAGTGGTCCCTTCATGATCGAGTGTATACAATTCCATATCTCCAGATCCAGTGACTGTAGTACCTAGGGAGAAATTGTAAAAGAACGTGCCATAGTATGTATCCCACTCTGCATTATTGATCTGTTCTGGTGTAACTACAAATCTACTAACGATACGAACCGCATCTCCTTCTGCTGACCATAAATCATTGATCACGGATTGACCATAATCGATAGTTTCTGTGACAAGCCATATCCTGAAGATTAGGTAGTAAAAGTCCGTTACATTTCCGGCATCGACAAGTGTGAGTGTGAAAAAAATCTCTGAAACAGAATCTGTTATCCAATAGTCGCTGTTCTCGAACTCAACACCAATTCTCAGACCACATTGCCAGCTAAAAATTGAAGATGATCTTCCTGCTTCCGCATACTGCGGAGTCTGAGTGATTAGGATACACATGATGATGAAAACGAATACCCCTTTCCTACGCATCATTATCAATGTCATTTCTCGCAGTATCGACTCTTAAGCATTCTGACTTTCTAGGGAGAAAAGGGATTTATACTCTTCAAGGCTACTTTAGAAATAGTGGTTGTAGGATGTCTGTGCTTTGGGGTTCAAGGAAATGGCAGGTACTATCAGCAATCTTCATAGTTTTAATCCTAGGTTATGGTACTATAATCATTATCATTGATGTCATATCAGGTCATCCTCTCTGGTGGTATAATCTCACATACATATTATTCGGTCTAGCTCTCTTTGGCTTGCTTCTGCTTGTTCGAGAGGGTTATGGTGCATTTTCAAATCTTACAAAGTATGGTCTGCATCCTGACAAGGAAAAAATCCTCAAGGAACGAGAGGAACAAAGAATCGCAGATCGAGAAAGACGAGTTCGTATGCAACGTAGCATCGCAGATAATTACCCCGATGATGTATCGAAGAGCGATTCATCATCTGAAGGGTATGATTCAGCTGATAACTATCTGGAGGATCAAGAATGAGAAAGATGCCTTTAGGTGTAGTTCTTCTCATCGCACTCGTATTGACATTGCCAGCAGCATCAATAACTTCACCAGATAGTGGAAAGGGGTTTGTCGAGAGTAGATTCACATTAGCATCACAAAGCTATGTATCTCATTCTCCCATCCTTATAGAATCCGAACAGGATCTTATCGATCAGGGATTGCCTGGAAGTGGCTCTGACATAGATCCCTATGTCATCAATTGGCTAGATATCGACCTTGTCATAGGCGAGGCATGTCTGAATATCTCTAACACGCGGTCACGAATAATCATCGAGAATTGTAGATTTGCTTCACCCGATTTTAGTCATGCAATTCAATTACGGAACACATCATCAATAATCATTCGCGACATCGTGATACTATCCATGTGTTATATCATCCAAGCTATCAATTGCAGTGATATCACGATGAATGATTTCAACATTACTGATTGTGTTGTCGTCCTAGATTACTCATCATCATGTGTCGTATCAGGTGTTGCTGTGGACACGGCACCAGGTGATGCATTCAGTATCATGTATTGTTCTCAGATTACCCTTGATGGCTGCACAGCCAGCAATTGCGCCGCTTATGGGATATATCTTGCAGAGTCCTTGGATTGCACCATCACTGATAATGTGGCATTTGGTAATGATATGGCTCAAATCTGCATTGATGAGAACTCTCACGATAATCGTATTTATGGGAATCATATCACAGCAACGGCAGGAAATACAGCTAGGGACAATGGATTCGATAACCATTGGGATGACGGAATCTCGCATGGTAATTGGTGGTCAGATTGGACTGGTACCAGTGGCTTCTACTATATCCCGGGTACTGCCAATTCTGTTGATCACTATCCTATGGGTCCAGGAAGTTCAACAACCTCTACTATTACTACCACTGGAAGTCCGACAATCCCAATTCAGGAGGGCGTGATAGTTACTGAATGGTACCCATTGGAGATGAGTTCGCGAATAGCAGTAGTGGTTCTGTTAGGAGCGATGTATGGAGTTTTAGTCTTCATCTTTATCTATTGGCGACGAAATTACGCAAGGTAATGAAGAACAGTATCACTTGATTGGTTCCATGTGAACAATAACCGTGCTGAACTGGATCGCTTTCTCTATTTCCCGCTTTAGTGTTTCTGCACGTTCGTGTCCTAGGGATAGGGATGTATCTCCCTTTATACCACAAGCTAGGGAAATCGTGATTCCATTGGTATCTTCAGTTACTGATGCATTATGAAAGACACATTCCGGTGCCGCTATTTCAAGTATTTTCTTTACGATTCTAATGACATCTTTCGAATTGCCCGTAATCTCCAAGCCTTGTTCAATGGACTCAGTAGACTCAAGATGAAGCGTAATTTTCTGAATATCATCGATTGAATTCTTCACCTGGTTCTCATATTCATCCGATATATCATGAGCTTCACTTATCGTCAAGCTTGGATTCATCTCAAGGTCCGCTAGGATATGGAATCCGTTCTGTAAATGAAGAACTCTAACATTATGAACACTATCTATCATCGGGTGGGCTTTAGCGATCTGAACAAGTTTCGTAAAGACATGATCTCCTCTCTCATACTGGATTTGCTGTCCTTCTGGTTCCATATGAACGATACAATCAACTGACTGTGTTGTCATCTTCTCGATTCGCTCTTCTAGAAGATCCGCGATGCAGTGTGCATCGTCAATGGATCTTGTGGATTCAATCTTTACTACAATGTCCACGAAAAGGTGTGGTCCTGAGAATCTTGCTCTCACTCTGTTACACTCGATGACTCCAGGGATTTCCGAACAGGCTTTTCGTACCTCATCCTCTATTCCAAGTGGAGCTTTATCGACAAGCTGGTCGTAGGACCGCTTTGCAAGTCTAAAAGAGATAAAGAAAATTACAATGGAAACCCCAAGTGCTCCTAATGGGTCTCCCAATGGGTATCCCAACCACAATAATCCTAATCCGATGAGAACGACAACTGAGCTTAGCATATCCGTGGAGAAGTGAAGCGCGTCTGCTTCCAGTGCTTGACTGTTATATTTCTCTGCTGTCCTATATAGCATCCTGCTTCGTTCATAATCAACAATGATACTGGTTATCATTACTCCAATTCCCAAGAGGGTTGGTTCAGCGAACTCAAGTTCAATGATTCTTCGTATCGCTTCATAGATAATCCACACCGCAGTAATCCAGAGAATAATCGTTTCTGCAAGCGCTGAGAAGTTCTCAATTTTTCCGTGTCCATACTGATGCTCATTATCAGGAGGATTTGATGCCTTCGTAACAGCGACATAAGTTATGCCTGCGGCTACAAGATCCAATCCACTATGAAGAGCTTCTGAGATTAGACCAATTGAGTTACTTATGATTCCTGTGATAAGCTTCATCGATGTCAATATCAGTGCTGCTAAGATTGAAAGAGCCGCTGCTCTGCTTGCTTCACTCCTGTCATGCATGAGGAACTTTCGATTCATGGTGACCTATAACATTATTGAAAATGCACAAACAGGTGAAATCAGTAACTTTCAGAATTGGGACTTTGTGAAACATCACAGACAAAATCATCACTGAGATGAGGTAGGTATATCCGGCTGTATACCTTCCTCATCATTTCATACCGATGATTGTATTTGTATCCAAGATTTCATGTTCAGCATCATGCAACTGCTTTCATCGTTTTTGGTTCAAAGTGAACAATACAATCAACATTTTCTGCCAACGATTCAATTTTGAGTTCAACAAGATTGGTAATCTCATGAGCTTCAACTATTGAACATGATGCATCGACCTTGATCACAAGACTCACAAAAAGTAATGGTCCTGAATGACGCACACGTACGTCATGGCATTCAAGAACTCCTGATACTGTATTTGCAAGTGTGTATACCTCCTCTTCGATGCCTTTAGGTGCTGTATCGATGAGGATATCATATGCCTCTTTTCCAAGCTTCATTGAGGCTATAAAGATAATAACTGCGACTCCAATCGCAGAGATCGCATCTCCTATTGGATATCCAACCCATACAAAACCAAGACCAATTAGCACTACTACTGATGATATCATATCTGCTTGGAAGTGTAATGCATCTGCTTCTAATGCTTGACTGGAATGCTCCTTAGCTACTTTGTAAAGCAGACGACTTCTTTCATAGTTGATGATTATGCTGAAAATCATTACAGCTACCCCTATGAGAGAAGCCTCGGGCCAATCTTCATGTGAGATTCTTATCCAAGCTTCCGATACAATCCAGATTGATGTTATCCATAGCAAAATCGTTTCTGCAAGAGCCGCAAAATTCTCAATCTTACCATGACCATAATGATGCGCCTTATCAGGAGCACGCGCAGCCTTGTGCACGGCTACAAACGTAATTCCTGCAGCCATCAAATCCAAACCACTATGTAATGCCTCAGATATAATGCCCAATGAGTTGGTAGCGATACCTGCAACGATTTTGATCAATGTAAGTACTACAGCAGCTATGATTGATATTCCTGCTGCTCTGGAAACCTCTTCACGGTTGACCATAAGTTATCCAGCTAGGCTGCGAAAATTAGTACCTAAAATAATTTCCATTGGCACAATTCTATGCAGCTGTAAATGAGATGGATTTTGAAAGCATAATGTCTGCTACCAATTTCTGAAGCTCACTTGAGATGTTGGACTCGAATTTTGCATTATTCGATGTTGATACATCTTCTGTTCGTAATTTGAAACCTATTTCTAAAAACGATTTAGCTATTTGCTTGAACGTAGTCAAGGTTGTCTGTTCTTTGACCCCAAGTTTTCGTAGAATCTCAAAACCATAGCTTGTAAGCCATAAGGGCCATAGATTAACATGTGTTTGGTCAACTGGTAGTACGACTTCTTTCAGTTCTTCTTTCCTTCGTCTAATCAGATAATCTATGATTATAGCACCTCTAGTCGTGGAAAGCTTCTGGACATCGAAAAACAGTGTGGATCCCCCTGACTGAAGTTGCTGTAGAATTTTACTGACGATCGAATCGTAGAAACCTACCATCCCTTCTTCACCGCTTTTGAGATGAGGTAGATCCTTGAGAATATCCGAGATGTACAGATCCAGCCCGAAGAGCTCACTCATTCCAAGTTTCTCAAAAAGCTTCTTTTGGATTCCAAATGGTTTTAGGTCTCTATCTCTTCTAAAAGCTTCTCGAATCCCATCTCTAGTTTTCTTCCATCCCAGCCTTTGAATTAGATCTTCATATTGCGGAATATAGATATCATTGATCATTCTACTTCCACGTACCCAAGATGGATTTCCATATTGCCAAGCCCTTCTAACCAATGCATCCACAAGGACCGCCGAAAATGAATGTTCATGTTCTTCAGCTTCTATGGATGGCTTGAAGTCAACGTTTCCTGATATCTCTAAGCGCTCCAAGAACATACAGAGTAGGAGAGGTGCTAGATTAACTTCATGAAGGTTATTGCTTGGCAGACTTAGATATCTGAGGCGGTCGCAAGTGGCAAAGGGATAGAGATCTATTTGCTTGAGTCTGTTTCTAGATAGATTGACCCCTCGCAGGTACTTCTTTCCAGCTAAAGGAGAAATATCCAATGTCCTAAGGGAATTCATGGATAGATCAATTTCATCCAATTGAGAGAGCCCTCTAAGTGGCTCAAGGTCAATTGAGTGGAGCTTGTTCTCACTCAGATTCAAAGTCCGTAGTTTGCTGCAATTGGACAAGGGATAGAGATCAATCACCTCAAGTCTATTGCATCTCAAGTCGATAATTTCCAGATTCTCAAGATGTTCTATCTGGGTGAGATCGATTTGACTGATCTTTCGATGATGGAGATTCAAAACTTTACTCTTATATCCAATCTCAATAGCTTCCCTGCGTCCATCCCATGATGTATACCTGATGACGATATAATTATTGGACATCATGACCCTCAAGGAGAATGAATCAAGCATTCACCTTCCCCATGTAGGTGTCTTTCCTATCCCATATAATCACCTATTTTGATCATAATAGGTGTAGAACGACACACTTTTGTTGGGTGCTTTGGAATTGCATGTTGACCGCTTACTTTGCTCAGTAACAGTCCTACGTGATACATATGATGACTATCAACACCTTCCCATTGAATCTCCTGAAATATCTGAACTTGGAATACGAACCCGCTAGGAGTCTGTTCTAATGTCACTTTCTGTGAAGATTGACACCTCATTCGTAATCCCTTTACTGAAGTACCTTGGCGGCTCCAAGGAGACCGATATCTATAGCATTACCGACCACCCAGCAGCTAGACAGGTCTATTCTCATGCCCTTCGCTTCAATAATACGAAGAAAGGAACCGTACAGGAGTTCTGGAAAGATATCACAAAGGATCTTTCAAAGGATTACAAAGTATTGGTTTCAAGAGTTAAGTCAGCTCTGACATATCTATACAATGAAACTCAGTCATTTGATTTAATGATCAAGGATCTCTGGAACTACATACCAAATGGAACCAAGCTGCGCTGTGAACTCTATGCCATGCTGGGATACGATATCGGTATCGTGTCAGAGGGACATGCATTGATTAATCTGGCGCACCCTCTCTTTGAGAAGGATCCGCGTGAGATCCTGTATCTATCCATGCATGAATTACATCATGTAGTATACACTTCATTCAATCCTATTTATGATCTCAAGAATATATTCACTATTGAGAATCTGGTCGAGATGATTAAGTATAGCACACATTTGGAGGGATTAGCTGTGTACGCAGCGCTTGAGGCTCGAAAGAGGACGAAATCCTTTAGTCATCCAGATTATCAAGTTCTTCAGGACACAGGGAAACGCAATTCCCTCGTTACAGAGTTTTTCAATATCCTAACGAAGCTGGAGTTCGATAAAATCCGGTCCGTTCACGAAAATGATTGGAATACTATTGAACTCATGAGTGGTAAGAAACGCCTCTGGTACATTGCAGGGGCTCATATGGCAGAGGTTATTGATAAGAAACTAGGTCGTGATGCTTTGAATGATACAATTCGTCATGGACCTAATGAATTCTTCAAGAGCTATCATGATTCACTGTAGTACAATGAAATTGCTTTGATATGATGAATTTTATAGTAAAAATCAATTGATAGAAAGCGGTTGTTGCAGGAATTGCTGGCAGTTACTCCTACGGTGGAGAATTCAGGTGCTGTGGATATCTATAACCAGTTAAAGATGATTTCGGGAGGCAAACTTCTGGATGTGGGAACACAAGAAGGAACTTTCATTCAGACACTGGCAAGATCTCTAAAGGACTTTGATTCATTCATAGGTATTGACATATCAGGGGAGCACATAGCGGTCGCGAAAGAGAAATTCCCAGATATGCCTGTTTCATTTCAGATAATGAATGCTGAGAAGCTAGAGTTTTCAGACCATTCGTTTGATACAGTTTGCATCTCCTATTCGATACATCATCTAGAAAATCCCACTGATGTCCTTCAAGAGATGCATCGGGTTCTAAGACCTGGAGGGACATTCATACTGCAGGAGATGTTCTGTGATGGCAATCAAAGTGATGCACAAAGGATGGACACACTGGTTCATCATTGGGACGCTAAGATCGATTCGCAGTTAGGTATCCCTCACTTTGAAACTCTCTCACGAATTCAGATTAGAGATCTCGTTGGCTCTCTCAATTTTTCACATATCGATTTCTATGAAGCCACAAGAGATGTTGGTTGCCTATTCTGTGAGGAGATGCAGAAGTGCGAGAATCCATTAAACCCTGTTATTGTTGCTGACACGATCAAGCAGATAGATGATAATTTGGAGAAGATGGCAGACCAGACAAACTATGAAGAACTGCAACAAGAAGCCGAGGCTCTTAAAGGGCGCCTGAGGATGACGGGAACATCCTCTGCATCAATTCTGTTTTTCATTTGTAGTAAATAGGAGGGGATGAAACACCATCCCCTATTATTCTATTAGATGTCTTCAGGTTTTAGCAGCTTAGTCTTTGCTTGGAATATTGGGCCAATTATACTCATTACAAACTTGACAAAGCCATCATCCTCTGACACGACACCGATCACATCAACATCACTCGTCGCAGCAGGAGCCATCAGTACTTCTTCGCTATCACGGACACATGCAAAGACATCTTTCTCAGTTCTACTTCTGACTCGAATATTGCCCCGACCAATTAGTGGTTTGACAGATGGACCTAACAACCCACTCTCGGTCACAACAAGCTCCACTCCTGTAGTGGTCTTCAGAGCTAGCAGAGTTTCTGTTGGGACGTCGCTTGCCTCGGGGACGATGAGAGTAACTTTCGACTTAGCTCTTTCAAGCATGTCTTTGATGTGAGCATTAACTGCATTTCTTGTTACAACATTCCAGGTTTTCTTTGCCCCTGGGAAGTCAGTAGCTCTTACCATGTCCCAGACCGTTGAGAGTCTTTCAGCTATCTCTTTGGTATCGACCTGATCAGCTGAGGATGCAGCAAAGGCTTGCTCTAGTGTTTCATCGGTTAGACCAACCATCGGACTCTCCTTTAGTTTATTGATTGATGTTGATAGAGAGATTTCTAATCCATCAAGCTGTTTCTCAAGTTGCTGATAGCTTTCTTCAACATCTTGAATCACCTTTGCAGCGAGAGATTCGAGCTCCACTGTAGAGCTTTGCAAGTTGGTTGAAACAACCTCTGTGCCTTTGATCCGCAGATCATTGATTGCCGATTCGACGGAAGCTTTCAGATCTTGATTTCTACGATCAATAATAGATACTACTTCCTTACTAATGCCGTCAATCTCTGAGCTTTTAGAGTCAAGCTGTGCATCGATACCTGCCGTCAAATCATTGCACAGTGAATCTACTTGTGATTGGGACTCCGATCTATATTCCGATAACTGACCTGCGACTGAACCCAGAGATGAGGTAATTCCTTCTCTAATGTGAGTGACGCTCTCCTCGAATCCTGTTGCTGTTACCGAGAGATTCGTTTTGATGTTTCCTTCCCCTCGTTGCAGAACCTCAGACAACGATTTGATTGCTTCTTTCACTTCTCCATCAAAATGATCGCTTGTCTGTCTAACTGATTCTTGCAGATTACCTATTGTTGTCATAGCTGCGTTACGCATTCCAGTTTGACCTGTTGCAGAAATGTTTTCCACCTCCGTAGCTAGCGTTTCTGTCAATGTGTCTAGGTCGCCCCTGAGAGTATCGAGCAGTTGTGTCTTCGATTCTTGGAGTTCGCTACTTGCGGCACGTAAAGCCTGATCCAGATCAGTTGTCATGGTCATATTCGCATTTCTCGAGGTTTCGATGGCAGTTTCTAATTCATCCTGCATTTGCGACAGTGATTGCTTTGTAGAGCTAGATACCTGTGAGAGTGCAGATGTTGTAGCTTGATTCAGATCACCAAGCTTGGAATCTAGATCTTGACTGGTAATCTGCAATGACGAGCCTAGAGTCGAAATCATACCCTGATGACTCGAATCGATTTTCACGGCGAGATCATCAAGTGTTTTAGCGATCAAGTTCACCTCTTGTGTCAATGTGCTTTGTATTTGCCGTAGCAATTCCTGCAAGGTTTTCTGTAGGTGTTCTTTTCTGATATTCAGAAGAGAATGCACGTCTTGAGTCACTTCAGTGGAGTATTCGCTCACCTTATCATGGAATTCCTGCATCGAGGTCTGTGATGTGCTCTTCATGGAATTCATGGCAGTATCCAGAAATCCCTTTGAACGGGATTCGAACTCATCGACTTGAGATGAGATGGCTTGAATCCCTGACTTCGTTGCGGAATTAAGCACTCTGATGCTCTCATTCTGTGCTGATTGCATCTGCTCTAAAGCAGCAATACTCATATCGTTCATTTTGCCAAAAGAGGTATCAAGTGCAGAGGCATGACTATCTAGCAGACCTTCTTCTTTGGCCTTCTTTTCTTCGAGTGATGACTTGACTGTTGCTTCCATCTCCAGATATTTTTCAGCTATATCTGATGATGCGGCATTTATACTTGCAACAGCCTCTTTTTCTCCCTCCTGCATTGACTGTGAGATTCGTGTGGATGTTGCTCGTAGGGATTCAGAAAATCCCTGCTCTAGGGAATTCATTGAATCATCTAATTCTTTTTCCGCATTGGCCATTTTCGCGTTGAATGACTTTGCTTCTTCTGTCAACATCGAATCGATTGTGCTAAGTTGAGAGTTCATATGTGACTTGGCCTGAGATTCCAAATCCGAGATGGATGAAGTCATTTCAGACCTGTAAGTGTCAGTCCTTTGACGTGCTTCTTCTTTTGATGTGGTGATCGTGCTCTTGAGTTCAGTTGTTGCTTTTGACATAGCCTCTTCGACACTTTTGATTGACTCGTCTATCGTAGTAGATGTAGAGCTCTTCCATTCTCCAAGCGATTCCTCCGTAGAACTCTCATACTTTCTTGTTGCTTCATCAGCAAGAGCGCTCCACGTTTGCTTCTTTGATTCGATGCTTTGAATAGACGATTCTTTTATTGTACCAACAGAAGTCTTCTGAGATGATGCCAATTCTAGATTGTCTTTTGATTGTGATATCAAAGAGTCACGTACTGTTACAGCTGCACTGCGTATCTGTTCTTTCAATTCCTGTCGAAGATTCTCTATCCGTTCTGAGACCTCTGCGACTTCTTTTGCAAGACCTTCAAACGGTGGAACTGCTTGATACCGTGGCACAAGACCAGGTAGTTCAATGATCATGTTCTTCTTCTGAAGACTTCCTATTAATTCCTCAATTTGATCTATTGTCTTCTTCTTACTGAGAAGAGAAAGGTCGCCGAGGGTGGCATTCCCGTAGGCTATGATAAGTGAGTAGACCTCAAGTTCATCCTCGGTAATACCTAGGACTTCAGATGATTTTTCCATCTTGTCAGGTCTCTTAGATTTCTCATCATCTATACTGAGGTATTCTTCCTCTTCTATCGGTTCATCTCTATCGAATTCGTCAGGCAAATCTCTGTCTCCCAAAGTTGTACTTCTTCAGTAGTACAACTCCCTCCTTAATGCTTTGATGGTATTAATCAAGCGCACCCTGTCTACATGAAAAGAAAGGAATATTAACGCTTCACGATTTCTCAATCTTAAGATTCACAAATGAGGGCCTGTAATGGGGAATGATACCACTGACTCTTCTGATAGGAAATCTACCGCACCGACTATATCAAAGAAAGAGGAAGAGTTGCGTGTTATCGC
The DNA here is from genome assembly GCA_048884965.1 of Candidatus Thorarchaeota archaeon. Taxonomy (GTDB): domain Archaea; phylum Asgardarchaeota; class Thorarchaeia; order Thorarchaeales; family Thorarchaeaceae; genus MP5-2226. The sequence continues at coordinate 88,618 of JBHLQH010000010.1, read as the reverse complement.
AATGGCTGATTCCAGTTCTCCAGAGGATTGGTGCAAACTTGCATATTACCTCCAAGGCGAGAAGAGATATGACGAGGCAATTGGATGGTACAAAAAGGCTATTGCTGTAAATCATGAACGAGCATTCACAGAACTAGGAATGCTATTCATTGAGCTCGGTCGCACTGAGGATGCTGATAGTGTTTTCAAGCAGAGAAGTCAAGTCGGCTCTTCCGGACTTGAATCATGGTTGAGAATGGCACAACGGCAAATCAGGGAAGGCGATTTGGATAATGGGATGCAATCTATTCGGGAGTGTATGAAAATTTCTGAGGCGCATCCAGAGGTGTGGTATTTACTTAGCTCAATCCTATTCAAAAAGGGAAGTATCAAGAAATCCAATGATGCCATCAAAAGGGCTCTTGCATTGAGGGAAGATTATCCAGAAGCTTTACGACTCTATGGTCAAGTACTCCACAAACGAGGCAAGCGAAAGGAAGTCCTGAAGGTCTTTCAACGAGTTATTGAGTTGACCCCCGAGGATTCCATGGCTTGGTCCAATTTGGGAGTAGCCTTTACTAATACAAGACAGAATGCCAAAGCGATGGAAGCCTTCCAGAAGGCCGTCGAACTGGATATCGAGAATCGCATCGCTTGGCGGAATCTAGCAACACTCTATCGACTTGAGGGTCGAGTTCTTGAATCAAAGGAAGCAGATGATCGAGCAAAAGAACTTGAGGATTTTGTAAATGGGGATTAAGCAATTCTTTGCTGTTCCTTTCTGAAATCATTAAAAAACTGTTCGAATTTTGATACTTATCATTGTCTTTTCATCTTGGCACAAGTATTATATCCGGATAATTCACAATTCACCCCAGTCGCTGGGCGACCGGATGGAGAGTACCGGACAATGCACGCTCCCAGTTGCAGTAGATATACGGTAGTGTATATTGTACTTTGTCTGCTGAGCTAGTATTGTTAATGCCCCTTCAAAAGGTCACCCTGAGGAGGCAAATTCCGCTCATGAAAAAGAGATTGCTTAAGGTCCAGATCATCTCTGTTGCTTTTATCTCGTTAATGGTTCTGGGTCTTATCCCACAAGCAGTGTGGGCTGGTAATGTTATACAGGAGGACAAGGAGGTCTTCAAGGGTCCATTTACTGGATACGACCTCCAGAATATCTACATCTTCTATGATCCGCAGGACGATATGATGAAGGCGGTCGCAGAAGGAATCCATGAGATTCTATCATTCCGATTGAATTCGATCTTGATGATACCGGTTGATCATTCTTCGGATGTCGACTATTATCTAATGGATGAACCATGGATCTCACTATATGCACTTCCTTCGGACCTTGATGGTGTCAAGTTCTCCGATCGAGAAATGTCATGGAGAGAGTTCTATCTTGTCCTCGGCGATCATAGACAAACACAGCATCTCTTGGCGATGGGCAATACTCTTTCTTTGGAACCCTATCTCACAGAATCCGATACTATGTTCCACACCAGCGAATCAGAACAGACAGATGGACTTTTACTAATCCTCTATGGTGTGTACGGAATTATGGAGGTCTGCAAGGAGCGAGCGGAAGGTAACCCCGATTACAAAGCGGCTGCTGATGACCTGGAGAAGATGGTCCTACAGATTTATGCTGACAATTTCAACGAGTTCTTCAAACGAGGCTTTGATCCAATCGATGCTGTCGGAGAGATGGACCCCAATGCTGCAGAAGCAAGGAAACAAGCAATGTATGATGAGCATCAAGGTTGGGCCGAGGAAGCCGCTTACTCAGTAGCGGACGATGGGAGTCTCGTCCAGATTCCCATGGATGAGCTGCCAGAGGACTTCTCTCCTCTTGTCCAACTTACTGCTGCCTCAGAGATGTCCTCTTCTGACTTCAAGTTGAGTGACCTACCTTTCCTCTCTGGTCTCAATGGACCAATCGGCGAAATCATTGATGTCCTCCTGGATGTGCTCATGAAAGCCGGTAAGACTGTCATCTCCATTCCTGAGAATTCCCTCAGTAACATCCTTGATGTGTTTGAGATGATCAAACCATTCCTTGGAATAGTTCAGGATTTCGACGCTGACAGTCCTCTGAAGTCTATCATCACTTCACTTGTCAAAGAATTTCCATTCCCTGATGACTTGAAGATGTATCTTGAACCGATCCTCGGCGCTCTCTTTAATCTCCGCGGTGACTTCAGCAGCATCGTAGGTGTCATAACAGACCTTGTCCAAGGTCTCTTGCCTGCTCTTATCCCCGAAGAGATCATGTCATGGTTAGATACGATTCTTGATTTTAGTGGCGGCTTCTTCGATATGATCGAGGATGTAGTAAAGGACGGCAAAGGCGCGTTCAATACAATCCTAAGTTTCGTGACGAACAATGTCCTGTCCAGCCTCCTCAACAAGACATTGGTCGCATCTCTCGGTCTGTCGCTCGGCACTGTCACTGAACTCGTTAACAAGACTGTTACAGTGGTCACCACTGTGGTCAATTATCTATCCAGCTTTGACTTCTCCCAATTCCTGAAGGACGTTGGCGAGAAGCTGCTACAAGCTGGATTCAATTTGCTTACTGATTCCTTAGGTCAAGATACAATCGACAAGATTATGGCATTGATTCAGATGGCATTATCAGTCGTTGACCTTATTGATAACTACAGCGAGGAATCTCTACTTGCGTTGATTGGTCAAATAGCTGAGGAATTCCTTGGTGTGTCTAATATTGTGGGAGAGGTTGAAAATCTAGCACGGCAGCTTCTCAATGTCACAAAGTACTTCCAAGAGAATGCTCTCTCGAGTGTAAGTCAGTTCAGAGGCATGATATCTGATCTGCTTGACCAATATGCATCAGGCGCTGCTCAGAACGTCAGAGACCTCGTTGAGGATGCCATGACCCTGGTATCTGGATTCTTCAATGAGGGATTCAATCCTGCTGATATCCCAGACATCTTCCAAGTAGTAGAAGGCTTGGTCAATCTACTACCTCCAACTGCTGAGTATACTTTGGCCGATGCTGCAGAGATCATGAGTGTCATCAATGGTGCAGTCAAGCCCATTCTCGGGCTGGTCGCTATGGTGTCAGACTCTGACGCACTCAAGAAGATGATCAGCCAGACAGTCAGCAACTTCGTGTCTGAGCTGTCTGATATCCCCACTCTCATCAAGACCGTCATCAAGTTCTTGGATGATGGTGACATCCTGGAGGGTCTCCCAGATGTGGAGAACATCCTCAACACCTTCAGTCAAATCACTGGAGGAATCTTCAATCTTATCGGCGATGTCAAGGGACAATCATTCGAGGGAATCATGAAGTCCCTCCTCATGTCTGTTGGCTCCATCGTGGGCATCTTCCCTGGCATGGATGACGTTCCTATTGACTCGTTCCTCAAGCTCTTGCAGTCCTTCTTCCCCGATATGTTCGGTCTCGACGAGTACGACATGCCCAACGCGAAGGAGGTCATCTCTGAGATCGTAGACATGGCCTCAGGATTACTCTCTGGTGTCCTTGACCCCACCATGCTCGAGACCATCCTGTCCTTCATCATGGACGTCAAGGGCATCTTCACCGACGGTGTCGAATGGCTCCTCGGAAAGGCGTATGACTGGCTGACCGGTCAAATCACGCCGCTCCTTGATGAGCTGGAGAACACCCTGAACGGACTGTTCGGCGGCCTCTCCGACCTCCTTGGCTATGATGGTGAGATACCTATCGGCCTTGGCGAGTGGTCCCTGTTCACCCTTACATTTGACCTAGGTCTCTCAGCGAACTTCGACCTGAATCCTACACCTTTCTTCGAGTTCCTACGGTCCATCATCTTTGAGGGAAGGAATCCCTTCTCCATGGATGGCCTCTCTGAGATGTTCCGGGTCTTCCTAAGCTTCTTCGAGATATCACCGCAGTTCTATGCGAGCCTTGGAGTAGAGGGCTTTGACTCCTCCAAGAATCCATTCATGGAGTTCCTCCTTGGTATGCTTGGAGTCGAGTTGCAGTTCTCGGGCTCTGCTCATTTCCTCCTCAACCTCTTTACCTTCCGTGAGGGGCAGTTCGAGTGGGACAACTTCTTCAAGATTCTTGAGTGGGGCTTGAGCCTTGACGTAGGCATCTCACGCAAGATCACACTGTTGGACATACTGACCGGTGGAGCTGGTGGTGGTGTCCTCAACAAGCTTGGTTCCTACATCGGCCTTGACTCGATATCTCTCGACATCTGGTTCACGCTGGGTCTGGATATTGTGAAGAAGGCGGCCACGGCAGAGGCATCAGAGGTCTCGACCCTCTCGATAGAGCTCTGTATCGGCGTGGCGCTAAACCTTGGCATTGACATCCTCATCGCTGCCGCGAAGCTGCGCGGCTCACTGGAGATCATCCTGACCTTCTTCCAGGAGCTCGGCTCGGGCAACCCGATGAAGATAACATTACGTTTGATACTGACGTTAAAACTGGAGATACGGTTCCTGTTCTTCACGTGGGATGGCACGTGGACCTGGGAGCCCGGCGGCCCGTGGGACCTGTCCCCCAAGAAGGGTGAGGCAGAGTACGAGAGCTCGGGCGTCGGCTTCGACCAGGACGATGACGGCCTTTCGGACGAGTACGAGGACTCCATACCCGGCCTGGATAAGACCAAGGCTGACACTGACGACGATGGTGCCTCCGACAAGCTCGAGGTCCAGACCCTTGGCTCTGACCCCGTAGATCCAGATTCTGATGATGACGGTCTACTCGACGGAGAAGAATGGGACCTTGGTACGAATCCTCTGTTCCCTGACAGTGATTGGGACGACCTTACTGACTATGAGGAAGCGAAGATCTACCTCACTGATCCCTTGTGTCAGGATACCGACGGGGATGCATTGACAGATGCGTACGAGGTCTACCACAGATGGGACATCTCCAACATCACTCCGACCGTAACAGAGGTCGTTATTGGTGGCGTGCCCTACAATGACCATACAGATCCTTTGAATCCGGATACTGATGGAGACTCTATCCTCGATGGTGACGAGGGCGAGACCGGCTGCTACTACGGTCTGGATAGTCTCTATAATGACACAGAAGGCTCTGGCTTTGACGCAGACCCACTCATCTTCAATGGTGGCTATACACATCCCTTGGACGCGGATACTGATGACGACTCTTACCTCCAACTGTATAATGGTATGATCGACTCACAGGCAGGTCCTGACGGTAGTCCCGGAAAGTGGCTCATGGACATGAGCGATGGAATCGAGATCGCAGGTTTCTGGATCATCGTCTATGACGCTGAAGGTGAGCCCGAGCGCAAGCAGGTCTTCACGAACCCATGCAATCCCGATACGGATGGAGACACTGGTGTCACTGACCGTACACCGCAGCCTGGTGCGTGGCTCAACTCTGATGGCTACGAGCTCGCCCAGACTCCACCTACTGATCCAACAGATGGAGACACAGACGACGATGGACTCATTGATGGTCTTGAAGGCGTACTGAACCAGTGGAGCAACCACACCTCTGCGACTGACCCAGACACCGATGACGATGGTCTATTTGACATGCAGGAGCTGCTCCTTGGCTGCGACCCCCGTTCATCTGACTCTGATCTGGACATGATCAGCGATGGTGATGAGTTCTATGTCTTCTTCACCAATCCTAATCTCTGGGACTCTGACATGGACGGTCTTGGAGACGGTGAGGAAGTCTATCTCTGGCACAGCAACCCCTTGCAAGATGATTCGGATGGCGACAAATTACTTGACGGCCAAGAGGTCCTGACATACGGCTCTGATCCCATGGATGAGGATGGGGACAATGATGGTCTCACAGACTACGAGGAAATCATGGTCTATGGTACTGATCCCTTTGACTATGACTCGGACGATGACATGCTTGCGGACGGTGAGGAAATCTGGATTTGGGATAGCGATCCTCTGAACTGGGACACTGATCATGATTCTATCACCGAGCCCAATGAGGACGGTGATATGACTTGGCCGATGTCTGACTATATGGAGGCATACATCCATGGCACCAACGTGACCGAGGCAGACAGCGATCAAGATGGTCTTTCAGATGCATGGGAGCTTTACCTAGGAGCCGGCATCGTGCCTTGGCTCGATCCCATACCTCTAGATCCTATGAACAATGATACGGATCAGGACTGGCTCGTTGATGGAGCCGAGTTGCTCTTGGAGAACGTGAGCGAGCTCATCTATCCCTACAACGCCCTGACTGTTACCTTGCGTTACAACACAAGTCCTGTCCTTATGGATACCGACAACGACACCTTGACCGATTACCAGGAAGTCATCGTATTCAACACCGAGCCTGACCTCTGGGACACGGACAATGATACCATCGATGATTGGACCGAAGCATGGGTCTATGGCTCTGATCCCCGCTCCAATGATACCGATGGAGATAATATAACGGACACCTTCGAATCCTTCGAGGAGCTTTGGCCGTATGGTCCATGGCCTCCGACGAACTGGAGCATAGGTATGGGCACAGAAAATGACCCGCCCGTTGGTGAGCCGCCGCCGGAACCTGTCTACCCTGGCTATATCCCAGCAGGCGGACAGGAGTCACTCTCTGACTTCCACCCAGCACAAGACTCTCTCTATGGTACAGATGGTCTGAATTGGGACAGTGATGGAGATTGGCTGCCAGACGGTGCTGAGGTATACTTCTACCTGACCAGTCCGACAGACACAGACTCCGACAATGATGGATACGAGGATACCTGGGAGTTTGACTCAGACTATGACGGTCTCGCTGATGCCATCGAGTTCAAGATGGGTCTGCAGACCCTCCCCCATGGCGGTATCTTCGCACCAGACTCAGACTTGGACGGCATTCTTGACGGAACAGAGGTCTATGTCTACCAGACCCACGCAGCAAAGTGGGACACGGATGAGGACACCTACTCTGACGGTCTCGAGATATCTCTCGGGCTTGACCCGCTGAGCTTCACCTCAGAGGACGAGTTCGAGATGGCCCTTGCGACAGCCCGTGGGCAGTTCAGCATGGCTATGGCGAATCCGAAGAATTCGACCACTGTCTGGCAGAATTCACCAGTACAGGTGTTCAACTACACTGCATTCCAAGAGATGTGGTATGTATATGATAACGGGACAGGCTGGAGCGATCCAGTGAATCTGGCCTATGTAGGTAATAGCCTCTGGCACAATGACACGACCCGTTGGTCGCCCGGAACATACGACCTCCGAGTCTATGGAAGAGCTCCTGATGGTGTCGTTCACGCCTTGCAGATACGCTACATCGTTCAGTCTGGTGATGATCCCTTCTGGATGATCGTTATCGGAGCCGCGATTGGTATTGTCGCCTTTGCATCATTGGTAATTGTATATGATCTCAAGAGCAAGGGCAAGGTGCGGAATAAGATGAAGGCCGGTGGAGGCTGGATGAAACGGAAGATATTACGACGCGGTCCAGAGGATGCTTCGTCGAAGAAATCGGCAAAGAAGGAAAGCACGGACTCTAAGAAGACGTCTAAACCAAAGAAAGACAGCCCGAAAGAGGGCAAGAAGGGAGGCGCATAAAGTGAAGACAAGAGTTCTTTCATTACTATTCCTTAGCGTGCTCGTCATCAGCTCACTCGGTATGATTCCCGCTCTGCCCTTACAGAGCGTACAACCGAGTACACTAGATGACTTGCTCTCAAATAGCATTGGGCCAATACCTGAAGAGATTGTACCGGCGGTAGAGCAAGCAATCGCAGAGGATAACCCATACCTGCCAGGCGATTATGACATCGGCTCGGTATTGGGTGACCGAGATGCAGACTATAAGATCATGTATGAGCCATGGAAGTCACAGGCTGCGATACATGCGATTGAGTATCACGAGCCAACAGGATTCCTTGCACTTGCTGGTGGGTACCTATACGATAATGAGGTGCACCTCTTCCGATTGAATGTCGAGACTAACAAGTTCGATAAGGTCTGGGACACCGGTGATGGAGTGTTCCAGAGTGATGTAATGAGCCTTGCCTTCGGAGACACCGACCTCAACGATTTCTTAGAGATTGTTGCGGGTTGTGCAGATGGACATGTATACGTCTTCGAACAGAAGCACATCTACGATCCGTACACCAATACCGAGAACCAATTCGAGCTAGTCTGGAGGAGTCCTGATATGTTCAGAGCCTTCGCAGTGAAGGTGGATGACATCGATCATGACTATCGCCCAGACATCATCGCTGGTGGCTGGGATGGCTATGTGCACATCTACGAATACGATGATCACTCCGGCTATCCATTCAATGAGGAGCACTGGATTTCCTACAGAGAGGTTGCATCACTTCCTGTTGCTGATAAGGTCTATTCTCTTGAGACCGGTGATACAAATAGCAATGGTCTCCCTGAGGTCATCGTTGGTACCAGAGATGGGACGGTATATGTCTTTGAGAATGATGGCATCACCCTCATGATCAACGGCTATCCATTCCCACTAATCAACGATAATCATTACTACCTCAATTGGACATCAGAGAACTACACATGGACACCTATAGTATCGATGGCAGTCGGTGAGCTTGATGGTGACATTGGCGATGAACTGGCTATCGTTGCACAAGGTCAAGGTGTCTTCACACTAGAATGGGACACCAGCAAGAAGACCTACATGTATCAGAAAGTCGTCAAGGAGTATGATGCTTGGGAAACCTTTGGTTACTGGGGTCTTGATTACTATGCTGACCGAGTCATAGAAGCTTGGAACGTCACGTATCATGATCCTGATAATGCATCGATCAACGTTCCCGAACCTATTCAATATGTATGGGGCGGAAGCTACTTCCTTCCAGATGCTGATGTCTATCCATTCAACACAGGTATGGCTGGTGCACCTGATGGTAACTTCTCGGAGTTCGATGCGAGCTCTCCCTCAGTTGACAATGCCACTGCTATCATTGATTTCGGACGTGATGAGGAAGGAACGGGGAGCGCAAACGCAGAACCTGATGTCCTTATCAAGTTCCCAGGGATGTTCATCGTTGGAGCAGATCTCAGTCCGTACTTCAACTTCAGCATATCAAAGGATGGTACTGATTTCGAGCAGGTCACTTCAGACCACTTCATATATTCGGGGTACTATCTGAAGATAGATGTCGATGATGCATTGAGTCGACGGAAATGGGATTACTTCCAATTTGCGAAGATCACAGTGTTCAATGGAGCGAAATATAGCATCAACTCGGTCGAGCTAGCCCAAGTATATAATCTGATTACAGATGCTCTTGCGGTGACCATTGGTCCTCTGAAAGAGAACGGTCCTCTGTGGGCATCTGGCGGAACTGAGGCGAACAAGATCGTTGTCGGTACCGTGATTGGGGAGCTCCTTGGTATAAAGTATAACTCCAGTACTGAGATATATGATCTATTCTGGGAGAGCGGTGATGACGACTACTACACATATGGTGCCAATATTTGGGATATCGAGTATGTAGGTACTCCAACGAACCTACCGAATTGGGACTTGAAAGGTGCAGGATACTTCACTCCGACAGGTGGGTATGAAGCGAATTCGTGGGGTTTTGGTATACCTGCTCCATTGAGTGACAATCTATGGACTGCTTGGCTTGCTCAGAATCTTCCTGGAGGAGGTGATGCACAGATTCGAGCCTATGACCATAACTTCGTCTATGATCCCCTAACACAACCTCTACTGGTTGAGATCAATAACGATATCGCTCCAGTAAACTATGGATTCGAATACGTTTCTGTTGAGAATCCGTGGTTATTGAATAACTACGGTAGCGACATCTCTGTCATGGTCATTGGAGGGCTCGATGAAGACATCAGTCTTGATACGGCGATGGAAACGCCTCTCTATAGAGGTAATATCCTATTCTACTATAGAACTTCAAGTTCAGCTCCATGGAACAATTACAATGAGCTTTGGCAGCTTGATACTGATGGTCAACTAGCTGGATTGGTCAATCTGGCAACTGTCACTCCAAGAACGGACTTTGCAGACTACGATGGTGATGGCGACTTTGACTTTGTTGTCAGTAATGGTCGTTTATACATGGCAGAGAATGTACAGGATGAAACAGGAACGCTGAACTTTACCTTGGTGCCTGGCTATTTTGATGCCATAAACGAAATTGAGAGCTCAAAGATTTGGGGACAACCAGACCTCCATGATTTGGATGGTGATGGTGATCTTGATCTAGTTCTCAGCTACGATGGACGAAACGGTGCTACATCTTTCATCAATGAAGGAACCTTTGAGAATCCTATCTGGGTGGAAAACAAGAAGATCATGTCCAATACTGGTGAGCTAACGAATCTCAATCTATTGAATCTGACAAATGTTCGTTTGCTTCCCGATTACGGGAATTACTTGGATGGACCCTTCTTGGAACGCTACTATGAGTTTGCAGGATGGGAGAAGCCTGACTTCTTCATGTATTCCTACAATTCATACACAGATTCTATCTGGATGTGCAGTGCAGAATCTGGTTCGTCGGATGCATACATGGTAGCTACCTACCCCAGTGTTTCAAGATTGCAGATCAACATCATGTCCGGAGAGATAGGATCATTCTACAATCTAGGTTTCCATGTTATGGAAGATTGGAACAATGATTTCGACCTAGAGGATTGGACTTTGGCAATCGCTTCTGGTGATACAGACTCTGATGGGAACAACGAGATCATCATCGGTGACTATGACAACAATGTCTATGCTTTTGAGCATCTTGTAAACAACACATACAAACGGATGTTCAGGTCGTTCGATCTTAATCACACTGAGGTCTCTGATGAGAGTCCCTATGCGTATGAGGATCTCGAAGGAATCTCTGGTGACTTCAAGAGGAAGATCTGGGACCATGCTGAACATCTCATTGCTGATGTCGATCTGGATCAAGACGGCCTCAAGGAGATTATAGTCGCAGCGAATCTGCAGCTGTACATCTTTGAAGAGCAAGGTCTCTTTGGTGGTGATGCGGTCCGCTATGTCTATTCCTTTGACCTACGAGATACACAGTGGGGCAACCGTGTGAATTTCAAGGACTTCGCGACCAAGATAACTGCCATTGCAGCGGGTGACGATATTGATCAGGATGGAAGGATGGAGCTTGCTGTTGCTGCAGGTCCATACTTATTCGTCTACAATATCAACCATGACTCCTTTGATGACCTAGAAGATAACGACTTCTACATAACCAGTTACATTATGGAAGGCAGATACTATCTACCTGGAAATGGCGAGAACTCGCAGTTCAAGTATTACCAGATCAATGCGATGACAATGTGTGATACTGACAAGGATGGCTATCGTGAGATCATCTTTGGTGGTATCCAAGATATCCGTCTAGTCAGACAGAATGGCTTTGCCTATATCTATGAATGTGTAGGTGGGTCGTTCCAGCGATCGTGGATCGCTCCAACTGAGATAACTAGATGGAATCCAATAACTGTGATTACTTTGGATGACCAAGACTATGATGGTGAAACTGAGATCATCTTTGGTCATAGTCAGGGATTCGATATGTGGGAACACATCCCTGGAGTGGATAATGGATACCAGAAGGTCGAATATGTCACCGCGAGTCCCAACTATCCGATTCTCCCAGTAAAGACAACAATGTTCGGAAGCGAGATCTACTCTCAAGCTGGCAGGTCTATCAAGGATGTTGCCTTCTTCGAAACAGGTGCTGGCGTAGGATTTGCGTATATGGTATACGAATCTCAAGCTTCTACACCCCAAATCTTCGTTAAGACCTACATTGATAGCATTGATATCTGGTCTGCTGGAGTTCCACTTCAGAACTACATTACCTACAGTGGAAACTCAAGCAATATTGTCTCAGAGTATAAGCCATCAGTCACGACGACAACCGATGGAGATGTCTACATAGCATGGGAGGCTTATGACGCTGGAGGAACCCATTACCTTGCAATGTTATGGGGTGAGATAGGTGTTGGATGGCATACTGCCATGCTCCTTCCAGAAACCACAGGCATGTTCTGGGTTGATAGATTCACTCCCGGTGTCTTCGAGTTTAACGCAACTCATATTGGAATGGTATACACCTACCAAGCTGCATTGTCGATATCTGATATCGGTTGTAGAATAATCAGGAAAGACATGACTGGTGGATACTTTGGAGTTCCATTGAACTTCAACAACTATAATCGAATGAGAACGCATGATATCGATGCTGTCAGATTGGCTGATGGTAGGATTGCTGTCGCACTTTCTGCAGAGAATATCGATACCTACAAACCAGATCATGACATCTGGGTTGCCGTTTCCAACGATGACTTCAATTGGACAGGTGTCAACCCACACCAAGCAACGACATCCTACTCTGAGGAAATGTTTGTTGATATCGATTATCTGAGGACGGACGACAAGAGTCTGGTCGTGCTTTATGAAGTTCTGGATGCTGAGCTTGAAGAGAGATTCAAGATGGTTGCAAGTCAGGATGATGGTGCCTCATGGAGTGTTCCTGAGGAACTGAACACCTTGCCGGATACAGTGACTAGGACTGAATATCCCGGAGGTTATGTGACCTATTCCGTGCCACAACCAACCTCCTATTCACCAGCTTTCTGTGCCAGACCCGATGCAGGATTCCTCTATACCTTCACTTTCTCATATGTTATGCATGTGAAAGTTGGAGATCAGGGATGGTACAGGTGGTTATTCCCAGATATCGTCTACGGACAGAACTTCCAGTCTGATTGGGCTCTAAATCACCTGCGAGAGGTTGTTGACCTCGATGTTGGAGACACTGATGGCGATGGAAGGAGGGAAGTCGTTGTTGGATTTGACCATCAGGTTGCTATGTACGAGATGAAGTCCTCTAATAATGGAACGAGCTTCATGTACTATCTTGAAGACTGGCTCTCAGATGAGTACGCCAATCCAGTAACTGGCGTTGCTGTGTCGGATAGTAATGGAAATGGTTGGGATGACATTGCTGTCGCTTGTGAGCGAGGAGAGGTATACTTCTTGGAGTACATCGATGTTTCTGAAGGGATTTCGCCACTCAGAGGATCGGTAGTAAATTGGACTGCAATATCAACTGGCTATGGCTGGTTTGGCGGCTCTAATCCAATTGCATCTTATGACATCGACCAAGATGGTAAGGAGGAATTGATTACTGCTCCATATAGCAATAATCGAGCTCAAGCATTCGATGATGATGGAACTAGCTTGTGGAATAATACTGACTCTAGCGCCGGATTCAAGCGACTAGTTCTCGCAGACATCAACAATGACACAGTTCCTGAAGTGCTACTAGCTGGCTTTGATGGCATGATCTGGGTTCTTGACATCGCAGATGGCTCTGAAGTCTGGAGCTATGACACTGGCTCGGCTATCGAGGCGATCGATGTTGCTGATGCAGACCTCGATGGCAACGTCGAAATCGCAGTCGGCACCGCAGGTGATTCTCTCTATCTGCTCCATGATGATGGAACATTGTACCACAGCTGGGCTTTAGCTGCTGGAGATATCGAGCAAGTCAAGTTCGGTAATTTCACAGGAGCGAGCAATCTAACTGTTGCGATGGTCCAGGGAACAAGAATATCTCTTGTCAACCCATTCAATGGAACGATTCTGTATCAGACACCAAGTTCCTATGCAGCAATCCTCCCTGCGATAAAGACTGCTGACTTCAATGATGATGGTCTTGATGATCTCGTCTTCGCAAGGTTTGGAATTCATGTACTTGACCTAAGTACAGGTGAGTTCATTTACAACTCCACACCGTACTCAACTTCGTGGTATGTGTTGGAAGTGCTTGTTGACGACTTTGATGGAGATGATTCATTAGAAGTTGTAGCTTGGAATGTACAAGGCCACATTTACATGGAGGACATCAAGGCAGGAGTGACTCAATGGCACTACAGTGCTGATACCGTCTTCAACACATATGATGTGGATACAGGTCACTTCGGAGGATCCGGTGAACTTGATCTCATAGTGGGATTGGTGAATAGTACAAGTGGTGTGATGGTTGCATTAGATGGCAAGAACGGCATCCCCATTTGGTTCAACAAGACGAACGGATGGCCATATGCTGTATACGCAGCTGATATACATGGAACCGGAATGGACACAGCATTCTCTTGGGACCTAGGTACCTTTGAGATTCTGGGAATCGACTCCTACGAGCGTGTGCTTCCAGAAACCGAGTATGTATTTCCAGCACACACCCTCTACTATGAGAAATCCTTTACAAACGTGTCCATCTACGGTACAGCTGCAGAAGACCTCAATGCTGATGGAATCGACGAGATAGTGACTTGGGATAACAACGGAACCATCTATCTTCTGAATGGTACCAATGGAGCACTCCTCTGGAGTGTGCAAGTTCCGGGCATCATTCAGAAGGTTGACATCGGCAACATGGACGGAACGGGCTGGTGGGACATCGTTCTCTTTGATGATAACGATGACTTCTATGTCCTAAGTGGTACGAATGGTGCTCAAATCGGTACCATTGCGAACCCAACGAACTTCTATCCTCAGGACTTCTATGTCGAGAACTTCAATGCTGCACAGAGCAATGATGAGATTGCAATTCTCTGGCAGGATGGGACGCATGTCTTCATCGGATGGTACAACCATGATGGAACTCTCCACTATAAGTCGAGTATGAACATCACCGCAACTGTCTACAATATGGCAGTGGGAGATATCACTGGTGACGGTCTGCCCGATGTAGCCATCGGAGGGACTAATGAAGCAATAGTAGTGTATACTGGAACCAATGGTGTATTCTACAGTATTCTTGGCACTGGTGGATCTAGCGTCTATGACCTGATCGTTGGCAACTTCACTGGCGATGCCTATGCAGACTTTGTCTGGATGGATAGCATCTATGATCTACATTTGGTAAACGGTGGCACCAACACTCAGATCTACGTGCTACCTACCTTATATCTGGTGTTAGACTTCGCGGCAGGAGATGTTGACGGAGATGGCAAGGATGAGCTTGTGGTATATGCTGAGAAGAGTGGTGTCTATGCCTATAACGAGGATACGACAGAAGCAATGCGATTCATCGCACCTTTGTTACTGAACTCATGGGACTCGTCCATGTCTGTTGCAGACATGAATGATGACGGATATGAGGACATCGTCTTCGTCAACTATGAGTACCTCGACATCATAGATGGGCACACTGGTGACCTACTATGGCACTATGTCATCACAGGTGGTGCGAAGGTATTCCGGCCAAACATCGGGCACTTCGTGGGAACCTCTGGACCGATGGATGTTGTATTCCACCGACTGGACACCGTCTATGTCGTTTCTGGAACATATCCAGCTCCAGCTCCTCCAGCTCCAATACTACCTATGATGGCTGCAGCAGTCAACTTCGGTGAAGTAGTTGCAGTTGTTGCGGGCATTGGACTTCCTGTTGTGTTCCTCTTGTTTGTACCCATTGGTCTGATTTGGTACAGAAAACGGAAAGAACTAGAATAAATGAAATGCCCCTCGATATGAGGGGCTCCTCTTCTTTTTCTCGAACTCCTAAGTATTTGGTTTCTTTGGAATAAGGGGGATATATTAGTTGGTAGGGATTTATATATTCGCTATCAAGACAACTGCTCGTTGAAGTCTTGGCTTCAAGATAGGAGCGGGTAAAACCGTTAAATGTGGGGTATATTATGGCTACAGAAGGAACTGGTGACACCAAGTCATCTTCTAATTTTTCAGAGATTGCTAAGAATCTAGTAGTAGAGGTACAGACACCATCTGTGAAACTCGTGAAGAAGGGACAGTATGCAGCCGCCTTCGATTGGCTCGAAGCAGCTGATGCCGCTGGTCTAACGCCAGCTCTTACTGGACCTCCAGGTACTGGCAAGACCCTATTGGCAACATCCTACGCAAATGAAACTGGTCGCGGATTCGAAGTCATGACCATGGATGACTCCACTCGCCCAGCGCACTTAGTTGGTGTCCACAACCCAGCTCAGGTTCTCAAGGGAGGCTATGGATGGAAATCCTTTGAACCGGGTCCCTTCGCCAGACTTTTCGTATCAGGTGGTGTGTTCGTTGCCAATGAACTGAATCGAGCGAATGAGTTCGTTCAGAACAGCTTCCTCGAATGGCTTGAGGAGCGAACCCTGTACTTGCCTCAGCTGGCACGAGTAAAGGCACATGAGAACTTCTTCCTGATTGCAGCAGTGAATCCCGGTGATATGGCTGGTACACACCGAATGTCAGAGGCACTCAAGGATAGGATACGTGTCTGGATACGATTGGACTATCCGGAACCCTCTGTTGAGCTTGATATCATTCAAGCCAATGTGCCAGGATCAACACTCTCGAAGGAATTCCTTCAGAAGGCTCATCAGCTGATAATAGCCACTCGAGATCACAGGGAGATCAAAACACCTGCGTCAATTCGTTCAGCTATAGCAATAATTCGCATGGCTTCACAGGTGGGTGGCAAGAAGAAGGACCTTAGTACAAAGGAATTCGAACAGATTGCAATGCTAGTCATACCAAAAGGCATTGAGGCTAAGCCTGGATTTGATGCTGAAACCATTACAAAGAAGCTATTGCAGGCATTGGGGTAGAGCGCCTTGAGCGTAGATATTGTGCAGTTCGCGCTTGACTTCGTTCGCCTAGCAAGAGAAGACCCGCCAGCATATATCAGAGATGACCTGTTTTCGACACGCCAGTCCATTGCTATTGCGAACCTAGGACTTACACGAAAGCTGCAGACGGGACTGGAACTGACTCTCCCCGAACTAGTAGAATTGGCGATCATCACCACGCCTCTGGAGGCCCAGGGATATGCAGAGATGATTGCCCTACGAGTCTTACTTGGAGATGAGCGTGAGTACTTCGATGATGAGGCTGGAACTCCTGGATTGGTTGATCCCGAGGATACGCAAATACTTCCTGGTAGGAGACAAAAAGGGACGCGAGGAAAAGGCGGGTCTCGGGTTCGAAAGAAACGACTGACGCCTCAGGAGCTATTCGAGCTATTGGAGATTTTGAACGAGAAAGCTGCAGA
The DNA here is from genome assembly GCA_048884965.1 of Candidatus Thorarchaeota archaeon. GTDB lineage: Archaea > Asgardarchaeota > Thorarchaeia > Thorarchaeales > Thorarchaeaceae > MP5-2226. The sequence continues at coordinate 71,636 of JBHLQH010000010.1, read as the reverse complement.
GCACGGCAGTCAATCCCTCCAATTTGCTGAACATATAGAGGAGGAACTCTTCTCCAAGAATTTAGATTCACTTTCGAAAGAAGAATTATTGCAACACGCAATTCGTCGAACCGCATTCGAGCTAGCTGGAGGACGAAGTGGTATTCTTCAAAGAGAAATCACGAGCTATGAGAAGCTTCTAGATCTTGCACGATCTGAGGTACTAACGTCATTGCCTATGTTCGACAAAAGGAAGGTCACCCAAGGGCAATTTCTTGGTTTAAATGAGGATATGCGGAAATATTCGAGAAGAGATGACCTATCACTAGCTGTAGACTTCCTTGCAGATTCGGAATCTTCTGAAAGTCAATTAAAAGCAATTCCTGAATCTACTCCCCTTTCGCAGGTCATGGCATCCTTTGACACCACTTTGGAATACGATCGTTTGCTTGATCGTCTTCGTATCGATAAGGCGGGTCATGCACCTAATCTCCAAACCGTAGTAGAGGCTGTTGAGGAGTTCATTCGATCTCATGTTCAAACACTCGCAGACATCCTTCAGCACCCTGAGCTATTCCAAGAGGGAATTGAGAGAAGTAAATTGAATGAGATTAGCGATAACACAATGGAAGCGTTAGATGCTCTTGATGCGCTTTCTCAAGCTAGAACCGTTGATGAGCAGTTGGGGAGCGATCTTTCGACCTATGTCTATTCTAAGTTGAAGGATGAATTGCAATCACTTCCAATTCATCAGATATTAGATCACCCTATTGCCTCTCCAGAATGGTTGGACATCCTTCATCATGCACTCCAGAATCTCGGTGATGCAAGCTGGCAAGAAAGAAAGCAGCTTGCTGAAAGGATGATGGAACATCAGGAACGCATGCTTGGAGCTCCTTCAGTGGTGGACGCACTTCAGATGGAGAATCTATCTCAGCTGGAAATGATGATACAGCAATCATTAGGACTTGAGGAGACCATCGACACTAAGAGTCTTAGTGATGAAATGGGACTATTCGATCATATCAAAGAGAACCTCAAACAATGGATGGACCAACAAATTAGTCGCACTTCATCCAGAGATGATCTTGTAGAGAATGTAGAGTCTGCGAAACGGGAAGGGATTCCATTCTCTAATGCTCAGGTTCGTCAGATGGGACAGGACTTTGGGATGTCTACAGCAGAGATATCGAAACTCCTTGGCGGCCTATTCGATTACTTGAAAGAATTGATTGAGAATGATGATCCTGCGTTTGAGCGGATCGAATCATTACTCGAAAACGCAGAGTTGTCATCAGCTGAGATAAATGAACTAACCACGCTCTCTATCAAGCATTCTACATCTGGTGCGCTAGGAGCACTTGCCTATCATAATATGCAAGAGGTCATCAAGAACGTCCCACAATCTGCTGCAGATTTGCTTCAGCAAGGTCTTGGTGCAGGCTCTGGAGAGAATCTATTGAAGATTTGGTTCGACTACAAGGGAATACTCCCACCTTGGATGCGAGAGCCTGTCAAGGAGGCAGCCAAACGTGTAGCTATCGAGCTAGGTAAGAAGAAGGCTTCGAGCCTGGTAGGATCATCAGAAGCTGGTGTTCTACCCAATGGTACAATCAGACCGTATTTCTTGGGTGATGATCCTGACACAATCGATATCGACGAGACCCTTGACTATATCATGTCCACCGGTAAATCAAGTGACGCTGTTACGACTGAAGATTTTGTTGTAAGAAGATTGGTGTCTGGAAGACGATGTGTGGTATTCTTAGTCGATATCTCTGGTTCAATGACTGGAAAGCCACTGAGTGCAGCAACACTTGCTGCATCTATGCTGCTTGCAGCATTCGCACGTGATGAGCTTGCTGTTGCACTGTTCGAATCCAATTCTCATGTTGTATGTGAGATAGGAGAGGAGATTGATATCGATACAGTGATGGATACGCTCCTTGAACTTCAAGCTAGAGGAGGCACACAGATGAGTGCTGCCCTTAAATGGGCTCGAGATCAATTTGGTAAATCCAGAAGTCAGGATAAAATGCTAATCATGGTCACTGATGCCTGCCTTGGGGATTTTGATAGGTCGACTCTATACATGATGGAGATGGCAGATATGGGAGTGACCAGTCTTCTTGCAGTGCCTGCATCCACATATGGAATCGGGAACATACAGAGTATCATTGAGTCTTCATCAGCCCAATTGGTCCCAATAAAAAGCTGGGATGGGTTCCCAGAGATAGTAAGTGAGATTATGTCCAGGAGGTAGGAACATGGTAAGACGTTTTGTTGAACCGAGTCGTCTCAAGAAAGCTGAGAAGATTAGTGACTCTAAGGTCAATTTGCATATTCTCAGAGAGCAGCCACTCTCCCTCTGGGCTACACTTGCTGGTAGTGGATCATCACCCTATCTGATAGCTATCGATTTGGAGATGGGTGTTGTGGGTCATGTTTGTCCAGATTTTGTAAGAGCCAGTTCTAGGATCACAGGTGGTAGCAATATCGGCTGGTGCAAGCATATGGGTAAGATTCTCCTAATGCTTTCATCATCACAAGTTGAGGAAATCTATCAGGCTATAGGCTCCCTCAGGGTTGTCAAAAGCACAAAAGGATTGCCAGAAATCATTGAGGAGATAAAGAAGCAAGCTGCAGCTCCAAAGAAGGACACTGAAGTGAGTCTTCGAGATAGAATCGTACATGCTGCAAAATCCGAAAAGCCTAGCGAAGCCGAGCTGGATCTGATACGGAATCGATTACGAGAGGAGGTTGGTTCTGGATCTGTCTTGCATAGGCTGATGCATATGCAATCAATACTAAACGACTCAGCTCGATTTATAGATGTAGTAACACCACTCTTGGTGCCGCATTACAAGATTGCTGAAACTGATTTCTTTCACAGGTTTTGGACGAAAGGAGGAATTCAACGCCTTGATGAAACCTACATCTTGAACGCAGTTGCGAAGAGGTTGGGAGTCAAGCTGACTTATGATCTCCTAGTCGTTCCTGATGATATATCCATTGAAGAGAAAGCAGATGGTAAGTTTACTTTGGATTTGATTGGTTTATCTCATCCCGAGCTAGAGAAAATACTTGCTGATGTTGAAGAAAGAAGACTTGACCGCTTTCGCATCCTCTTAGGAATATCTGGAACCCGATTCCAAGAAGTAGAGTCATATGTCGAAACCAAGACGAAATCAAGACACGAAGTTCAGTCTTCATTTTCTTCTAGGGATGACTTTCTTATCTATTTCTTACAAGCTGCGCAATATGATTCACCATTTGATATCGAGCGGCACAAGTTACAGAATCACTATAGAATTCCTCGTGAATTAGAAACCGATGATGTGCTTACATATGTAATGAAATCCATAAGCACAACTGGTGTACTACAACTTACGCAAGATGAGGTGAATCAACATCAGAGACTCCTCACCTGGATGAAGAATCCCACCGGTGATCGAAAGTGGGTGGAGAGACCTAGACTACGAACTGCTGACCGATTGCTGAAGACTGATGGTTTCATTGTACAATGGGAGGTGAATGCTACTCGCACACACAAGGAATTCTTCCAAGCATATGATGGAACAGATCGGTTGATCATAGATAGAACAACTCCTTTGTACGCAGATATTCAACCCTATGATCTCACGTTATGTCAAGTATTGGAACAGAGAGGTAGTAAGCTAGAGCGAATCGTTCGCCCTTCGAATATCCTAATGCCTGATCAGGCTGTTAGACTTGTTCTGAGTGGGACTGATATCATATCAAATATCCTGCCATGGGATGTCCTACATGAATTCGCACATACTGGTGTTGTAAAAGCAGGGGAAACACTGGCTGCCATCAAGGCATGCAGGACGTTTCCATTCGTCTTTGGTAGCCAGAGTCTCGAGAAGGCACTGATGGTTATCCGAAATCTTGGGGCAACAGGGATGTCTCAGAAGAAGTATCAAGAACTCCATACCTCTTTGCGAACAGGGTCTGACCGACTAACGCCGGATATACGACCGTTCGTTCATGAAATCATAGTAAATGAGGGTCCTGAATTCGAGATCGTATCGAGTCTTATTGACAAGGAAGAAGATCTAATGAGACTGATTCTAAAAATAGGACGATCTACTTCTAGTCTAGTCCAATTCAGGTTGAAGATATGTGAGTATCTTGTCAATTTGGTCTTCACGAAGATGCTTCCAGAGGGATCTTTAAAGAAGGTCGCGGAAGGTGAGCTCGGACATTATGACATGTTTAAGGGTCTCATGCGTCAGCATGTGAAGGAACTCTCTCAGAAATCAAAGAAGACTCTACAAGAAGATATCACACTAAAGCAGATTCGAGATGACCCTCTGTTGAAAGTATTAGCTACAGAAGTCAAGGCTCCAATGACAGAGGCTGTTTCAGATATCGCAAAGAGTGAACTTGTGAAACTTGTTAGCCGTGTTCAGAAGCTTGTGTAAGTAGATAGCCTGACTGAATCCCTCCAGGTCTTTGCCCTAGAAGAATCTGCCAAGAGAAACACCTCCCAGATAACATGAGGGAGAGAGGAACCTCCTGTAAATGAAACTCGCCATTCGAGATCCCTCTATTTATCCGCAAGGATGAAGAGGATTCTTCTTGGTAATCGAACGCCATTTTCAGAACAATTCTCGTCAATCCTATCAAATGCCATATCTTTCACTTTCGCAATTGGTACATTCTTCGCAATGCATAACTCATCTATCTGAGCTTTCCATCCATATGCAAGCATCTCCTCCCACCATTCATCTCTGGTAGCATAGGGATACTCGATCGTTTCAGAGAGAAGTGTGAACTTCTCAAAAGGAGATTCGCGCATAATTATTTCCCATCCTTTTTCATTTTCTTTGGAATAGACACGTTTAGCTGGAAAATCAAAGGATGCTACAAAGCTCTCCATCCATTCAGTATCGCTTTGGAGGAGCCAAGTTGAAATCCCAAGCTTTCCTCCTACTCTGAGAGTACGATGCATCTCACTCATGACTAGATCGGGTGAATGGAAACTCATCTTTGAGAAATCGAAACACTGCCCCCAACCCAAGAATCCTGAGATGACGAAATCGAACGACGCATCAGGCATTTCGATTGCCTTTGCATCCATGTGTTTCACCTCCGCGTTTACAACATTCAATCGTTTAAGCTCGGAATTCACATGAGTAGCCCATTTCTCATCCTTGTCTAGACTGAAGACATAACCAGTAGGTCCCACACATCTTAGGGATGCAATAAGAGTTGAACCCCCTCCGGTTCCGACATCGAGGACACGAGCTCCACCAGAAACACCAATGAGCTGTACCAAACGCAAACCAAGAAGATCCCAGAGATTTCCCCATGTTTTCACTTGAATCGCCTATCGAACTAGAATTTGATATCGTTCTAAAAAACTCCCATATTGAAGCAGGGTTTGCGCTTTCGATTTGTAGATAATTCTTGTTTTCAAATACAAATTGAAACTTACAAACAAACGATGAAGGAATTGTAGCTTCACGCTCACAGTAACAGCTGCTTAAGTACTAATTATCTCAACCAATTATCATATTGTAGGTGATAATCTTGATGAGTGATAAGGAGTTAGAAATTGAACTCAGAAACCATAGGCTGACCAAGAGCCAGAAGAGAGTATTGGCGATCCTCCGCGAACGTGGCGCAAATGGCGTTACTCCAAAGCAATTGCTAGATGAAGTTCCTTTCGCCCCCCGAACCGTGAGATATGCCCTCCGAAGACTTTTGAAGAAGAAACTAATTCGTAGAATTCCGTGCCTTTTGGACATGAGACAGTGGATATACATACCGGCATAGTTGAGGTGAGATTCTACTTTCGAATCTCAAGATAACCGGCCGCACTAGCTTCGTCAACATAGAGGACTTTCCCATGTGCTTTCACTAGCTCAGAATATACATTTACTGGATTCTCAACACCCTCGATAGTCCATGAGCTGTAAGCGCAAACGGCTATGATGGGGATCTCAAGCACACTATGAAGTGCTCGTTCATAATCTAGGAGATCTTCTGTGAGATTGTGCTGAATGAAGCATGACATCTCACCAGTGACACGAAGTCCTTTGAAACCTGAAGATCTTGCTTCATTGTAGAACTCTTGCCAGCTATCCATCACATCTTGAACGTTGAACTTGCCATCCTTGATATAGAAGTCAGTATACAAAATGATCTCAAGTGCCCCACTCTTCTGATGGGCATCGACATCAATTCCGTATTGTCTCATGGCATCAGCTATCTCTGAGGGGGTTTCTTCAGCGCAAATGTACTTGGCAGCTTCTCCTCGATCAAGACCGCTTTTAATGAAGTTGAAAAGAATCTCGTGTTTAAGCTGAGGTGTATCATAGAAAAGAACCACATGATCTCTGGGTCTCAGATGTTTTAGTGATCTGAGGATGTTCTCAACTGGTGTTGAGATGTATGTGTACCAATCTACTGATCTACTGAATTGCTCATCGAAGTCCCTCCTAATAACAGACACAAGATTTGTATCTTGAGTCCATAATGATCGGCTCTCATCCAGAGCACCTTTTGCAGATGTAGACAGCATGACATCCGTTCCATCAAATAGGACATACCTACTAGGGATATCATCAAGATAACGAAGTCTGACCTCATCTTTTGGAAGATTGTGCAATAGAATGCGCTGCAAGGCTTCTTCTTCATCTGGGTATTCGGTTAGAATTCTAACCTTGACATTTCGTTTGAGTGCATTCTTTAAGTGTTCCTCATAATTCAAAAGGAATCTCACAACATTTGGTGTTGAATCAGCAATGTCAATGCGGCTAATCGAGGAATCGATGAGCGATTCCATCCGCATGGCAACGGTATCCTTCTCGGACACCAGAACGAATTGCGCTGCATCACTTTTCTCATCTGTTTTTGGAGTTTGGGATTCGAAGAGTCGTATTAGTTTCTCTTTCTTTCCTGTAAGCTCTTGAAGTTCTTTTATTGCAGCCTCCTCTTTCCTCTTTAAGAGCAACGAAACGGCATCCTCAATTGGTATTGCCCGAAACTTTACAGGTCTACCGAGAACACGTTCAATCAAACCAGCTTTCTCAAGTTTTGGCAAAGTCCTATAGACTTCCTCTCTTCTAACGGCTGAAGCCTTGCTAATCTTGCTAGCTGCAGCTAATCCTAGCTTGACTGCCACTAGATACACCTTAGCCTCGTAAGGTGTCAGACCAAATTCTGATAGCAGAACGACACTATCATCTAGAGTAGTCACTGTCTTCCCCTAGCTAACCTTTTCAGTTACTAATGTTTCTCCCCTTATAAGAGGTTATTGGAATTCGATAAAATATGAGCTATAGGACATCTTCTACTTGCTCTTTATCATCCACGATTTCTATGTCGATCATAGCCTCATGTTTGAGCTCACCCTCCAGCTCATCCACACTAATTCTCGGTTCAATACTCCTCACTATCAGAATGATAAGAATCAAGAGATTCAATAGAAGTGTGATTGCTAGAAGAGGTAGTCCTTGCCAAAGAGAGTAAATCCAGCCTGCAGGAATAGGACCTACTGCGATAAATCCTAGGATCAATACATTGGTCAAACTGAAGAGTTTACCGAGGTCCTGTCTTGGGAGGGATTTTTGAATATAGGTTCCTAAAACGGAGAACCATAGGGTGTCATTAATAGACTTCATAGCTGTAGCAAGGAAGGCAAGCGTGAGAAGAACTCCAAGTCCTGGATAGATTGCATTCAAAGATGCAACCCATTCGATAGGCGTATAGTAGGGAATGAACCGTGCCATGATAAGAAGGATGATTGAGATTGGCATGATGCCATATACTATCACGGTTATCTTCCTACCGCCATGCTTGTCAAAGAATCTTCCGAGCCATAATGTGAGTGGGACTGAGATTAGGAGGGTTATGAGGAACATCAGATTAATATCGCCGATCGTGTACTCGAGGGTTTCGTTGAGATAATAGGTATTAGCAAACTGGTAGAAGCTATCACTTAATGCATCTAGACAAATCAGACCTACAAAGACTGGGAAAACTCTGACAAGGAGTCGTAAACCTCTAATATTCTCAGCTAAGAAGTCCCTTAGGAGGTTGCCACTGGAAACATATCGCTTTGGTATGGGAATAGACTCCAATGCAAATGCCCTGACAGCAGCGGCAATTAAATACAGAATCGCGGCAACCAAGAGTAGGATTCGCATAACTTCTACGAATTCGATTCCTGCACCGAGTAGGTTGCTGATGACATATAGCGGGATCAAACCTAATGACGCTCCCAGATTGAAAAGACTCTGAGCAACTCCACCGAATTTTCTGTCAACCTGTTGCATCTGATAGGCTACTCCAGCTGTTCCTGTGAACGATGCTAATCCAATGGTCGCCATGGCAATGGATACAAGTAGGAAGCCATCAGCAACAACGAGGAACAAATAGCCAAATGCACTCACAGCCATTGTAAAGACTGAGAGTTTCCTACGGTCATAATTATCAGCCAAATATCCTGATACGAAATTCCCTAGCAGTCGAATTCCAAACATTGCTGAAAGTAGAAATCCGACTTCGATATAGCCAATGCCTATGTCTCTGAAAAACAGATTGAAGTATTGATACAGGACATTGAGAGAGCTATAGATCCATACAGTAAGTAGATAGATGGTCCAGTTCGAGTTCCTTGTAACATATCGAACAGATTGGAACCATGTCAGTTCATTTGGATCAGGGCTATCTTGATCGTGGGATGTATCGAGTCCTGACATGACATTTCCTTCCTTTCTATGAGTAGGAGAGGAATATCAGTTCTGTATCATATTTAACTGCGTGGGAATGAGCCACAACGCCACGATTTATCCTGCAAGAAATAGTATTACACCATTTTACTTGGGGAGTTTATTACTCTAAATCATACATACATTCTAGGAGGCACTTAGTTTGACGAGAAGTTCTATCCAACGCATGGACCTCCATGATATTGTCAAGGGTTGTCCATGTTTCAAGGAGTCAGATGGGGAAATGCTTTGTATGAATAATGATCAAATAACCACCATTGAGTACATCCCGTTGGAGCCAGAGCTCTTAACAGGTGACTCGATTGGAAAAGGACTTCTCGAGGCAAAGTCGAATAATGCATGCTTTCAGCTTCTCCGGATCGAAACTGAGAAGAGCAAGCTTGTTTGCATTTCAAAGGGGAAAGACGTAGTTATTAAGAATCGACTTGTGAATCCAATTGATCTTATAGATGCTGTCGAAATGCTTACTGGAAAATCACATGGCAACCATGCTAATGTTTGCAATGAATGCCTATACGGATTTCTTGAGAATCTTTCTTCACTCTCAACATGCTTGGATATGTGAATTGCATCTATATCATTGGTTTTTCGATTGCTGTACTGACGAAAATTTAAGATGTCGAAGGAAGTTTCAGCTTCCTCCAAGTATATTCTGAATTTTCTTAGCTGAAGGCAACAATATTGTGGTAACGAAGTCGCGGTTCCGCACTCTATCCCAAAATGATCTAATTCTGAGAGGTCCGTGACCTAGTATTATTGCTATTCTATATTGTCTTTCGTTCACATCGAACTCAGCAATCCATAGAGTTGCCTTTTCCGAGGCTATTGAAATAGTTGAAAGAGATCCCATACTGAGATTGGATAATGCTCGTGTAGCGCCATCGGAAATTAACGAAACCATCGCTGCGATTTTATCAGCTGACCAATTTCTGTGTGCCATACTTGCCATTGTAAGTCCTCTTTCGTTAATTACAACGCTAGCTTGAATGTTGAAACCGTCGTTACTCATTCTGCTTAATACATTCTCTAGTCTTTCCAATGTACCGACCTGCAACTTGAGAGCCCCCTTATGTCATGGTTTCTTCATGCAGTTTTATATCCCATTGACTGACAATATCTCTTATCCTATTGGTCAGTTCCTGAATTTCAAATGTGATTAATCCTAAATGTGTCGAGTTGGGAAAGACACATGCCAATAGAATATTATCTGCTATTTGCCTAAGAAGAATGGAAAAATTCTCATTATCCGATACGTTCTCTGAATCCACAATAACTTGACTAAACAGCTTGCTATGATCGACCATCCGAATCATATCCTCAGCTATTGTGATTAACCCTGCAGACATGCTGCTGATTATTAATTCGATTTCCTGAGGCAAATTCATGTTATTCGATCTGTGTTCAAGGACATAACCATCTACCGTAAAGAGAGTGATTGTCCATATTGGAATGTGTTGTACAAAATTAGCAACTTCACTCTTAATCATCTTCAATGGTGGGATAACAAATTCGTCGTTCATTCCAGTATATCTCCTATGATTGTATTCATGGTGTAGGTACCTTCTGAAGATGAATGCAGAGGAGCTTCAATCTTCTTCAAAAGAGAGATTAAAGCTCCTTGAGCTGATTCTTGGTCCTTACCAATTGCTCCAAAGGTTTCTTCTATTCCAAACCATCCTGCAACGACTTCGGGAGCTACAGCGTCTTCTCTATCTTGCTTGTTTGCAATGACCACCTGAGGGGTTGCATCAAAGGTGATTTCATTCTCAGCAAGAATCGCTGTTGCATCTCCGATCATTCCCAGATCTGATGAATCAACGATGGTGAGGATTCCATTCGTGTTTGATCGCATGGTATCGCGGATGAATCTGAAATGAAGCTGACCAGGAACGCCTCGCAGCTCGATCTCTTTGACAATCCAATTTTCATACTCACTTTTTTCAAGTTGGAACTGCTTTTTCGGAATAATAAGGCCGGTGTGATGTGACTCCTTTCTAACCCAAATTACCCTACCTAGGTCAAAACCTGTTGTTGTGCTACCTTTTTCACCTCGATATTCTTCTTTCATGTCTCGTTCTACTGAAATTGTATCGGGGTCGAGAGTGTGTATCAAAGTTGATTTTCCGGATTGAAAGGCTCCTGTTATGAAGACCTTGTAGTCATATGCTTTCAGTCTATGTCTTTCCATCTTTACGGTCCCTCTCAAAGTATGTCTATGGATTGTTTGGAATGAACTATAGAATTTCCTCTATAGTCTGGGCTGTTTTACTCATCTCGAAATCAATCAGCCCTAATTTTGCATCAACAGGTGCTGTGCCAATCAGAGCTGTATCACGGATTTTCCTGAGAATAATTGTGCATCCATTCCCTTCGATGACTATACTCTTAGGCGCACCAGATCCCAATGCAGTTCCAACTCTGCTACCAATTGATACTAGAGCAGCCGCCATTGCACCGACAGCCTTCTCATCAACATCTGCAGCCAGCGCAGAGCTCATCACCTGACCTCTGTCGCTAACCAATGCGCATCCGTCAACGTCACTATTTGATTGTAGTTCTTTTAGAGTATCTTTCAGTTTCTTGCTTTTAGCACTCATTTCTGACACCTTCTTATGTTCACTCCTTTGTGTAATATTCACACGTTTCCTTTTCTTTCCCAGAAACGTAGATGTTCTTCTTGCCGCACCATATCAGGCCTTGAGGATTTGTTTCACCTGCATATTTGCAGTCTGAAGTTGACAACTACTTTGCCTCCATCAAGACTGTGAATTCGCATGTGTTTGAATCAGCTTTCCATTGGCACGCTGATATAACGGAGGTATTCTCAGTATTCTTCTCGACTGATGAAGATAGTAAGGCCATCCAAGCACATGGTGGAATTAGCGTTGGATTATTCCCTCGAATCAATTGTGTCGCGGGAATCAGCCCGCAGTCACTGAGGCGAATTATAACCTCAGTATCAGAGGTCTTCTGAATATCGATTTTCTGAACGGCTCCCAATTTTGTCATCTGCATATTAAAAGAATTCAACACACTATCCACATCGGTCCCCGTCACTTCAAGTCCCGAGTGAGCAATTGTCTTCTGGATATCATCGGATTCCATCTCTGTTGCAACTTGAGCGATAATGAGATCACCACTTAGTCCCATTCGGGTGATCGATCTCGCTATAGATGCGACAATGAGATTGGAAACATCGAGTAATTGTTTGTATTCCATATTGTTCACCTTGAGGAATACTGTAGACATATTCCTGTTCTCTATGGTGATGTTATTTTACTAATAAGGCAATGGTGGCAAAGCGAATACGTTCAGCATAAGCAAATGGCAAAAGCTCCGTGCTATACTGCCGTGCGTATATCTCGAAAAATCGAAAAAAATCAGTTCTCATATCCGACAGTTATTCTGCATAGTCTGAAATCCTTCCACAATATTCGCTTTGTGAAAAATCTGTAGCTATTTCCGCCCATCGTGCTATATTCCTCCGAGCAACCTTCAATGTCACTGAACTTCTCCTCTTGTGTAAGATTTGCTTCTTTTGTGCGTACGCAAGCAGAGCAAGGACCTTCTGAGTTCTCATGAAATACTTTCCAGCACATCTTTCCTAATACATTCCCCATTAACTCGATGACTTTCTGATTAGCAAAAACCACTTCATAGGTATTGGAATCTACGACATAGATTGGGATTTCAAGAGGATCCAGAATATCAAGCATGATTTCATGCGATTTGATAAGAAGGGTTCTCAGATTAGTTTGATTAGTTATGTCTCTGATTATACCCAGTATAGCTGTATCTCCATTATAATCGATAATACTTGTTCTACTGCTTACGAGAATTACTTCTCCATTTTTCCTAATGAGACGAACAACGAATTCGTTTGATCCTTCTATACCAGCAAGTCTTTTGTAATACTCTGCAGTAGTCCATTCTAAATCCTCGGGATGGATGAATTCCCAAATATTGGTTCCAATAATCTCCTCGTTTGTCATTTGCAAGATATCACACAAAGCGGTGTTGCAAAACATAATGGATTCTTTTTGAAGTATGTACATACCATCATGGATATTCTCAACGAGTATTCGATACCGTTCCTCAGATTTGGCAATCTGCTCTTGTCGAAGGTATTTCTCAGTTTCATCACTCACAATTAGTGTAGCTCCCTTTGAACCATCATCAAATGTTGTGGGAACAAACTTACAGAATACATGACGTTTCCTATCATGTGAAACAATATCGACATTCATCTCTGAAGGTAATCCACCTATTGCTATTCGAAAGGCATTAAATATCTCCTGCGAATTTTCGTAAAAATGGACCCACCCTTCAACAGATTCACCTATGATGTCACTCCGATTGAGATTTACTATCTCACAAAAGGTCTCATTGACTGATATAATATGCATTGAACCATCAATCAGCAAGATTCCATCGTCATGCAAATTAAGCATAGCTTGAACCGGAACTCGATTAGATATTGTGTAGATCTTTGCAGGGCCAATTCTGAATGAATCAACATTTCCACCTATCTGAAGAACATCTAGATATTTGGCCATAGTATTTCTGTTAATATCAAGCGAATTTGCCAAATCTATTATTGTCATACCCCTAGGATTCTTTCTTAGAGTCGACTTTATTTCTTCTAATATCCTGGTGTAGTCGGGATCCATATCATCTTTCCTCGATGCTTTCCCAACGTACCACTGAGTCTAGCATTCGCACAACTCATCTGCATGCTCCCCTTCTTTATATTCATTTCTTGTTTACAAATGGAAATCAAATAATACCTTATGGTTAGAAATCTACTTAATCGATTATATTATTAAATTCATTGCCTAATATAATAAATGAATGTTATCAATATGGTCTTTTCTTGAGTATATCTGTCAAATATTCTTTCAGTTAGTGAATAAAACACTTGAACTACGCAAAAGCATTTTCATATTCGAGCACTGCCATTCCGCTATGCAACTAGGAATCAATTCCGAACAGACTCGCTAAGCGACGGACTAAGGAAAATTCTCCTTATCTTCTAGCTATTTGAATTTCGATGTATGGATTGGCGGTATTGTTCGTTACGATAGCTAAAATGGAACTGCAGGATTTTCCAAGAATCTACTTTGAAGCGATTTGCACATTCAATTGACCATCTAAGATTAGCTTTTATCTCATTTTGCATTTCCATGAAGGGGATTGAAGATGTTAGTGGGTAATAGAAGAGATATCTTCAAGGTTCTCCTCCTCGTACCACTAGCAATAATATCCACCTATTTTGCCCTCAGTGGAGCAGGAATTGTTTCCCTCTCCTATCGGACACGTCTAGCTGTTCACTCTATTCTTGCCTATTGGGCATCTATTTCTGCTGTAGTACTGCTCATCAACACCCAAGATAGGAAATCCATATCGAGATGCTTCTTTTTAGTTGCTTTTCTATTCTATGTGTTCTCAAAGATAGACCACGCATTGGCATTCCTAATTTTGTCTCAAGAGGTGATGGCTGTTGGTCCAAAAGATCATTTCGTGACTTTGATCGAGCTATGCTTGACAGGTATTTTTCTATTGCTAGGATTTCTATCAGGCAATAGGGGTTTTGAGATTGCAACAAGAAAGCAATCCTGGATGTTCCTCTCGATCCTGCTTTCAGTTCCAGTATCACTCTATGGTCTTGCCTACTTCTTCATTGAGCCTCTACTTGTTGTATCTGTTGATGGAGTATTGCCAGTAACATTAGCTGCCATAATCTGTGGGAGTTTTCTTCTTCAGCCAATTATATGCTGGAAGAGATGTGATCATTTTTCCTTGGATCGAGGATATTTAACCGGAGCATCTATCCTCATATCGATTGCTTCTGCAATAACTATCAATGCTTTCCTGACCAACTCTGATTCTTGGATTTTCGCGGAGAATCTTCTGATAGCTGCTCTCTTTCTCTATGGCATCACCTTTGGCATGCCATACCTTCGGAAACATTCCTACACCAGACTTACGCGCTATCTTATTATCATCTCTTTAGCTTTGACTGCGTATCTACCACTATTGATAACGACAATTATAGAATCAGTTGGTCTGACAGATCCTTTCGAAGTAGGGAATTTCCTTGCATACTCGATAATTCACTTTGGAGCTAGCATTCTATCAGCGATAATGGCTATCTTGCTCTTCGCTTACTCGAGATTGAAACCTTCATTGATTCATTTCTATTTGGTTCTTGTTTTTGTAGTATGGTCAGCTGTCACTTTGGCATCGACATTCTCTCTCTTTGTATTTGGCACAATAGTGGCTGGTGAACCAACCGTGCCATATCTTATTGGTGGGGTTTTAACGCTACAGCTTCTCTATAAGGTTCAGAAAAGCCTTCGAGGTCAGAACAATGAGGAATCTAGTTTCTTCTCATTTCTCAATCTATTCATCTATTCGATATTCTATGCTTCTGCTGTTTATATTGGAGAAGTCACAAATCAGTTGATTATCAGGATTTACCCTATATTGCAATCTGGACTCCTAGGAAATGGATTGTTGTTGGTCTGCAATTACTTTGTATTCATCGGTTATGCATATCTTCTGCTTCTCCTTGCCAATTTGAGTAAAGGCAAGCCCTCCTTTGAGATGTATGTCGTTGGTTTCCTCGCCTCTTGGATTGTTCCTATCACATTGAAAAGTTTCTACGATTACTTTACTCCAGGCTGGTGGGTTTCTGAGATTTTCCTCTTCGGTAGTCTCTTGGTTGGTCCTTCTATTTTAGTGGCTCTATACATCAGTGCAGCTCGTGATGTAGGAGTATCTCATATGCGAGCTAGGCTTTATGCTGATCTTCTCATGCATGACATCACCAACTACAACCAGATGACCCTTACAACACTCGAGCTTCTTTCTTCAAAAGATCACACTTCTATGGACCAAGAACGTTTGTTATCTGATGCACGAACCGCAGTTTCTCTTACTGAGCAACTCATCGAGAATGTTCGCCTAATGAATGAGAGCGACAACTGGGCTGAACGTCCAGTACAACCAACTAATCTCATTGCTACCGTAGTTAGTGCCCTTGACATTGTGACGCATAGTGCCCGAAGACCAGACACCCTTATTCGTTTTAGGCCCTCGGAGAATAGATCTTTTGTCATGGCCAATGAGCTCCTCTTTGGAGCAGTACTCAATCTCTTGTATGTTGCCCTCGAGATCCCATCGTATCGACGAGAACTGGCCCTCTCCATAGATTCTGAGATGAATCGAGGAACCCCATATTGGAATGTTTCAATTGAGATACCGTTCTCAATGGTAGATTCTGATGAGTTCAGTAAGAAGATTGGTCCAAGCCCTATCGGTTATATCGAGGCCACCCTTGGTTTCCAGGTAGCTCGACTTATTGTCCAGCAAATCAAAGGCTCACTCTTGACAAGTCAAATTCAAACAGACGTAGATTTGATACAAGTCATGATCTCTATGATTCTTCCTTCAATCGAAAATGTGATTTGATATTCCTTTCTGACCACATCTTAGAAGTTATATATTGTTAAGTGATGCCAATGTACAGGGAGATATCATGAGATATAGACGAGTCGGAAAAAGTGGATTAAAGATATCTGAAATTTCACTTGGGTCATGGTTGACCTATGGTGGAACGGTGGATAATGCGATAGCAAAACAGTGCATGAACGCTGCTTTAGAGGAAGGAATCAACTTCATTGACTCAGCGGAAATATATGCAATGGGTGGCGCTGAGAGGGTCATTGGAGAATGGCTTCGTGAAGAGACCATAGACCGAAAGAATATCGTGATTTCAAGCAAGGTGTTCTGGCCTACGAGTGATGCGATTACTGATTGGGGAAATGGCAGAAAGAATGTAATGAATGCCATTGAAGGAACCCTTGAACGACTAGGCACTGATCATCTAGATCTCTACTATCTTCACCGATTTGATTCAACGACACCTTTACGGGAAACTGTTGAAACCATGGACGATTTGGTCCATTCAGGAAAGATTCGGTATTGGGGAACATCTGTGTGGACAGCAGCTCAGCTTGAGCGT
Organism: Candidatus Thorarchaeota archaeon; assembly: GCA_048884965.1. Classification (GTDB taxonomy): domain Archaea; phylum Asgardarchaeota; class Thorarchaeia; order Thorarchaeales; family Thorarchaeaceae; genus MP5-2226. Next base: position 54,866 of record JBHLQH010000010.1, on the reverse strand, counting down.
GTCAATGCGATTGCAAAAGAGCATGATCTTCAAAGACCAATTGTAGAGCAACCGATGTACAATATGCTGTTCAGATACATCGAGCTCGAGATAATGCCAGTAGCCAAAAGCCATGGAATGGGTTTCACTGTATGGAGTCCACTCTATCAAGGAATCCTTACTGGGAAGTACAATGATGGCATCCCCGAAGGAAGTCGCGGGAGTCGCAGTGAGGGATTCTTGAAGTATCTCACTGAGGATGTCAGACAGAAGATCATGAAGATAACTGAAATTGCTGATTCAATGGACATCACTATGACGCAGCTTGCGTTGGCATGGATTCTTCGCAGATCTGAGATTTCTGCTGTTCTAATCGGTGCGACGAAACCCGAGCACGTGACTGAGAACGTGAAAGCTTCTGATGTCGATTTATCAAAGTCTACACTTGACGAGATAGAGGCAATTCTAGAGAATTCGCCTGAGTGGCCTCGTACATACGAACCTGACATGTTCCATGGCGATAAGATGAGATAGGAAACAGTGACACTAGGACAACGTCTAAAAGACAATAATTCAGGCTCTCGTTTGATTGGCTCATGAATAAAAAGCAAGCTGCAACAATCGCGATTATTGGTGGACTTGCTGTCTTCTGTATCAAGATAGCGGCGTATCTGATTTCCAATTCAGTTGCATTGCTATCTGATGCTCTGGAATCTATTGTCAACATCATTGCGTCGTTAATCATGATTTCATCAGTCTATATCTCTGAGCGACCTGCTGATGACACGCATAACTATGGACATCAAAAGATAGAGGATATATCAAGCGCATTAGAAGGCATTTTTATTCTAGCCGCGGCATTGCTGATTGTAGGTGCTGCATCTAGTCGTATCTTAGAGCCGGTTTTGCTTTTGGACCTCAACTTTGGGATCGTGATTTCAATCATCGCCACTGCGATCAATGGGTGTATCTCAATCCTTTTGATGCGCATCGCGAAAAGCAGCAACTCCATGGCTCTTGATGGCGATGCAAAGCACCTTCTCTCTGATGTGATATCCTCACTTGGCGTTTGGATCGGATTGGTGATTGTCCAATTGACAGGTTGGACTATCATGGATTCTCTAGTAGCCTTTGTTATCGCTGCCTTAATTGCACGCATGGGCATTGGGCTCATGATTCGCTCCGCCCGGCATCTTATGGATCAATCCTGCGAGGTTGAGGAGAGGATAATTCGTGAGGTCCTAGAAACTCTGAAATCTAGTTTCATAGAATTTCATGACCTAAAGACTCGTAGACAAGGCAATCTTGTACTTGCTGATGTGCACATCACTGTAAAGGACTCGTTGAGTGTACGTAATGCACATGATATCATTGATGCTCTTGAAGTGCAACTTAGAGAAGTGTCTCCGCATATCATAATGACCGTGCATATTGATCCAGAAAGCGAGCTTGGAAGGATCGAATCCTGATAGTATCCTTTTTGATTGATTCTCTCATCTCATATTACCTTTCACTTCTTAATTGCAGTTCACCAAGAAAAACGAAGGAGTTTGCTCTTGGTCTTTCGGATCTTCTTTGTAGGAGTGTATTTGTATCAAAAGACACAAGAACGCTTTTGATATTCCTATTCAACTAGTGGGAGTTAGGGGGTTCTTGCATGGTACGAGGAACAAGATATTTCGTCATCTTCATCATGACAAGTATGGTATTGAGCACATTGCCTATGAGTGTTTCATCAGTCAACCATTCGTATACCGGTCCTTGGATTGACAAAGTCCACGCACGATTGCTTGATGATAACGACATTCAGGTTGAAGCACTTCTTGATGATGAAGTAGATATTCTAGGAGCTACGCTGGACCCAATGTACCTACCTGAGCTTGAAGATGTAGATTCCATAGCTACGGTAAGAACCCCTAGGAATGGCTATGCATATCTTTCTATCAACACAGACAAATATCCACTGAGTATCACTGCCTTCAGAAGAGCGTTCGCATTCGCGCTCAACAAAAGTGCGATAGCTGATGTCTTATGGAACGGAATGGCAGACCCTCTTGATAGCTGTGTACCAAGGATGAATCCCTATTCTATAGAAGGGACATTACCGTATGACTACTATGATGCAAATTATACGATGGCCGCGAAGCTACTAGATGACGCAGGTTTCATTGATATCGATGAGGATGGTTGGCGAGAGGCTCCTGATGGATCTGCATTCAATCTGTTTATTGAAATATCTCATGTAATACCCACCGCAACTCAGATTGGAACCTATGCTGTTGATGCTCTGAAATGTATAGGTATAGATGCCGTGAGTGTGCCCTCTGATTACTATGAGTATCTCAATCGACTCTACTGGCACGGTAACTATGATGTGGTGCTTATGGGAAGAGATTTCCAGAATATGGATGTCGACTGGTTGGGTTATGCTTACTGGGGAGATTACTCAAGAGTTCCTGGTTGGAACTTCGCTCGATTCAATAACGCAACATTCGATGCTTGGCGTGACCAACTATTGAGATCCATTGACTATGAGGAGGTAAGGGAAGCTGCTGAGGAGATGCAGAAGATCTGGGTATATGAATGTCCTGAGATAATCTGCTATGAGAACACTATTCTCTCTGCGTATCGAACAGATCGCTTCGTAGGGTTCGTCGAGGATATGTCTATCGGGGTGCCTGGATGGTGGAGCTACTACAAAACTCAGTTGCTGCCTGCATTTGGTGGACCCTTCGGCGGCACACTCCGCACTACGATGTCCTATGATATACAGACCTTCAACTTCATGATGATGCCAATAAAGTATCCTCTAGAAGGGATGCTCTATATGATGTACGATAGCTTGCTGAAACCAGGTCCTGATGGAATTGATATTCCTTGGCTCGCTGAATCCTATCTGGTAGAGAGTCATGCTGATAATCCAAGCGTCCCTGAAGGTTACACACAAGTTACCTTTGATATCCGACAAAATGTGACATGGTCCGATGGAACACCTCTAACTGCTGATGATGTTTCATATTCAATCAACTACTATCGTGAGACAAAAGGTCCCTATGGTCCGGATCTTTGGAACATGACCCAAGCTGTGATGATGACACCATACAAAGTTCGATTCCATTTTAACACAGAATCTATCTGGCATCTTCATGCCATTACGTATAAGCCGATTCTTCCCAAGCACATCTTTGTGCCACAAGTGGGATATGATGGATGGGATGAATGGAATCCCCTTCCTGGAGATGTGACTCTAGTGACTTCAGGACCCTTTCTAGTCGATGAATACGAAATTGGAAGTCATGTTCTATTCTCATATAACTCAAAATACTTCTTCGGTTCTGGTGAAGGTCCTGATCCAACAGATACAGCAAATGCATTTCCAGTAGAACCTGTTCTTCTTGTGGTAGGGATTTCTATTGGAACAATCGTGATTTTTTCCATTACCAGAAGAAGATAGATTCAGGAGTATATTATCTACCTCATTCAGGTTCATACATCGATATCCATTCCCTCACAAATATCGTATTCGATATCAATACTAAGTTTGATATTATCCATATTCTGGTGATGCACGATGGCGTGGTGGCACTATTCCGTACTGCGCAGTTAGCTTTGCTTAAAATATATTTCAGCAACTTCACTTATGATATAAAATGAGAAAGAGAGTGGGTATTTATCTGATACTTCCCCTTCTTTTGATGCTCACAGTTGCTCCGGTAGATTGTGTAGTATCCCAAGAGGAATTTGATGTAACAGATGTCAGCATCCTGTGTCTGATTGGCACGGGCTTTGGCTGGTCTTATTTTGAGTTCGAGGAAATCTTTGAAAGCTGGGGCTGCGGCTTCGTTACGACAGGTGAAACTGAAACAGTAGCTTCCTGCCCCAATCAACCTCCTAGACCGGTCGATGTTGATATCCTGATTTCTGAGATTGATGAGGTATATTTGTCAGATTTCGATTGTATCATTGTTCCTTCAGGAGGTCATTGGACCGAACTGAGTAATAGCGAACCCGTTCAGAATCTCATTTGCACAGCATATGATCTGGGGCTTTACATATCAGGAATTTGCATTGGAGTGGCACCATTAGCTTGCGCGGGAAACATACTTAATGGTACACTTGTCACAGGTCACGGATTCGCGAATTTCGATGTCCGGCAGGCTGGTGGATCTATCGACTCGATCAAGCGTGTCATTATCGATGGACAGATCATAACTGGTGGTCCCGGCGGTGGTGTTGGAGATGGATTTGAATATGCACCACACTACGACCTGTGCCTCAATATCATTCGAGCAATCATGGGTGATTCTTATCTTGTGGATGTATCAACTGGAACTAATCCCGGCGGAATGTTGGTTTATGTGTCAACAAATGATCACGAGCTTCTCTTCGGGGATGTATATAGTCTGGATGTGGAAAAGATCACCGCAAGAATTTACCCTCATGATAATAGCACTGCCGTTGTATCCTACCTCCTAAATGCCACTGATGTTGCCGGAGATTACTCTGGGGTCATTGGTGATCTGGAAGAAGACACCTATATCATCGATTTGCGAATCGAAACCAATAATCGTACCCTAGAAGTTCATAGAAGCGTTACGTCCTTTGACTACACAATTCCAACCACAATCCCTCTTCAGCTCGAACTTCCTTTGGCTGTTGGAGCAGTATCAGTAACTGCTCTGATTGTAATCCTTGCTATTCACAGACGTAGATAAAGTGTAGATCTGGCATTGCAATGCCGTGATGTCAGGTTTCCACTTGCCATTTAGGATGAAATAGTGCGCTGAAAAGCAACCTCATTAAACAAATCTGAAATCGATTTTCTGAGTTGGCATAGATGGAAAAAATCGAAATTGAGAATACTATTGCACCCTTTCCGAAACCAGCTGTTCTAGTTGGATCCATGGTAGATGGTCGTCCGAATTTTATGAATCTCGCGTGGTTAACTCGCATCTCATTTAAGCCACATCTGTGGCTCATGTCAATTGGAAAGAATAAGTACACAGTGAAAGGTATTAGAGAATCCAAGCGATTCAGCATAAATATCCCAAACTCAGAGCTGATAGTAGAATTGGACTATTGTGGAATTACTTCAGGGAGTAAAGTAGACAAATCTTCGCTATTCACAATCTTCTATGGTAGCTTGAAAGATGTCCCGATGATTGAGGAGTGTCCTATTTGCTTTGAGTTGGTCCTATCCGAGATAATTGAGCGAGATGAGCGTGCATTGATTATTGGAGAGGTCAAGCATATCTACACTGAGGAGCGATATCTGACAGAAGGGAAAATCGATCAGAAGAAGATGAACCAATTAATATTCACACAACCACCTGGTTTCTACTGGTCACTTGGAGATAGAGTTGCTGAAGCTTGGTCCATTGGCAAGCAGCTCTTGAAGCAAGAAACTGAGATATGAAAAGTCCAAATCGACTCCTCATACTATTGACTTTCATTGTTGTTTGACTAGTATCACAACTAGAATGAACGCGAAGATTGCCACGTTACACAAATGTAGAAATGGTATTTGGCACATCAAATTCGAAGAGTTTTTGAATCACAGGATCGAAACCTGAAAAATCAGATACATTGATGCTATCTGAAATCTTGAACCAATACACTGACTCGAACTCGTTAATCACTATTTTCAATAATGAATTCAAGAGGTCAGAGCTAGAACGAGATAGAATGATACCATACACAAAGAATCCCTCTGAGATAATGGCTTCAGACTCTCCGAAATGGAACCTTTCCAAATGAGATTTAGAGCTCACTGCTTGCTGAAGCGCGTGTCCAGCACTTGTAACAAAAGCAGACACTATTTCTGGATTGATCGGTAATTCGTTCTTCTCAAAGCTGAACGAGTAAAGAGGAAGCCCTGTATTCTTTACCACGATGATTAGCTCTACTAAATCGTGTCGAGCGGCAAGGAATAAGGTAGGATGGTTCTCTAAGATCCAAACAGATGTTACCAAGAAGATGCATGCCATGATAGCTGAAATTATGTAGAGCAGCCAGTTCTCACTATTCGACTGAGCCACAACCAGTGTAGCGATAGATGATATTCCAGATATCATTAAAGTTAGAAGCATTTTTCGTGCCATATTGAATCTTGTAGGATTCTTCTTGAACATCTTGAAGATGCCAATGAATACTGGAATGATGATGATTGCCCCTAGCGTGATAAATGCGAGGCGGATAATTGCAATAGGAAACGCTTCGATATAGAACATCATTGAGTCTGCCCACTCTACTATGAAATAGGTATTCTCGAAATAGAAGACAACCCCCAAACCTGCAATGAGGAAGAGCGACTCTATTAATACTCTATTTGGATTCTTCTTGGCATACTCTGTTGAAGCTATGAGGAAAGCTACAAAGAGCCAGCTTAAGCTATTCGAGAGTGCAGTGATCTCACGGATGAGAAGATAATTCTGAAGTTCTAACAAAATACTCAAAGTGAGATATCCTAGTGACCAGCCAAAGAACGCGAGGTATGCAGTTGAGATGTAAAGGAAGAACCTAGTGCCAATTTTCCTGTACTGCTTGAAATTATGATGAAATGCAAGGAATGCACAAATGGCCACTATAGACTGTGCTACAATCGTTATGACTTCTACCATTCTCATGTCCTCCTTAGGAATCCCGGAATGTTCAGCCATCTTGGCACTTCTTTGTTCTGAAGAGCAAACTGGAAGATACTTTCTATCTCAATCTTGAATTCAGGGAAATCATGTCGTGCCAAAATTTCATGTCCGTATTTCTTCTCGAACAATTGCAAAGTAAAATCAAGTAATGGGCTAACGATTTCGATTTCCCGATCACTTATGATAAAACCAGTGACTCTCTTTCCTTTTACAACCGTGATCACATCTTTGCCTATTCGAATATTCTTTAGCTCTTCTGAGCTTTGAATTGCTTCTCGTAGAATAGAATCCAGAGTACTATGAACACCTGTCACAAGATATGATAAAACCTCTCGATCCTGTCGTGGAAATCGAAAGCTCAGAAGTGACTCATTATCTCGAGTTCGAACTACCCCCAAGTATAGTAAATCCTCTGTGGTTGAGAAGAAAATCGTTGGGCTAGTCTTTAGTAGAAAGCGAAGGAAGATGGTCCCAAGAATCGCAAAAGCAAGATAGGATTGGCTATGCAAAAAGAGAGAGTTGATTGAGAATTCCCCGCGATTGATTATTAAAACGATTGCAGAATATATGACTGAAACAATTGTGCCTAGATAGAGAATTCTCGTTTTGTATCCAAAACTCCCACCTCTCTTCACTCTGTACCATAAGAGAAGGAGGAAAGGGAGGATTGCGATGGCAATATATGCATAAAATATTTCAAAGAGAATCAGGAGCGGCAGTTTGAATGTGATTTCCCATGTTTGTCCATTCCAGATAAATTCCTGATAAGTTGGCAAGAATTGGCCTGCCACAACAAGTCCTGCGAGGATGAATGAAACATCGACCACGAAAGTATTGGGTCTATCTTTTAGATTCTCCACTCCAGCTACAAGGCACGAGAGACCCCCATAGGCCCATACATTTAGAGAAAGAGTTCCAACTACGACTGCAAGTTTTTGATCCGGGTCCAGAATGAAAAGAGGGAATAAATACCCAAGTGGCATCAGGGTGAAACAGAATAATGCAATTGTTAGATAGCGATAGAATGTAGTACCAAATCTTTGGAACATCTCATACGATGTTCTGGCAGCAAGTAAACTCGTAAGCGTGCTTAGCACCACAAGGCTGACTCCGATGATATCCATTCCACGACCCCAGACAGTACCTTTTGTATCATGATAAAATAAGGGTATTTAGTTGCGCACGCTTACTACTCTTCAAAACTTGCTCTGAAACGTACGCTCTAATAGAATTACTAATTCCGATTATTGAGGTGTCCTTGTTGAAAATCGAACAGATACGAGAAATCTTAGCGCCCTGTGGTTTGAATTGCCAGAAATGCGTAGCATTCAAAGGTGGCTTTATTGCAGAAGCAAGTAGCTACCTAAAGGACCTCTTGGGAAATTTCAAAGGCTATGCTGAGCGTTACTCCAGATCCTTTCCAGAATATGAGAACTATCCCTCCTTCAGTGCGCTGTTAGATTACCTATCCACACCTGCATGTGATGGCTGCAGGAATGGTCATTGCTTGTACCATGGCTGTGGAGTGGCCACATGCCCAAGAATCGATTCGAAAGAGATTGATTATTGCTACCAGTGCGATGAATTCCCATGTGAAAAGCCCCAATTTCATCCTGATTTGGATCGCCGCTGGAGAGAAAGAAATTCTCGTATGTCCGAGGTCGGTGTTGAAGCATACTATCATGAAACAAAGGATGAACCTCGATATGTATAGTCATCAGACCTAGAGTTATCATGTGTATAGAGCCTTATACTACTAAGAGTCAAGTCGTACTACGGTATTCCGATAGCTTGGAGTGCATCCTTATTACATCAACCAGCTTATGATAACGGTGAATCGGTTTTCTAGAAAGACAATTATGGATGAAAACACTCTGCATCAGGTGATGATGGAAAGGAATGCGTCAGAGATGAACACTAGCAAAATTATGAGAGCGCCTCACGTATTCTTTGGAACCCTTGTAATTCTTATCTACTGCAGTTTTACTCTTATCTCCTGGTTGCTCTATCCCGATCCCTATGGTCCAATTACACATTACCTAAGTAGATTGGGTAATGTTGATTATAATCCATCTGGAGCGATATTCTACAACCTGGGATGCATTATCACTGGAATCCTACTTGTTCCATTCTTCATTGGCTTAATTCGCTGGCATTCAAAAAAGCTGATTCAGAAAGTATTGCTGACGATTGGTCAAGTATTTGGGATGACATCTGGAATAGCTTTGGTCCTGATTGGCATATTCTCTGAGGATCAAGGACAACCTCATATGACTGCCTCGTCACTCTTCTTCCTGCTAAACTTCATCGTTCTCATCCTTCTTAGTATCGGTTTGCTTTTGCATGGGAGTTTTCCCAAGATTGTTGCGCTTTACGGAATAGTACTTGATTTGAGCACCCTGGCATTTGAGCTAACCATAGGTGGTCCTATTACAGAATGGTTTACTGTATTTGGAGCACTCCTATTTGTTGGTCTAGTCGTGTTCTTTTCAAAAGGACACATGCATGTGTACGACGAAAACTAGGTATACATTGTTTCATTTTTGTCCACATGCCTTCAAAACATGTCTTTGAAATTTCTCTGAGAGTCTAAGTTCTTGCAGCCCCGGAGGAGCTGTAGTACTGATCTTGATACCTATTTCAGCAAAGGCTTTCTTGATTGTATTGAACTGCGTACTGCTCACCATCCTTCCAGCATTCATAGCTTTCAATACATCATGTCCATAGCCTGTTAACCATAAGGGAGTGAGATCAATGGAGTCCTCAAACTTGGTGAGTCTCAGGTTTTTGACTTCTCGCTTTCTCTCTTCCAAGAGAGAAGGAACCAACATTGCAGCATCTGTATCACTCAGTCTATCTATATCGAAGAAAAGGGTACTTCCCCCTCTTTCAAGTTGCTTGGCTAGCAATTGAATCAACCTGAAGTAGAACTGCTTTCTCCCTAATTCATACTTTTCTGTGTCAGGAATCAAATTGATTATGTCAATAAAATCTCCATCATAGCAAGCAAGTTCCTCCAGATTCAAGCTGTGAAAGAATGCTTTTTGAAAAGCATAATCATTGTCCTGTGGAAGGATATCGTAAATCTCAAGCAACCATTCTCTAACTTGCTTCCATCCATATTTTCTGATAAGCATCTCTGATGGTTTCGTGTTGGAAATGATATGTCTTTCATGTGTTGCTAGCCACTGTGGATAGGAGTGCTGGGCTAGGATATCAAGAAGTACCCTTGTTTCTTGAGAAGATGACGCACCAGGTAAGAGTCCCAGATATATCTTCGGCCAGTGCTCCCATCCTTCTATATCCAGTAACGCCAAAGATCGGCAGCCAAGCAATGGGGTAACATCAATCTCCTTTATGCGGTTGAAATGAAGGAATATCACTGAAAGATTAGGTAGTTTTCTGAGAGGTCTTAGATTGATCTCTGAAAGTTGATTATAGGAAAGATCAAGTAATCTCAAGCCAGCGCATGTTTCAAGGGGTGCTAGATCGATCTCGGTGATCATATTTCCGCTGAGTGAGAGGTACTCTAGATTCTTGCAGTCACTTAGAGATGATAGATCTATACTTGCAATTCTGTTCTCTGATATATCAATGCGCCTAAGAACAGGGAAATCAGGTATTCTTCTTAGATCTGAATCTGCTAGATTAAACTTGGTTCCTAGTATGAATTCATGCTTATAACGGAATAATTGCTGACCATCTGGACCCGACTCAGCACCATATCTGATAGCAATTTCGCCACTCATTTCAAATTGCCCCATCCTTCTCTACACTAGATTGTTACTATCTACCCTATATGAGCTCCACAAAAAAGTCAGAGAAGTGGTAAATTCTTGCACATGCCCTATTTGCGTCTTCGTACCCAAAGAACGAAGACGATGACTGTAAGTCCTGCAAAGCCGCCAAGAACGCCTACTCCAAGTTGTACAGGAATGAGATCGATGTCTGTAGGGGTTGAATTTGATTCGGATATGGGAATTGATGCGTCTGTCGTTGATGTTGGAATCGCAACGATTTGGTAGGCATCAATTTCAAAGTGGAATTCGCTCATACCCCCTTCAGCGGGTGATCCGGTTGAAATCAGAGTTAGAAAGATTCTGTCCCCTGACGCCCATGGTGTCCACCAGAATTTACCTGATCTGTTTCTATAGTCTTGGAGTACGCTATTCTTAGAATCCAAGACTAACATTTGATCCCAATCAGGTGCATCATATAATTTGAATCTGAATCTAATGAGTGCCGAATTGGAATGATTCACTGATTGTGACACTCTATCAGACCCTACCCCTTCCAATTGAATAGTGTCATTCAGCAAGTACTCTGCATCCGCTTCAATGTTTACATTATTGTATTGAGAGAAAAAGTATGTCATATCATTTGCTTTACAGCAGACTATCGTCCAGAGTAATGAGGAGTAGGAGTAGTTCAATGGATATCTGTAGGTATAGAGACCTGCTTTCTCTTGTCGCATGAGCTTCCATTCATAGCCATCATGATAAGTAATATTCACTGATTCATACTTCTCTTCTTCAATACTGCACCTTACAGAGATCTCATTTCCATACGCATAATTATCGTAGACTATTGAGTAATTGAGATTGCTCTCATCAGATCTAATGAAGATATCAGAGAGTTCTTTCGGAGCATTGCTGAGTATCTCTGCACCTGTATTGGTGACAAGAATCATGTCCTCTACCCGTACAGACCACCCCGCTTCTGAGATTAGGCCTGGCTCAATGGCAATAATGTCTCCAGCGATTAGAGAATCCCTATTACCTCCCCAAAGGTAAGGTCTAGCATGAACGTATTTTCCAACTCCATGACCCCAATAGGGATGAAAATAGATCTCTGGGTCTCCGATATATCCAGCTAGTAAGGACCTCACTAAGGCATCGAGATCTCTGATTGAAGCTCCTGCCTTTATCTCCTCGATAACTGCCTTCTGAGCATTCAGCACCGCAATATAGGCATCAAGAACCTCTTGCCCTACATCTTCAAAGAAATATGTCCGAGTGATATCAGCACAGTGTCCTTCAACGCGGCACCCCATATCAATCATGACAATATTCTCAAAAGCAGGATCAATATAGTGTGACATATCATCAGTCATATCTCCGTGAGGATCCAATAGATCTGCTCCTGACATAACTAATGTCGGGAATCCTAAATCAGGATCTGACCCTATGGCACGCATAACAGAATCAAGGTGCTGTGATAGGCTTGCCTGTGTCTGAGGTCGCTCGTACATCCTTTGTAAGGTATGCTTTGCGTCCATTATTGCCTGAGATGTAATATTGGCTGCACTGCGTGAGGCTTCTATATTGTACAGCATTTCAGATTGGGTGAAGTCACTGATTGCGAGTACGGGTGTTGTAGATAATCCCTGTGAAAGCAAAAAGAAACAGCAGAGAAGAACACTGTATCTCACCAATCCTCACCCAGCCAATCTTCTCTCAATGGTCATATGAAGGATACCTACTGCGCAATCGGTTTCAGTAAATTATGAACAAAATAATAAGGGCAAGGCATTGACTATGTATTGCAGGACGACAAATTCGTAGACGCTGTTTCGGAGTTTCGATTTGGTAAATCCCCTTTCGCACATCCATCTTGGCTTTCGAGTTTTTTGAAATTCCTGCTATTCGCATAATGAGAGAAATACCATGTCCTACGATAGAGAACCTATTGAGGCTAATATTGCAGAATTGAAACCTCGCATGAAGAATATAACCATCACCTTCAAGGTGCTGGAGATTGGAGAAATACGTGAAGTAACTTCCCGGAATGATGGAGCAACTCATCGTGTTGCAGACACAACAGTTGGTGATTCTACAGGAACGGTGAAAGTCCCTCTCTGGGATAGCAATATCGATTCGATGCAAGTGGGTTCGACATACACCCTCAAGAACGGGTATACTGGCCTATTCAGGAGAAATCTCCAATTGAATATTGGCAAGTATGGTGAAATCTCTGAAGCTGAGGTCGTTATTGAAGAGGTCAACACTGAGAATGATATGAGTGCAGCAGAGCATGAAGACTTCAAACGTCGTGGAGGTGGTGGTTACCATCGCGGGAGTGGTGGTCGAGATCGTGACTCTGGCGGTGGCTATGGCAGCGACCGAGGATATGGTAGCAGCCGAGACCGAGGCTATGGTGACGACGGTAGAGATCGAAGCGACCGCGGCTACGGTGGAAGGCGTTAATTCAGCTTAGTTGAGGACTCTCTTTCGAGTTCTCTTCTCCTCTTTTTCATTTAATATTGCCAGTAGCCAATCTATTTATCATAGTTAATGAAATGTCTTCTACAAATATCATGGAGATTCAATATCATGACGAATGAAGAGCAAATGCTGGACGAATTAAAAGAAATCAGGAAGTTACTAACTCCTCCGACACCACTGCCTGCTCCGTCAGGTCTTGTTCAGGAATTCACAGACTTTCTGAAGAAATACAAAGTGATTGGTTTGGCCGTTGCATTTATCCTTGCAATTTATCTTGGCGAATTGATCAAATCCTTCGTGTATGACATCGTAATGCCAGTTGTTGGTCTATTTGTCCCAAGTGCTGATAGTTGGGCTGATATCTACATACCACTATATGAGGGTGCCACATCTGGGATAATGATTGGATCATTTGCAGGAAATCTGCTTACATTCATTATTATGGCATTCATCATGTTTCTGTTAGTTAAACTTACAACCAAGATTGGTATAGACTAATGCATGAATGGAGGCGTTGACCTTCACTCTTATTGTTTTCAAGTAACGCAATTTCAGACAACTCCAAAGATGATTATGGCAAATAGAATGTCTGCAATTGCGTGAGCCAATACACCACCCCAGATACTATCCGATTTTTGAATCACCCATCCCCAAGCGAAACCTTGGAAAAAGAGGAATACCACGAACACTACATTGATCATAAGACCCATGAAGGGAAGAAGTGAGATGTGTAAGATTGCAAACACAAGTGATGTTTGAATTAGTGATAGTCGGTTTCCTAGTACGTGCTCATATTTTTTGAAGAAAAGCCCTCTGAAGATCGTTTCCTCCATTATAGCATTTGAAAAACCAAATAGCATTAGCCATGGCAACCATGATACAATTACTTCAATTCCAGTAGTAACTGAGAGGCCCCCCATTGCAAGATATTGAATGATCGCAAGGGGAGTTACCAATAATCCCAAAGCCATGCTCCGAGGAATTTTCCCTCCTCTTAGAAGAATATCCTCAAGGCTATTTCTTGAGGCAAGAGAAACAACAAGAACAGAAAGCATGATTGGAACGACTTCAGCGAATTTTGCTAGTGCAAATCCCTCTATGGTTGAGGTAGTGAATCCTAGATACTCATACCAATTCCCAAAGATATTTGCTAGAAGAAAACCAAAAGATATGCCAAAGAATGTAATGAGGTAGCACCGATTGCGCTCAGAAAGTAGATTGTAGGTAAGCAGACTGGCAAACAACAGAGTCGCAGAAACTGAAACCCGTACAAGGAATTGAGTCGGACCATCAAAGAAAGAATTGTACCCCGAAAGATTATAGACGATAAATCCGAGAATTGACAAAATTATGAAGAGTATTGCTTTCTGATATTGTTCTAATGGCTGCTGAGCTGTTGCTTTGTTACATATAGGAATTATCCTTGAATTGTTTCTGGTTTCCATTTTAATTCACCAAGCCTTCTTGCAATCAAAATGCAAAACTATCTGATTTCCTTTATGTTTGAGGATTGTGCTATCATTTGGTTAATACGATAAGAGTCTCTTATGGATATCCTTAACTGAAAGAACGGTCCTGACTAATAAGAGCGTGCGTTTTCTTGGTGAAGGAACTATCAGTATCGAAATATCGCCGATTTTGCAAACCTAGTATAATGGGATGTAAGACAACCAAGGATCTTGAACCAAATGATGATATCATTGGGCAGGATCGAGCACTACGAGCACTAAGTTTTGGTCTCGAGATTCGGGAGAAGGGATTCAATGTCTACGCAGCAGGAGCTCCTGGGACAGGAAAATCAACCACTGTTAGTGCGTTTCTAAAGGACTTGGCTGAGGGCCGTGACCCACCTTCAGATTGGTGCTATGTCTACAATTTTGTGAATCCTTCAGAACCAAATGCCATTGAGCTACCTTCTGGAATGGCTGAGAAATTCAAGAAGGAACTTGGTGTGCTTATAGATACTGCAAGGCAGATTATTCCCGAGGTCTTTGAGAGTGAGGATTATATAACTCGAAGACAAGCAACGACACAACAGGTAGAAGCAGAGCGAAAGGCATTATTCGAGGAAGTGAGTAAGAAAGCTGAGAAAAAAGGTTTCATCTTGCGTGGTACCCAAGCAGGACTTTTGGTCATTCCCGTTGTGGAGGGTGTTCCGCTTACAGAAGAACAGATCGGAACATTGAGTCCTGAGATGATTGACCAAATTAACAAAGCACGTTCAGAGATAGATGCAGATCTTAGAAAAGCAATGCGTCAATTGAGGAAATTGGAAAGCGATGTAAATGAGCGTCTAGACCAGTTGAATAAGGACATGGCTCTCTATGCAATTGGAGATATGATCTCTGATATGAGAGACCTCTACAAGGGAATCGATGAGGCAACAAAGCATATTGATGATGTAGAACATAGTATATTAGAGAATCTTGGAACCTTCATTGAAGCCAAGAATCCAGAGTCTGCAGAGGCTGCGGCTGTAATAGACCAGTTCTTCACACGCTATCAGGTCAATGTCATGGTGAGTGATGGCAAAACGCAAGGCGCTCCTGTAATGGTTGAGCTGAATCCCACATACTCCAACCTATTTGGTCGGATTGAGAAGGAGGTTCGTTTTGGGGTATTAACTACCGATTTTACCCTGATCAAACCTGGAAGTCTTCACAAGGCAAATGGAGGTTATTTGATGATTCCTGTCATCGAATTAGCAAAGTCTCCCGGCTCATATGAGAGTCTAAAACGGGCTCTCAAGAACGAAGCTATTGAGATTGAAGATATGCTGCTGCCAGGCGGTCCTATCTCAGCAAAGAGCTTGAAACCAGAGCCTATTCCATTAAGGGTGAAAGTTATCCTTCTTGGAGATACCATGACCTATCAGTTGCTTTATTCCCAAGATCCGGACTTTAAGGAGCTATTCAAGGTTAAAGCCCATTTTGATACTGAAATGGACTGGACTGATGACAATGTTCGGAAATACGCAGGTGCTATGGCAAATGTATGTGGCCGAGAAGGATTGAAGCATCTTGACGTAAAGGCTGCAGCAAAAGTAATTGAGTTCAGCTCTCGACTGGCTGATGATCAGGAGAAGCTCTCCACTCAATTTGCGGATGTTGCTGATATCATCAGGGAAGCTACGTTCTATGCTTCGCAGGAAGACACACCCCATGTTTCAGCTGAGCATGTGAAGAAAGCAATTGAAGAGAAGATATACCGATCAAATCTAATCCAACAACGATTACGTGAGTATATCACACGAGGCGTTATTCGGATTGAAACAGAAGGAAGTCAGGTTGGGCAAGTTAATGGTCTCTCCGTAATGCAATATGGTGACTTCAGTTTTGGTGGCCCGTCGAGAGTAACAGCGAGCGTTGCAGTAGGGAGACAAGGATTAGTTGATATTGAACGAGAGTCAAATCTCGGAGGTAGCATCCATACTAAAGGTGTCATGATAATCGCTGGATATCTATCCAAGATCTTTGCTCAAGACAAACCTTTGAGTCTGACAGCTAGATTGGTCTTTGAGCAGAGCTATTCTGGTGTGGATGGGGATAGCGCCTCAAGTACAGAGCTGTATGCACTCCTCTCTGTTCTCTCTGGGATTCCCATAAAGCAAAACTTCGCAGTTACAGGCTCTGTAGACCAAAATGGACAAGTGCAGGCTATCGGAGGAGTAAACGAAAAGATAGAAGGATTCTTTGAAGTCTGTAAGGCGCGTGGACTTACTGGAGAACAAGCTGTTATTATACCTATAAGCAACGTGCAGAATCTAATGCTCAAGGAAGAGATAGTAGAGGCAGCAAAAGAGGGTTTGTTCCATATCTATCCAGTTTCCACAATTGAGGAAGGCATTGAAATCTTAACCGGGGTCAAAGCTGGCAAAAGGAAAGAAGATGGTTCATTTGAGAAAGGAACAATCTTTCAACTGGTAGATGCTCGACTCTCTGAGATGGCATCAAAGATAAAGGAGTATTCTCTGACAGGTGGAAACTAGGGAGATATATGAACTGGCCATCAATCTCAAATGTTACATTTTCTGCTGTCTCATAGGAACTAATTGGTACCATCCAAGCTAAGGCCTATAGCAATATCAACGCAAGCAGAATGAATTGATTTTTCATCTCTCCTACGACCTATTCTCCTCTCTCAATAGCTACATTTCTGAATTTCGATTGACTAAAAACAGCACATAGCACGTTAGACGTTTGTTTATGTAGCTAGGATATATTGGAAAAAGGACAGAGGTTTGTGTATGTCCGACCTGAAAACCGTTAAGGATCTGCTCAAGCAACTGATGGACGTCGTTCATGAAGGAATGATTGTAATTCAGGATGAAGAGATTATTCAAGTGAACAGAGTCTTTGCAGACCTATTGGAATATGCTGAAGATGACCTGCTGGACATGGAATTTGAGGACCTCTTAGATCCCGTGGCAAAAAGGCAGCATCAGAACCATATTGATGCTCTTCTAGATGGAGCGCAACATGAGAAGTTCACGACTCGAATGAAATCAAAGACTGGCAGGACATTCCATGTAGAGGTCAATCCCCGTGTTATCGAGATAGGTGGGAATCCTGCAATAGTTGCCGCAGTACAGGATATTTCAGGTCAAATTGCGTTACAGGAAGCTGTCATGCAATTGGAACAGAGATTCGCTTCCCTCTATGATTTCTCTCCTGTTGCATACTTCACCCTCAATGCTGACGGGATTGTCACACAGGTTAATGAGGCATCTGAGATCTTACTCGGATGTGATGCCGATAATATTTTAGGACATCCAATTACATCATTCTTCAAGACATCTACGGATACGGGGGCGTTCGACCCCGGAGGCGATATTGTCGGAGAAGTCATGCGTGGAAAGAGCGTCAGTGGAATCGAGCTGGAAATGGATCACTGCTCAGGGAAATCGTTGTGGGCAAGCATATCCGCTAGGACTCTTAACCCTGAGAGTGCAACACCTAACGAGATCGGACTAACAGCTGTTGATATCACTCGAAGGAGACGTGCTGAGCAGAAGCTTCGTGAAGAGAGCGAACGAGCAAATCTCTATTTCGACCTTATGACGAGTGATCTCAACATCATCCTTCAAAGTGTTATCTTTGCGTTAGAGGATCTCAAGGTGTCAGTAGAACTGCCTCCGAGAGAAGTAGCATTGGTACGAGATGCCTCTTGGAACCTCAGACGTGCTGCTCGACTTATTGTCAACATGGGTGTCCTCTTGAGTCTGGACAGAGCTCCCCCAACTACAATGAAAACGAAATTGGCTCCTCACCTGAAACGGGCATATATCGAAGTGCAACGAGATTTTGAAGGTAAGAAGCTAGAGTATGAGTCCAAATTGGATGATGACAACATGGAGGTTGTAGGTCATGCATTCTTGCATAACGTCTTCTTCAACATACTGCACAACTCTATGACCTATGATATGAAAGAAAAGGTGTCCATCAAGGTTCAAGCTGAAGCACAGGATTATGGTAGAGAGATCAAAGTGGAATTCTTGGACTCGGGACCGGGAATATCTGACGATATGAAACAGAAGGTATTCAGACGAACTCCTGAAGATGATGCTAGACATATGGGGAAAGGGCTTGGGCTCACAGTCGCAGACAGGTATATACGACATTTAGGTGGTAGAATCTGGGTCGAGGATAGAGTGAAGGGTGACCCTTCGAAGGGGAGTAAATTCGTGGTCATTATCCCACGATGGCAAGAGGAACTAGAGCTACCTATCATTGACTTCTATAAATCCGATCACTGCGTCTTCTGTGGTCCAGTACTTGATACTCTTACAACAGTTCTTGATGAGCTAGGTATTGGGCGATCATCACTTAATATCATAAATATTGATGATCCGACGGCTGGCGTGTCAGAAGATGATCTTCCTGCGTTGCCAACCATACATATCGGTGATGAAGAGCTAACTGGATTCCTTTCAGAGGAGGACATCAGGATGGGCGTAATGCGATTACTCATGACTTCATCTCAAAGGTAGGAGGTACACACTACTTTATAATATACAAGATGAATCCTATACATATTCGCTGGGGTGCTGCTTAGTGAAACATGAGACTGGAAACATGTATCGGTGGACTGACATACTGATTATTGTCCTCTCATGCTATGTATGGTTCTATCTCGCAGCAGTGACCATAACCGGTCAGATATGGATTCTTACAACACCTCCTGTGATTGCAACTGCCATTCCATTACTCATCTCAGCAATTCTTGCATCTAGTAGCATGATCTTCACACATTCAATGGTGCACTTCTACCAAAACCGTCAGGTTCGAAATCTAGTTATTCTGTTGATGGTTTTTGATATCATTATTCTAGGAATGACCTATGTGGTTTCTCATCCAATCTTCACTGGATGGCTACCTTTTGCAGATAGAAATAGAAATCGCACACTCATGATCGCGATGGGACTCTCAATTTTTCCAAGTATGCTTGCTGGTTCTTTCCTTGGCGATTCAACAGTTACAAGAAGATCTGGATTTCTTTCGCTCCTTTGGGGTGTTGGTGTTATTCCCTTTCTGGGTTTTTGGTTCTTGTTCAGTCCAGAACCCGTATTCACGGTAACTTCTCCGGGTGGAGGAGTGGCTGGATTGTCTCCTATAGCTCTGGTTCTTGTCTTGGTCATCGCTATTACAATGCTGACGTCTCTTGTGAAGTATGCATACGAATGGATCAAGTCTAGAGATCGTGTGATCATGGTTTCATGCATAGCACTCGGTTTTTGGATATACGGCGAGATTATTATCGTTCTACTGGAAAATCCGTATCAACTTGCTGAGGTTGTGTGGCTAGGTGCATTCACAACTGGTTTCGTGATCATCACGCTGGGAATGAGTGTGTCTGCGATTTTTGAGCCCAGAAAGATCCTTGAAGAAACCGTTGCACGTAGAACACGACAGCTTCAGGATTCGAAGGCTGAGAGCGAATTCTATTTGGGCATGTGGACTCATAAGATGGGAAATATCCTTCAAGCTATGATTGTCTATCTTGATCTTCTCGGGGAATACCCCACAGAAGATCCTGAGCTGGAGGATGTTCAAGTTTCAGCGAAGGTGCTGAGTCGCGAGGCTACTCTCTTGAATCTTCAAGTTTCAAAACTATCACAAATATTAGATTCTCGATTCTCAACCTTCGAACCCACTCCTTTGGCAATCATCCTTTCAAGCGCAATGGATCATGCTGCATTCCTTCTCAACCCTCAGGATTTCAAGGTTCATCTTGAAATTAGCGACAATCCACGACTGTATGCTAATGATATGCTTGCTATTGCTATCCTTAGTATCATCTCGTTTGTTATCAAGACTCGCAACTCAGATGATCTGTCTTTCCTAATCAAGTGTGAACTGAATGGTGATACTGCAACCTTAACAATTGAATGCCCCGGTATACCTCTAACATCGGATGTGCAGGACTATCTTCATTTGAAATCTATCATGCTCAGTACGCGTATCGATTTTGATATATTTGTAGCGCGTTCGATCATCGAACTTTTCAATGGACGCCTTTTCTATGAGCATCCTGCAGGTGAGGCAATTAACCGGTTCAGAATAACGATTCCTCGCGTTCAACCAGAGTGATTTTTATCATATGCTTATTTTTGTCCATTTTAGCTACAGGGAATAGGATTCATGTCCGTTTCCAGACACGAAAACCGCAATAATAAACGAAGTTCCCTTACGGCAAGGATATAATCGTTTTCTCAAAGGTTACCTTGTAATAGAGAATAGATACGACGCCTATTTTCTATAACAGAGCCCATCTCCCAAAAAAACTCGCCTAGGTGACCTTTATGGTAAGTGAAATACATACTCCGTCTTCGGAGTTCGCGCAAGAAGTAGCTTCTGTTCCTGGAGGCGAAGCCATCAACAAATGTATTCAATGCGGAATATGTACAGCTAGTTGTATGGTTGCGCGAGCCTCTGATAAATATAGACCTCGAAAGATTATTCAGAAGATTCTCATCGGTAAGCGGGAGGAGGTTCTTCGTAGTGAAGAACCTTGGTTTTGCATGACATGCAGAATGTGTGAGGAAAATTGCCAGGAAGGCGTCAGTCCTGCAGAAATCTTTCACGCTGTTCGATTCATCGCTGCCCGTGAAGGGCACATTCCGAATGTCTTCAAGAGCACACTTCACACCGTTCTAGAAGACGGATGGCTTCTCAAGGATGCATATTCAGATTTCATTGAGGATGAACGAGATGATCTCGGACTTGAGATTGACCTCGAGATGAATGATGAATTCGTTAAACGTGTTAAGCAGAGATACTTTGCAAAGGAGAAGGAGGTTGAGGCATAGGTGGATCTTCTACTCTATCGCGGATGCACAACTCCCGTGCGGCTTCCATCATATGAAGCCTCAACCATTGCCGTTCTCAAGAAGCTCGGAGTCAATCCTATTGAGTTCAATGACACGAATTGCTGTGGCGCACAATATGTAGAGTCTCTATCTAAGAGCGCCTTCGCAGCTATGAGTGGAAGAATATTGGCATTGGCTGAAAGAGAAGGTCATGATATCCTTGCAATCTGTGGAGCCTGTTCAGGATCACTGAAGATAAACAAGTATCACCTTGACAATGATTACAAGCTTAGAGATGAAGTGAACTCTTTGCTTGCTGAGGAAGGCTTGAAATATACAGGAAAGGCAAGAGTCCGTCATCTTCTACAAGTACTTCATGAAGACATTGGCATCGATAAGATCGAGAGAGCGGTTGTGAGACCCTACGAGGGGATAAAGATGGCTGCCCACTATGGCTGCCATGTCACCCGTCCGTATGAAATTGTACAGGTCGACGACCCCGAATCTCCTACTATTCTTGATCGTCTGGTAGAGGCAGTTGGAGCCACTGCTATTGACTATACAGGAAAGACTCGTTGCTGTGGAGGTCCAATGCTTGCTATGAGCGAGAGCATCGCAACCTCTATTGGTCGTCAGAAGATCGATAACGCTGTAGCTGCTGGTGCTGATGGTATTGTTACAGCTTGTGTTTTCTGTGATATTCAATTGACACAGGTTCAGTTTGGTGATGATGCCGGGAAGAACAAGCTTCCTGTTATCACAATCCCGCAATTCCTTGGTCCTGCTCTAGGTCTTGATGATGAATCTCTTGGCTTCGAGTTGAACAAGATAAGTCCAACACATATTATGGAATCATTACAGGAGGTCAAGCAATGACCCAAAGTGCAGATTATGTTAGTAGAATGGAACGCTATGTTTCAGATAACGCTCTCGTGATCGGTGGCGGCGTCGCAGGGATGCAAGCTGCATTGGATATCGCGAGTCAGGGATTCAAGGTGTATCTAGTGGAAAAGACTCCTTCAATTGGAGGCCGAATGGCTGCGATAGACAAGACCTTTCCAACTCTTGACTGCTCGGCATGTATCCTTACTCCAAAGCTGAGTGAAGTCGCACGCCATCCAAACATCGAACTCCTAACCTACTCAGAGGTAGAGGAAGCAACAGGCCATGAGGGTAACTTCACGGTCAAGGTACGAAGAAAGGCTAGATACATCCATGAAGACAAATGCTCAGGTTGTGGCGAATGTGCTCAAGTCTGTCCAGTAGAGGTTCCAGCTGAGTTTGAAGAGAAGCTTGGATTCCGGAAGGCTATCTATCTCCCCTTCCCCCAGGCTACTCCAGCTGTCTACACTATCGATATGGAAACATGCATCAACTGCAATCGATGCGCTCGGGAATGTTCTCGAGGTGCTATCGACTATGAGATGAAGGACAAAGTAGTCCAACTCAATGTCGGCGCTATTGTTGTAGCCACTGGTTACAAGCTCTTTGATGTTTCAGTATATCCTCGACTTGGATATGGCCGCTATCAGAATGTCGTGAACGCTATGGAGTATGAGCGCCTCATCAATGCTGCAGGTCCTACTCATGGTCACCTCATTCGGATGAGTGATGGACGAATGCCAAAGGACCTAGGTTTCATTCAGTGCGTCGGAGCCCGCGATGTGAACAAGGGCGTACCCTATTGCAGCCGCGTATGTTGCATGTATGGTGTAAAGAATGCCGTGATGGCTCGCGAGCACGACCCAGAGGCAAAAGTTACAATTTACTACGCTGATATCAGAGCCTTTGGCAAGGGTTTCGAGGAATTCTATGAGATGGCAAAGACTCGCTTTGGTGTCCATTTTGTGAAAGGTCGCGTGGGAGAAGTCACTGAGGATCAGAATAACCACAACCTCATCGTAGAAGTAGAGGACATCGAAACAGCTAAACTTACAGAGGTAGAGCATGACATGCTTGTCATATGCCCCGGATTGCAACCACCTGAGGGTCTTAGCACCATCGCAAAGGTCCTGAAACTGAAACAATCCGAAGATGGCTACTTGGATATCCTAGATACATTTGCAGCCCCTGTTTCAACTCCTGTTCCTGGAGTATTCACTTGTGGGTGTGCTGATGGACCAAAGGACATCCCTGATTCAGTTACGGCTGGAAGTGCAGCCGCTATGCGAGCTACAATCATTCTTTCAAAGGCAGGTGCACAATAATGAGCGATAATGAAACTCCACGAATTGGTGTATTCGTCTGCCACTGTGGCCACAACATCGCTGGAGTCGTTGATGTTAAGCGAGTCGCCGAGGAATCAAAATCAATGCCGCATGTCATCTTCGCAACTCACGAGATGTTCATGTGTGCCGACAGTGGACAAGAGCTCATTCGTAAGAAGATAAAGGAGCACAAATTGAATCGCGTCGTCGTAGCAAGTTGCTCCCCACGAATGCATGAGCCCACCTTCAGGAGAGTGGTCGAAGAGGCTGGACTGAACAGGTATCTGTTCGATCAGGTCAACCTCCGGGAACATGTATCCTGGTGTCACATGCGACAACCTGAGAAAGCCACTGAGAAAGCGATTGATCTAATCAAGATGTCTGTGGCTCGATCGGCAAAGCTGGATGCATTACCTATCAAGAAAGTAGCAGTCACTCCTAGGACACTGGTCGTTGGAGCAGGTATTGCGGGACTTACTGCAGCTCTTGATATAGCTGATCGAGGATTCGATGTAGTGCTTGTGGAGAAGGAGAAAGTGCTAGGTGGCGCCGTCGCGAAATGGACTCACCTCTTCCCCGCAGATCAAATTGGAGAACAGGTCATAGAGCCAATGGTTGAACGCATCATGCGGCACGATCGCGTTGAGGTCCTCAGGGACAGTAAAGTTGTATGCTTTGAGGGCTATATTGGCAACTTTGATGTGGTCATCAGGAATAATCCTACAGGTAGTGAGCGAAAATACAAAGTTGGAGCTGTTGTTGTAGCATCAGGATTTGAACCCTTCAAACCAAAGGGCTACTATGGCTACGGAACTTCTCCAGATATTGTCACACTTGCAGAGTTGCAAGAGATGCCACGAAGGTATGAACTCTTCCGACCAAGCAATGGTAAACCTGTGAAGAAGATAGCCTTCATTGGCTGTGTTGGATCTCGCGAGGCAGGGATCAAAGGCCATGAACATTGTTCACGTCACTGTTGTTCTGCGGTTGCTAAGGCCGCTTCTGATCTGAGACAAAGAAGTGAAGAGGTACTGGTGCTCTATCAGGATATCAGAACTTATGGCAGAGGTCATGAAGAGTTGCATCGGCTTGCACGTAGCAGGAATGTCATATATAGTAAATTCCCGCCTGAACAGAAACCTATTGTCACAGTGCAGGATGGACAAGTATTCGTGCGGTGGTTCGATGTCCTCTCAGAGGATGAGCTTGAGTTCAAGCCAGATCTTCTCGTATTGGCATCCGCAATGGTTCCTCCTTCTGACATTGAAGAAACTGGAAAGCTCTTCAGTCTTACAAGAAGTGGGGATGGGTTCTTCAATCCGGAGCACATCAAGCTTGCACCACTAACTACTCACACAGCAGGTATCATGATCGCTGGAGCTGCTCAGGCAGCCAAGAATGCTCATGAGGCTGCGATTGACGCAAGTGGTGCAGCTGCAAAGGCCGTTGGTTTGATGGCCCGTGGAGAGGTCGAGATTGAATCAACAGTCGCTCAGGTGCTGCCAGAGCTTTGTTCGACTTGTTACACGTGTGTGTCAGCTTGTCCTTACGGAGCAATTGCTATCGATAAGACTGCTGATACTGCAGTTGCATTTGTAACTGAGGCAAAGTGTCATGGATGTGGGACATGTGCTGGTGGATGTCCGAGTAGTGCTATTGTGATGCTTCATTCCACGGATGAGCAGATTCTCGCCATGGTTGAGGCATATCTCTGTACTCCGGCACAGGCTGAAGGAGGAAGTACATAATGACTCAAGCAGCTATCCAAAAGGAATCTGAAACGATTTGGGAACCTCGTATTGTGGCATACTGCTGCAACTGGTGCTCGTATGCTGGAGCAGACCTAGCCGGGACATCCCGCATACAATATCCTCCTAATGCGAGGATCCTTCGGGTGAATTGCACGGGTCGCATCAACCCAGAGTTTATTCTTGCTGCTCTAGACATGGGCGCTGACGGTGTTCTTGTCAGCGGTTGTCACCCAGGGGACTGTCACTATACCAGTGGCAATCTAAAGCTCCGTGCACGTTGGGCTCTCATGGAACAGGTGATTGAGCAAGCAGGTGTCAATCCGATGCGAATTAGGCTGCAATGGGCAAGTGCTTCTGAAGCTCAGATATTCGCAGATGGAGTACGAAAACTAACAGACCAAGTCAAGGAACTTGGGCCAATAGAGAGGGAATGGAAATGAGACGGTTCGCACCATTCTTTGAACAGAAGAGAAGTGAAATCAGAAAGCAAAGGCAGGAGATACAGCTTGTCCTATCCAAGGGAAGAGAAACGGTTACAGGCATCGCATCCAAGACAGAGATGGAAAAGGATTTGATTGTCTGGAACCTCATCGGTCTCTTGAAGTGGGGCAAGGTTGAGGTTGTAGATGAGGTCGATCACGAGCTTGTCTATGCCTTGAAAGAAGTATAGTCAATACAGACTATGCTTCTCTCTAGCCTATCATTTCACCTGACAAGCTAGACTTCTTCTTTGAAGGAGTCTACCATTCTATTGGTTCAAGTTTGAGACTCTTAAGACGTCCACTTCGTCTCTCTAAGGCCATTTCAAATCGATATCGCTCTTCTTCATTTTGAATGAGTAGTTTGGGAGCCTCTTTTGGTTCTCCTTTCTCATCTGTTGAAACATATGTTAGGAACGCCCGGCATGTCTTCGATGTTTCCGCAGTTATGGGGTTTTCAGATGTGACCCTGACCTCAATCTCCATTGAAGTTCTTCCGACATAGTTTATCCATGCCTCCAGTGTTACGATATCTCTCTGATATATGGGATTTAGAAAATTCAGCGAATCAATTGATGCCGTAACAACACTTGATCGACAATGCCGCTTTGCAACAATACCTGCAATCGTATCTATCCAATCAAGGAGCCTTCCTCCGTAGAGCGTACCGTTATTGTTAACGTCATTTGGGAACACGGTCTGCGTCATCGATGTCCGAGATTCATCAACTGTCTTTTGCATGTGATTGCTCTCCGTTCTAGATCCATTTCACGTGTCTAAAATACAATAACAATGTGATGCCAATTCCTAGCATTGATATTAGAAGTACAGGATAGCCTAAGGGTATAGCCAATTCAGGCATGTATATGAAATTCATTCCGTAGATGGAAGCGAGGAATGTCACGGGTATGAATATCGTTGAGATGACAGTGAGTACCTTCATTACCTCGTTCATCTTATTACTAATACTCGTTAGATAGATGTCAAGCATCGTGGTCAATGAATCCCTATAGGTTTCAATGTGATCAGTGGCACGTATTACGTGGTCATAGAGGTCTCTCAGGTATACCTGAGTTTCTGGTTGGATTAGTGTTGCCTCATCTCGATTCAGACGAAAAACGACCTCTCTCAAAGGCCAAATATATTTCCTCATCAGGAGCAGATTTCTCTTTAGGGAGTAGATGCTTCGCAGCATGACCTCAGTTGGATTCTTTACAATTGCATCTTCAAGTTCCTCGATCTTATCCCCAATGACTTCAAGAACAATGAAATATCTATCCACAACCATGTCTACAAGGGCATAGGTCAGGTAATCTGAAAGGTTACGTCTGATTCTACTCAATTGCTGGTGCAATCTGTTTTGTATAGGTTCAAAAAGATCAGGAAGTGACTCCTGGAAAGAGAGTACAAATCCTTTGCCTACAATGATACTGATTTGCTCTGAATGCACTTCATCTGTTTCCTCAAGGTAATCAAAGGACCTCACCACGACATAGATACCATTCGGCATAACCTCAACTTTTGGTCGCTGTTGAGTGCTTGATAGGTCCTCAGTGATGAGAGGATGAATATCGAAGTTACTTGCAATTCTTTCAATCTTGCGGACATCATGGACTCCAATTACGTCTATCCATCGCGTCAAACTACTATCATGGTGAGGTACGCATTCTTCAATGGACGCATTGCATTTTTCTTCTATCGAACTCTCATTATAGTCAGTTATCCGTATCTGTATTTCGTCAATCAATTTCGGTCCAGTATGAACAATCGTTCCTGGGGGCAACCCAACTTTAGAACTGTAATCACTCAACAGCATTCCTCCACCATTCCATAGTTTCGCCTTCCCTTTTAATGCTTCAGAACGATAGTTTGATTAGACAGCAAGCCACCAGTACAACCGATTAATTATGCCTGGGGAGATTGATATTGAAGCTAGTATGGATATCATGTCGATAGCTTCGAAATATATAGTCTTGAGTGTCGTGATGATTGCAATAGGCTCAGTGAGTCTAGTCTATTCATTATTGACATACATAGTATATGGAACGGATTTCCTGCTAATCGTTATTATAGGTGCTGTATTCATCGGTTTCGCCTTTCTACTAATAGGAGCATTCCTCACCTTCTGGGGATTGTATTGGATGAGGAGTGAAGGGAAGCGGTTGAGAAAGCGTCTTGGTGGACATAAGGAGGTTCATTGAAGTGCCAGATAGCGGGAAGAAACGCGAACCAAAGCCTCGCAAGGGACCCACTTTTGAGGAAATAGAGGAACGTGCATACGATCGAATATCTTGGTATGCGACTCGCTTCATGATAACTGCAACAATTGGTGTTGTCATTGGAGTGATTGGTATGGTATATGCAGTTCTAATGCTGGTTGTCTTTGGTGCTGCTTTGCAGGATCTCAATGTATTTGTAGGTGCCTTCATTGGAGTTGGTGCGATTGTTGCATCATTAGTTCTGCTAGCGTGGGGCTTCTTTTGGAGAAAGAAGGCTGATCTAAAATCAATTTTCTAGGGGAGGTGAAGTCATGAGTATTTCTGAAGGAGTAGAATTGTATCCCAAGGGACTGAGAGGTTTGGATATCATCTTGGGACTTGTGTCCTTGGTACTGGGCTTTTGGATTATGTTGGATTTTTCATTGGTACCCCTCACTGCTTTGTTTCTCATGAGCATATCATTGATAGCACTTGGCTTTGCGAGACTTGCGAAGGCAATTTCAGTCAAGGAATTGAGTGTGCTATCAAGGTTCCTGAATGTGATGGCTGGAGTTCTTGCGATATTTATGGCATTGCTTGTATTCGTATTCTCAAGTTTGGCAATTGAATTACTAATACTCCTTGTGGCTCTTGGTCTCTTGGTCATTGGGATTGTGAGAGTATCAGTTGGATTGCTAGAAGAAGAAGTTCCTGGTTGGGGACGGATTCTGCACTTTGTTGTAGGTCTAATGACCCTAGTAATAGCTCTATTCGCACTATTCTTCTCAACCATAGGATTCTATGTACTAGCTGTAGTATTGGCCGTGTCATTTATCTCCAATGGCATTGCTAGAGTGATCGCAGGTGCAACTGGTCAGTTGCGATAGTAACGAAACACGATGCGTATGTGTCGTGTTTCTTAAATTTATTCGGAGGTTTTGGTGAACGACATGCAGACTGCTTGGGATGATTTCGTTAATATCTTCGTTATACTGCTTGAACCCCTCGGACTTCAAGACTATGCTAGCATTGTGGCAATTATACCTTTCATGCTTTTGATATATCTTATTTACCTGGTCACCATTCGTAGCATTAAGATTTCTTTTAGAAAAATGGGGGTGCCCCGAGAAGGTTCGGCTGGAATCGTTTTCATGGTACGGCTGATTTTCTTTGGAATCGCTGTAGGAGTCGTAATTGCAGTAACGGGAGTTTTAGGTGGTGGTGGTGTTACCATTGGAGCTTTACTTGGCACAGCTATTGGGTTGGCATTCTCAAGAGCACTTAGCAACCTAGTTAGCGGCATTTATCTATTTGGAGCTAGACCCTTCCGCGTAGGAGATTACATTCGAGTGGGCGACGTGGAGGGCCTTGTTATTGAGATCACCCTGAATTACACTCGATTGCTGACACAGGATTTCAGTCGGATATTCGTTCCAAATGGGAAGATAGTTGACTCACAATTAACGAATTTCAGAATACGTCTGGATGATTATCTTGCAGAAAGAGGAATAAAGCAACAGAAGAGCAGTACACCTCAATCATCGAAAAGAGGGGTTGCTGTTGATAAGCTAAAATACCTCACCAAAGGCGATGAGATCTTTCGCTACACATTCGAAGTAAACATCCACAAGGATTACCCTCTGAGTACTATTTTAGCGGAGTTCAATAGGATCTGTGATGCATACACTGAGAAATTCTTAGAACGTCCAGAATATTTCTTTGTTACCAATGTAAATACTGGAATAATATATTCATTCACGTACATAGTGAAGGATCCAAATGTAATTTTACGTGAAGGGTCAAATTTCCAATCCGATATTTCGCATGTGATGATGCGTACGAAATGACTTCAAGGTGTTTCATGAGGTCAAGATGCCTCCCAGATATGAATGTGCCTCTACATACGGTTTAGAGAATTCTTTCTAGAAGAAGCATTCGTATATCTTCTCCAAAAGGGTCATCGCTAGTATTTGGCCATGTCAGCGTTGCGACCAATTTCATGAACCATACGGGATATGCTGCAAAGAAACCCCCATATTCTTCCGATGCGAACTCAAGATGATTGGAAAGATGGTCCAGAAACACACTCTCATCCTTCGCGTATATTGTTGCACTCCAAAATTTGTTATCTCCTTCATATCTGTCCCCACCTATGGAGAATGCACTAACCTCTCCATCAAGCTCACTAATCCAAAACGAGGCGCCTTTGCTCAACTCCTTCAATATCTTGGGTGAGACATCATAGGCTTTCCAATCATGAACAATTATATCATGAGGAAAGAAATCTGATTCATATACTCCCTTCGGAATCTCCTTGAAATCTACTTTTTTGACAGGGATGCTACGATGACGCCAAGTGATAGTATCCATGTTTTCTTGCCATAGACCACCCATCTCAAACTTTATTGACAGGCCCACAGAGCTTGCAAGATGTAGCGATTGCACATTATCTGATGCAGTCGTATAACGCAGTCTTTTGACCCCTAGATCGACTGCTATCTTAACGATATGCCTCGTCATTACCGATGCGAGTCCTTTTCCTCTGTACTCATGATGGACACGTAACCCTTCCATCCAACCTGTCTGTCCGTCATCAATGACACGAAGATTTGCTACTGAGACGACCTTATTGTTTATTCTAATTGCTGCAGTATGTGAGTTTGGATCAACAATCCACTTTGGAAACGAGTGTACTAAGTAATCATGACCATCCCAAGTATGCTTGGCTATTTCAATCACGTCTTCCCTATCCGATTCCCGTAGTGGTCCAATTTCAAGGCCCGATGTTTTCTCAGACATATTTACTTCCCTTGCGATTAGATATGATGAACTTTTAGTTCATTGCCTTAAGTCTATACGTAAAACTAGGAGATGCCATTATTCTATCCAATGAATTAGAGATTTGACTCAAACGCACTCCAGAATGATCATAATCTTCCGTGATTTGATTTTGACCACCACATCACTTCTCTTGGGTGATATTCAATGAATCTTTGAACCAACAAGGATACACTTATGGCGGAGGTCTCAGCTTGAATCGAAGACAAGTGTCTTGACGACGACAGGTACAACGACACCTTCAATGATAGGCTCGCCAATATCGACGAAGTCTCCTGCGCTCAATGCAATCTCGTCAATAGATAGAATATCATTGGTGATGTTGGTTTCACGACGCATGACATTACCTACGCTGTTTCCGATATCAGAGTCAAAGCACATGAGTAAGGGCTTTCCTGAAGAGATCGTCCTAGGCAGAGCTGCGACGACTCCCTTGGCAAACTCAGTAAGGTTCTCATAAGAGGGTCTCACAGCATCATTGAAAGCAATGATCATCTCATCGACTCCTTCTTGCACGTCAAAGAGCTTGAAGGCTTCTTTAATTGCTGAGGTGACATCCTCTGCTCTGGTTTTACTTCTTGGTATGTATGGAACTACTGCAGGGAGATTGCGAAGGGGATATTTGAGTCCGGATGATAGAAACGTTGTTGAGCCACTTACTTGTAGATTGAACTGACCCGCCCCAATTACTGTTGCTCGTATCTTATGAGTAGGCTCTGCAATTGGAAGATTGTTTGACTTGGCAAGGTTCTTTATCTCATTGGCGATGAAGAGACCTAAATCATAAAAGTTGCCATTCTCGGTCCCATAGATGTATTCAGCGACGCCTCCTGAGAAGGTAATGTCATCGATCTCGCCAACATAGTTCATCGGCTCTGCCATCATGAGCATCTCAGCAAGATTCGATTTTGGTGGACCTCTAAGGACTTCTATTAAAGCCTCAGCTAAGGCGCGTGCTAGTTGCAGCTTTATCGAGTCATCTATCTTATCACCAATCTCGATTGAGAGACCTATCTCTCGGGCAACATTGCGTCCTGTATCCTCAAGTCGAATAACAATGCCTTCCGCATCTGTAGCTATCAAACGACCGCCTACATTTACTGCTGTAGTAGCAATCACTTTACCATCTTTGCAGACCGCGATGTTAGAAGATCCTCCACCTACATCGACATTCATAATCGTGCGACCGGTTACCTCTGACTTTGCAACCGCACCAGAACCATATGCAGCAAGGACGGACTCGAAGTTGGGTCCTGCTGTTGCTGCTACGAATTTACCTGTTTCACCTGCAAGCACGTTCACTATCTCTTCAGCATTCTTCTTCTTTGCACTTTCACCGGTTATAATGACGGCACCAGTATCAATACTACCCACTTCAATTCCAGCAGCTGCATAATCAGCAAGGAGAAGCTCACGAAGCGCCTCATAATCGATAGTTTTAGGGTCTTTAAACGGAGTCAGATGCACAGGTCCAGAATGAATGATTGACCTCTCTGTTATCTCGAATTTCTCAGTTCTACT
>JBHLQH010000010.1:15069-22617 GCA_048884965.1 Candidatus Thorarchaeota archaeon | reverse complement strand
AAGACTTTCCCGGACTTATCAATGAACTTGACATTCTCCACTGTCCGAAGAAGTAGATGAAGAACGTCAAAAGAGAAAATATCGGGTGATTCTATGAGGATTTGACCAGTGATCTGTCCACCGTTATAGAAATCAATTGGATCTGGCTGAATTGTGATCTTACCCACCATGTACACCTCGTTAGTACAATGTTTCGTATGTCAGCGTGTCATCCTCCAATATCATTGGACAGTAGACCGGGATAATGGGGCAATGGATTGAGATATCTGTAGCAAATGGAATATCCATTGTTATTTTCAAGCTAACATTGCTCTTCATATCCTTTGCTTCGAATATTGTAGGAATTCTTCGACTTGTTTTGAGTTTCATCAATATCCATGCATTCTGCTTTATCTTCTCTTTTGGGAAGTACTTCCTTAGAACGATATTATCTCTTGTCCTCGTATGTTCTCCTGCTCTAGCCCACTCATGATTGACCACATCAATTCTTATTCCGCGTATGGATTTATCATCCGAGACACAGATTTTGAACATTAGATCCTCGCCTATGCACACAACATCAGACATTACCTCCATTTGGAGGTCTGGGAATTGACTTCTGTCTGATAGCGCTCGTAAATGCCTAGGTTTTGGTGGCTTTTTCAAAGATGTGACAGTGACCTCTCCTTTTGATTTCAGATCAAAGTCCCATGGAATCTCCACCTTGACTTCCAACGTGTACTCAACATGTGAATATTCTCCATGATAGGAAGATAGGCAGGATTTTGGTATTTCGAAACGGAATGGTACACGTGTTCGTCCCGATGGGATATAGCCTGCCTGCCTAATTTGATTCGTCCTCTTAGCATACACGTTCTCTGAGTAATGAGTCGAGCTAGTGTTGTTGGGTCCTGATACTACAATCTTTGTGTACTCGCGTGCTAAGAATGTAATTAGAACTCCTTCGCAACGAAATTCCTTGTCTGTCGAGATGAGTAAATCTCCCTCTAAAGGATCCCCTGTTTTGTACTGCTTCTTTGGCAACTCAATCCTTGCTAACCGAATATCTCATCCCTCTTATCATGCTCTAATTCAATGGTGAAATCATCCCATGGGA
The DNA here is from genome assembly GCA_048884965.1 of Candidatus Thorarchaeota archaeon. Classification (GTDB taxonomy): domain Archaea; phylum Asgardarchaeota; class Thorarchaeia; order Thorarchaeales; family Thorarchaeaceae; genus MP5-2226. The sequence goes on along the minus strand of JBHLQH010000010.1, from coordinate 21,521 downwards.
TACTTCTTGTTGTTAGTATCTCTATTGTGAGGTCCTTATCCTTTCTCCAAGGAATATCAATTACTGCTTTGATCAAGATGGTTAGAGTGATTAGAGGACCCTTGAATGAAGCAAGCATTCTCTCATCAGTGTGAAGAATAGCCTTCGTCCAGCTTCTGCCTTGTAGAGAGTCTTCATCTATGAACTGGGTTGCCATTACTTTCTCAGAAGTATGGCTGTGCCTTTGTGCTATTACTAGCTCTCTAGCTACGAGATCAAATCGTAGCCCTCTCATATTCTTCATTTCATCAATTCTGTATTTGATTACGATATCTTCTCCTAGGGTAATGGCATCTCTGTCAATTTCCAAATCAAGAAGAATCGTTTCGTCATCAAGAAGAGATTGTCTTATTGACTCCGGATGTGGTTTGTGCTCTCGTCCTATCACGACAATAGGTACTCTATCTTTCGAATCAAGTCTCCACTTGACACCTATTTTAGCATCTAGTGTATACTCTATCCATCCAGATGCTCCATCATAGCTCGTTGGAAGATGCTCTGGGATTTTGAAGCTAAAGGGTGCTTGTATGCTCCTTTGTTGGAATTCTCCTGGTTCCATGATAGCATTGCGCTCAGAATGGTGAAAATACTCCTCTCTATAGGTTTCTTCATCATCTCCTGACCCAACTGTGAAATAGCTGTGCTCCCTACATACCAACTCGACATACATCTCTGTGAAATCAAAGTCCTTGTCACTGAGTACTTCTACATAACCAGACACGGTTTCCCCCGTTCTGTATTTCAAACGTTCTGGGTAAATCTTGATTCTTCGCATCTGAATTCCTTGCCAATCTTGTATTGTATGATACTCCTGTTAGGCTAAAATGAGAAATCTCCCCATTGGTTATCATTCTCGCCTTCAGTCCCAGATCCGTAGTAACTCTTGACAGATATGTCCACGACCTTATCAAATCTCCATGGGACATCAATTGCAACGCGAACGAACATTTCCAATGTAATTAACTCCGTTTTGAAGGATGCAAAAACGAACTCATTGGTTGGAATCTCAAATGGGATCCATGAGTTCTTTGGTATCTTTTCTTCCTCAGTAAAGATACTGCATACTATTGTTTCACGAGTTTCATTTCTCCCTGAAGCTCTGGTTTGCTCCTTTGCTATAAGATCCACACGTACACCCCTCATTTTGGTGTCTTGCACAATCCGATAGCTTCCTCGTATGGGGGCACCCAAAAAGAATGTATCTTCTTCAACTTGTACCTCTAGGATTGGATAGCCATCATGATCAACGCCATCTGATCGAGAAGTACCTTGTTCAGACTCTTGAGGTACGCACACCTGCAACGTCCTTTCGTCCTTAGGGTCTTTTGCCCAAGACCTTTCAATATGAGCCTGTAACGTGTACTGGATGGACCCACATGGTCCTCGATATGATGCAGGAACCAAATCGGGGATTTCGAATTGAAAAGGTACACGTATATCACCAGGACCTGAAATGCCTTTGTCCCGAATGAGCAGATGTTCCTCGATATGCTTTCTTTCCTCAGAGTACACATGGGTTTGCTTTCCTACTTGTTTTGTAAAGAGGGATTTCTCTAGACATACAAATGTCAGATGGATTTCGTTGTGCTTAAACTCCTCATCACTTTTTATCTCAACATGACCTGTAACACTTTCCCCAGGCACGAACTCTGTTCTATCTGGAATGATTGTTATTGCAAGCAACACTTCTCTCTCCCAATCGCTACCTCTCTCTATTCGTGAAACCTTTTGATATTTTGTTCTTTCCTTTGCTGTGCTATCGATGCCTTCATTAGCTCTGAATCAAGGGATTATTCGATAACAATGGATACGATGAAAGCGATTCTTGGTAGAAGAAGCATCAGAAAATACATTGACAAGGATGTTGAAGATGAGCAGGTTCTGAATATACTAGAAGCTGGTCGTTGGGCTCCATCCGCATCGAATAAGCAACCATGGCATTTCATCGTTATCAGAGATATAGCAATGAGAAAACGACTCGCAGATAATCATCCTTATGGGAGATTCATGGAGCAATCTCCGGTTGTTATCATTGTTCTGGGTGACCCTGAGAAACATCCAAAATACCATCTTGCAGACCCTCATAATGCTGTGCAGAATATGCTGCTTGCTGCATATTCTCAAGGGCTAGGTACCTGCTGGATGGGGGTGAGAGACACTGACATAGAAGCCAAGTTCAAAGAACTGCTGAATATACCTGAGAAGTTACGTGTGATTTGCTCCATATCAGTTGGATATCATGAAATAGAAGCTACACGCAGCCGAGATCCCTTAAGCGATCTGGTTTCATATGAGGTCTACGGTGAGAAGAGATGACTGGAATCAATGATTTGAGTGAGTTATTAGCTTCGATGGAGCCAACCAAATTACAGGAAGGGCTTGTGTTCTGTACTCTAGAATGGGAAAACCTCCCAACTGAGCCAATCGATCCGCTAATGCTCTTCAAAGAGAAGGAAGGCTTTACAGTAATTATTTCCGAAGCTAAGGCAAGGAGTTTGGATTTGAACTATGATGAGGTATGGAGTTGGATCGAGCTTTCTGTTCACTCAAGTTTGAGTGCAGTTGGTTTTATCGCCGCTGTATCAAAGATACTTGCTGAGAATAATATCAGTGTCAATGTCGTGTCTGCTTTCCATCATGACCATTTGTTCGTTAAGCAAAGTGATGACAAACGAGCTATGAAGCTTCTTCAAGAACTATCACAATCATATAGGTCATAGGGAAATAATGACCTCTTTTGATTTCTTGCCACTCATGAAGCCAATGTCGATACGTCCGATATTGACCCTCTTAAGAGAACTCTCATTGATTTGCTCTTGGATGACTTCGTCTGGTTTATTTTCCAGTTGTTTGATCATAACTAGAAGGGCATTTCTTTTCTCTTCGATTTCTGAAATGAATGAAACCTTCCCATGAAATTGAACTGTTGAGTAAAGATGGTCACACTTACCCTGAACATACCCATGATCAATTAGAGCCTGTCCCCATACGGTATCATTTTGCTTTAGGATGTCAATCTTTTTGCCATCCTGTGCGCAATGAAAGTAGATACAGTTTTGATTGGTATCATATCCATGACTAAGTGTAACCAAGTAAGGTTCGTTCTGAGAACACATCGCAAGTGTAATGTACTTGGATTGCTTTAGAATTGCCTCTATCTCTGCTTTCTCTTGGATCTCTTTTTCCTTCCTTCTAATTCCTTTCATTATTCAAGTCCTCACTTGGCTTTTTGTTCCCTAAATATCACGACAAGGAGCATGGCTACCACCAGAACACTTGCTGCAATCAAGGTCGGTCCATATATAGAAAAGAAATCCGCGTCTTGAAAAGGATATTTCATAGGATAATGATCAATTGCACCACCGGTTCCGGGTATCTGATAGTACTCTCCACTATCCCAATCATCCCAATAATTGCCGTGGTCTTCCTGATTGTCCCACCAATTCCCCGCAGTGTTATCTAGTGCATTTCCTGCTAGATTGTTCTCAAAGATATTGTCGTAAATACTATTCTCACTGGAACTTCCATTAATCATAATCCCGAATCCAGAATTATTGGCGAATATATTACTAATAATCCTGCAATTTGTAGAATCGAGGATCTCAAGTCCATTTAGTTCGTTATTGGTTACAGATGAATTGAGGATATCAATCGCTTCGGACTCTTCTATAACGATTCCCTCATGGGAGTTTGTAGATATAGATGTCCATGAAATCTCGCAGATGACTGCATTAGCAAAACTCACCCCTAACTCACAGTATTGGATTGTTGAGTTCCTGAGATTGACCCTTGTTGAACCTTCGATATAGAGTCCTATCTGCTGGCACTGAGTGACTAGACACTCATTGAACGTGATGCCCGAGCATTCAACCACGCTGATACCTTGATGCAGAGAATCCGTTGACAGACAATCATTGACAGTACATCCTTCACAATTAATGAGTTTCAATCCCGTTCCACAGTCATTGAACTCGCAATTGTATATCTGCGTAGAGTATCCATCAACTAGCTGGATTCCGACATCCATTGCGGAGAGTATCATATTCTGAATGACGAAAGACCATCCGGTTTCGCAGACGATACCATTTCTGCAATTGGTAAAGATATTCGATGTGACGACACTATTGAATCCAGATATCTGGACCGCATAGGAGCTGCAATCATGAAACGAGTTATTGCTCAATTCTGAGTCAACAAAGTCTTCGATAATCGCTCCTCTTGGGGCATAGATTGTATTGTTGCTTATTCTTGTAGTGTGCGCGCTGAGGATTTCAACGCCTGAGTTTATACTGGAGATGCTATTATTGAAGATTTCAAATCCTTCAACATTTCCCGCATATATTCCCCTATAGCAATCAAGAAATGTACAATCAGATATTGAGACATTTTCTATGCCACTAATCTGAATACATGTTGACACATTTGAGAATTCACAAGACTGGAATCTAACTCTCTCTGACACTATTGAATAGAGCGCCCACATACTGATATTCTCTGAATGCAAATTGGTTAGGTAGACATCCGTGCAATGTGCAATGTTCAAAGCACAAGCTGTATTATCAAATTCACAATCGGTTATGCTGACATTCTCACACTCTACTATGAATAGCTGTCCATAGCTCTCTTCTTTGATTATGAGATTTGAGTATGATCCAAAATATCCAATCTCCTTGCCATTCAATGTATTATTCCGCAGAGAAGATTGCCAGGAAGGGAGGTAAGTTTCACTAATGAGTATCCCCGTCGTTTTCAAGACATTGTCTGATATAGTTAGATTAGAGCAATGGTTGATGTAAATTGAAGTATAGTAAGGAGCCTCTATATCACATGCTTCGACACTGCAATTGTTCGAGTCAAGTAATTGGATAGGCATTGTGACATTTGAAACAGAAACTCCTTTGATGGTAACATTCCTACAACGCTCAAGAATGGCGATACCATAATTTGAGCCATCAATGATCTGATTCTCTTCTCCATGAAAATAGCCAATATCCTTGTTATTGATACTGCAATTATCAAAGACAACCGTTGGCTCAGTTGAGGGCGAATAGTGTTGTATACCTCCACCGTAGAGACTTGTATTTGATATGGTAATTGATGAGCTGTAATAATTCAGAATTGATAGCAGATACGGATTCATCAATGTCGATTCTTTTATGACGATGTTTTGCGACGAGAACATGACCAGATTATACTCCCCTCCAGCAAGTACGCAATTATCGAACACTCCATTAGCAGCAGCGTTCAATGTGATTGCTCCTTGGATATACTCGGTGAGTGTTAGTTCTGCTTCAAAGAAACAATCCCTAACGATGAAGTATGCACTTGTATATGAAATGGACAAACATGGAGCAATGGATCCGATCATGAGATTTTCCAAGATGTAAGGATCTTCTTTCGTTCCACTTCCTGGAAATCCATAGTATTGGAAATCACTATCGTGCGATATGTACAGAGGGTCATGACTGATTTGTGCTGGTTGTGAAATATCGCTAGAGAAATATAATGTATCCCTATCTTGACTAATTGTCAATGGAACACTCAATATTACTACCATGAAAAGTCCGATGATGAACCACGTTTTCAACGAAGTCCCGGCTCCCTGAAGCGAGCGAGTTTTGAAAGCATATATACATTTGCAGGTATGTTGGCCAGACTGATAGTTTCATTAGTAAGCATTTACAGAAATTAGATACGACGTGGTTTTCTATGACCAAACAAAACTATGGGGCGTCCTATTTCAATGGCTGTCCAATCGCATTTCCTGATTTCATTGAGATGTGTCATGGATTGGGGATGTCATTTATAGAAATTCAAATGGAACCTCCTTTCTCACCTCCTGAAATTGATACGCGTTTGAAAGAAACAGTCATTGACTGCTTGGGCACATATAATCTGACACCCACGATCCATGGTCCTTATGATGATATCAATCTATCAAGCTTTAAGGAGCGAATACGTAGATCATCGTTGGACATCATGAAGGATTGCATCGATTTTGCTGATGATATAGGCTCAACTATCATTGTAGTTCACGGTGGTTCTTGCTCTATACATCAAATATCACGATATGAGGATGCAGTGCAACGGTTTCGTGCTAGCCTTCTGGAGCTAGCGATGTATGCACATGATCGAGGTATTCAGATTGGCGTCGAGAATAAGCAACTGGGACGAGACCGTGAGCTTGTTCTGTATCCAGATGAGCACTTTGAGGTTGTGCAGGAATATTCCGATTTCGATGTTAGAGCAGTCGTAGATGTTGGACATGCTCATACTGCAGATATCGCCATTGTAGAGTATTTGGAGAAGATGAATCCTTATCTGATTGAGGTGCATCTTCATGACAACGATGGATCGTCTGATGCTCACGTATCTCTTGGAAAGGGAACTGCGGACATCAAGGGAGCGATAGG
>JBHLQH010000010.1:0-14969 GCA_048884965.1 Candidatus Thorarchaeota archaeon | reverse complement strand
TATGGGGGCGACATCGTATTCTGCGAGAACAATGTTACCAGCAGGGTTGAGACTGCCAATAAATTGGTCGATGAGATGGGATACACCTTGATTCATCCATATAATGATGAAAGAATCATCGCTGGAGCGGGAACTGCCGCTTTGGAGCTAATGAATGAATTTGGTCCATTTGATGCTGTAGTTGCGCCTGTAGGTGGTGGAGGTCTCTTAAGTGGAACATCCATTGCGGTGAAGGGACTTTCTAGTGAAACTCAAGTCGTTGCTGGAGAACCAGAGAACGCGGACGACGCCTATCGTTCACTTCGGGATGGTGTCATCCATCCAAGTGTGAATCCTAATACTATCGCAGATGGGCTTCGAACCAACTTGGGTGAGATTACTTTCAAGATCATTAGAGAACATGTGACTCGCATCGTAACCATTAGTGAAAGTGAGATTCTGAATGCGATGAGATTGCTATGGGAGCGTATGAAGCTCGTAGTTGAACCAAGTGGAGCTGTATCCCTCGGTGCTCTCATTAGAATAGCTCCTGAGTTTCAAGGTAAGAAGATGGGTGTCATCATAAGCGGCGGAAATGTAGATTTAGACGCGTTTTTTAGGACATATCAAGTCAACTAGAAAGTATTAGATTCGGACATCTCTGCCCATCATCAATGTTCATTCAAAGATACTATTGTTATGAGAAAGAACCAAGCAGGAATTACCGCTGATATTATCTGTGGTACCCGCCATGCAGCGTTGGATCATGCATATTGATATGGATGCGTTTTTTGCCTCTGTAGAACAATATAGGACATACCCAGAACTTATTGGAAGACCTGTATGTGTAGGCCATGATCCGAAGAAAGGGCATGGGAGAGGAGTTGTTCGAGCTGCGTCGTATGAGGCTCGTGCGTACGGCATTCGTTCGGGTATGCCAGTATCAAAGGCTTATCGATTGTGTCCCGATGCTGTGTTTGTGTCTGGGGAGTTTTCCAACTACTCAGAAGCAAGCGAAGAAATCATGGAAGTGCTCTCACGCTACGCTGATGGTCATAGGGTTCGTCGTGCTAGTATCGATGAGGCGTATATTGAGGTCACTGAAGGTGTGCAATTGTATCCGTCACCTATAGAAATGGCGAAAGAGATTCAACTTGCTATCAAGCAAGAGACCTCTCTACCTTGTTCAATCGGAATCGCCCCCAATATTTCAGTAGCGAAAGTAGCTACGGGCACTAAGAAACCTCTGGGAATCACGATGGTAGGACCTGCACCAGAGGATGTTATCTCTTTTCTAGCACCGATGAATGTTCAAGCATTGAATGGTGTAGGATCCAAGACGGCTGAACATCTCGCAAGACATGGAATTGAAAATCTCGGTCAAATCCAAGGGATGTCAGTAACAGAGCTATGGCCTATCATGGGTAGAGGGTCTAGCTGGCTACATAGAAGGGCAAATGGGATTGATGATCGACCGCTCATTGATAATGGCCCACGAATTAGAAAATCTATCAGCAAGGATAGAACATTTATGGAGGATGTTGAACCTGATGCAGTAGGATACCTCCACGAATGCATTAGCAGCATCTGCACACGAATCATAGAAAGGCTTCAATCTAAAAGTCTTCAGTACCGAACTGTCACTGTTAAGGTACGATATGGTAATTACACAACTATTCAGAGAAGTAGGAGTATCCCGGTATCAACTGACGATGGTAGACTTCTAGAAAAGATGGCTCTTGGAATCTTTAGTCAATCACGTGATAAGAATCTGTACATTCGCCTTCTAGGAGTCAAAGTATCAGGATTAGAGGAATCAGTGGCCCAAGCAACAATCACTGATTACTTCTGCTGACTGGGTCGTTTTGTGAGATTTCCGTTATCTGCCAGGGATACATAGTCCTCCAAGGTTTGCTTTGCTTTCTGAATAAGTCTCACAACACCCGCAAGATATTCGGGATCGTCTTCTTGCTCTAATAGATTCACATACCCTTGGATATTATGCAGGATATTCTTGATGTCATGTGAAAGTGAATGCATGAATTCACTGAGTTCTTCTTGGTCAATAATCTTGCTCACGATACGTTTCCTCTGAATGTGTTGCTTAGTTCAACATGCTAGTTTCCTAAAAGAGATTATCCCCTGAAATCTAGTGGGGAATCGTTATCTTAAATGAGGGGTGTTGAGCATCATCTAATGCTATCTTCCATCCATGAGCTTCAACGAGCTTCTTCACAATCATAAGACCAAGCCCTCCATGTTTTTTAGTGGATGAGGATTTTTCCAAAATACTCTTGCATACTTCATCAGGTATAGGTCTTCCATTATTGATGATGAAGAGGTTGTGGAGTGTCTTCTCTGATGATATCTTGATCCAGATTTTACTTGGATCCCCATGCTCTATCGCATTTCTTAGGAGATTGGTAATTATCTGTGTCATCTTCAATCTGTCACACCTAATCGATGGAAGGTTATCCCGTTCGAACTCCGCATACTCCATCACTTCTCGACCAGCAATCTCATCAACTAGCTTGTTCAAATCAACTTCCTCAAGTTCCCCTATCACCAAACCAGCTTCTGCAAGACGAAGCGACCTTCTTAAGATATCTTGTGCGGCGGAAATCATGTCTTTGATGCTTGACAAGTTAGCTGGATCAAATTCCTCTTCAAGTAGCTCTGCGTAGAGTATGGCATTATGAAGCAGTCCCAACAAATCATGACTCATGACTTGCGCAAATTCCGAAAGTTCCTCCTTTTGATGCGATAGATCCATCTGCAATCTTCGTATTGTCGTAATATCCTGCAGAATTCCAACTATTCCAATAGAGTTGCCTTCTCTATCTTTGTACACACTGCGATTTACAAGGTAATCCCTTGCTAGACCTTCAGGGTCTTCAATTTGGATTTCAAAAGATTGGTCATCCTGAGATAAAAGGAGTGTTCTATCTAGTTCATCTAGATCCTCCTCGGATAAATTACGTATCCGATTCAATATGAATTCTGTCTTCTTGCCAATCACCTCTTCGATAGGGACTCCTGCAATATTGGTAGCAAATGCAGGATTGCATCTCCGGTAGATACCTTGTCGATCTTTGAAGAAAACTGGATTGACAATTGTGTTTAGTAGGGTATCAAGAAATTCAAGACTATCTTGCAGGGCTTCGTCATACTCCTTGCGTTCTGTAATATCAATCTCGACAATTTGAGTTGCAGGTTTGCCATCATACTCAAACTTCCGTACCAATCCTTCTACCCATCTGATTTCACCATCTGGTCGGATATATCGGAATTCGTGCTTTGGGACCTCTTCAGCTCCATTCTGTAATTCCTTGTTTCTTTGCTTTAACATCTCCATATCATCAACGTGAACAAGGTTCCAAATCTGATTGGGATCAAGTTTGAGTGCTTCTGCTCTTGATATTCCCAAAGTTCTGGCAAATGCCTCGTTCACATACACATATCTTTCATCTTGAATTACTGCATAATTTTGGAGACTCCGTTCGAGTAAAGTTCTATAATTTGCCTCCGATACTGCTAATGCATCTGATGCGAGTTTCTGTTCTGTCACATCCTGAAACTGCGTTACATAGTGTATGGGATTGTTCTCCCTGTCATAGATTATTGATGAGTTGATGAAGGTGTAAACAATATGTCCGCTTTTGTGGATGTACCTCTTTTCTAATTGAATTGTAGATCTACCATTCTCGAACTTTCCGTCTACGATTCTAGGTGTTTTATCAATATCGTCAGGATGTGTTATTTCATTGAAACTGCGAATCATAAATTCCTCGTTAGTATAACCAAGCATTTGAGTAAGGGCTCTATTGCAATGTATCTTTTCACCCTCGAAGGAAACTAAAGCCATCCCAATTGCAGCATCCTCAAAGGCTCCTCTAAATCGCTCTTCGCTATCACGTAAAGCTTCGATGGCCTGTTTAGTTTCAGTTATGTCCTGAAATTGACTTACAAAGTAAAGCGGTTTTCCCTTTGAATCTCTGATTAGAGATGACGTAGTACGGGTCCAGACCCACTTTCCATCTTGATGCAGAAATCTTCTCTCTCCAGATAGGATTGTAGAATCATCGTCAAGTATCCTCAATGCTTTCAATGGTGCCTGACCTATTTCATCTGGGTGAGCGATTTCCTCAAGATTCCGACCCTCAAGCTGTTCTGCATCGAATCCAAGCATCTCGGTGAGCTTTTCATTCACCTGCAGAATCTGTTGATCAATTGAAACAATAGCCATTCCAATAGCTGCATCTTCAAAAGCTGCTCTGAATCGAGAATCACTCTCCACTAATGCACTCCGCGCTCTTCCATGTGCTACCACATTTCTTATGTTATGCGCCAATTCTGTATAGAGATTTTTCGGGTCGCCGCCTTTGGTCAGGTAAAGATCTGCTCCAAGATTGAGTGCCTTAATTGCCACTTCTTCTCGTCCCCTTCCAGTGAAAATGATGAAAGGAATTTCCGATCTTTCCTGACGTACTTGTTCTAGAAACTCAAGTCCATTCAATCCATTGGGCATTTCATAGTCACTTACAATGACATCGAATGAAGTTCTTTCTAGAAGTTCTAGTGCGAATTCAGCGGAAACTGCTGCTGTGATTTCAAATGTGGGGTCTTCTTTCTCCAGAAATCTCGAGGCAATTCTGAGAGTATCCTCGTCATCATCGACCAGCAGTATCTCTATTGTCATCTAGCATCATCTACGGTTCAAGTCCCTTTGCCAAAGATAATAATTGCAATATGGCATTTTTAACTTAGCTTGGATATCCAAATCGATGTATGAGGTCTTCTCGTGTCACAATCATTGAAAATCCACAAATGCGAGCTCATTGATAGACCAAATCGTTTTCTCGGCCGAGTCAAGCTATATGGGGAAACTACTGAAGTTTTCATTCCAAATCCGGGTCGTATGTATGAGCTTATGATTCCTGGGAAAGAAGTCTATATCCGAGAAGCTTCTCATTCAAAGAGAAAGACCGCCTATGACATGATTGGAATGGATCATGAAGGTGTTCTAATATCAATCGACTCCTTTCTACCCAATCGCTTTGTGAAAGAACTGCTTCATTCAAAGGTATTTGAGCAGTTCAATGCCTATGATCGGATTTTTCCTGAACCTTGTTTATTTGACGGAAGGCTAGATTTCAGGATTGAAAGTGATACAAGCGTAGCATATCTAGAGGTAAAATCCTGTACGCTCGTAGAAAATGGTCATGCTCGATTTCCAGATGCACCTACAAGTCGCGGAGCACGTCATCTACGAGAACTAGCAAGAGCCAAAAAGGAAGATCTAGCTGAACGAGCCGCTGTCATCTTTGTTATTCAACGCCCGGATGCAGAAGTATTCTCTCCCAATGATGATACCGATCCTGATTTCGGAAATGCATTGAGAGAAAGCCATATCGCTGGTGTTGAGATTTATGCTCTTTCTTGTAGGGTGGTCGATTGGAACTTGGAGCTTATTGGACACATACCTGTCGATTTGAATTCTCCATCTTGATATCGCTTGACCTTTCGTAGCGTTATGCAGCAACCTTTTTTGGTGTATTGTTGTGGTTCCACACGTGGTGCAACAGGGTGAAAAAGCGACTTTTAGAGAATCATTGGTTTCGCTTTATTCTCACTACATCTTTCATCCTACTGATCCCATATAACATCGATATATTTGCCACTCGTTTTTCAGATGAGTTTCACATCAGGAGTATCTTCTATTCTTTCAATCCCTATATAGCTCCATATCTTCTTCGTGCATCATTTTCAATTATCAGCGTCATCAATCTCATTCTGCTTATCATCCCAAGTGCATATTTCACATATAGGAACGCATCTCGCTTTGAAGGTGAGAGTGTTGAGGTTCTGGGAGGGATCACAATCATCCTTACTCTCATTGTTGCCATAATACTTGACAACACTGCATTCTTCTCGCAATATCTTGAGGATGTTAGCTCCACACCAACACCCAATTTCGACTTTCTTCCCATTTTGTGTATGTTAATCCTATTCATTCACGTTGTTATTCCTATACTGCATGGAAAAATGGCGATTCCTACATCGTTTAATAGAATCAGCTCGTCTCAATTTCGTTCTCGGATTACATCTAAAATGCCTTGTACAGTTGGTGGATGGATTCTATTCATAATATTCACAATTCCCTCTTTAGTGGTATTTGATATCACCACTTTAGTTCTTGACAATACTGCATTGAGGACCAGCATTCAGTCAACTTTCTATTTACTAGAAACAGACTTTCAACTTGGCTCATCATACTTGGATTGGGCATTCAAATTCCTGATTGGAGGCTCTCAATTTCTTGATTTAATGATCATGATATCCATTTGGAATTTCATCTTTCTTGCAGGAGTTGCTCTATATTTCTATGAAAAAATCCCAAAGAAGTATATGATATTCGTGGTACTCTTGTCATTTGTACCCTCACTTTTCATATCAATTCTAAGCATTTTTTCGGTCATTCTTCAGATTTCATCTGTGTTGGCTGTTCCCATTCCCTTGGTTCAGCTAGGTTCCTTATTCATTATACAGAAAGCCGAGAGGGTAAAGGAGCTTGAGAAAGATGGGACACATAAGGATAAAACATCCCAGCTAATTAAAATTCCACTAAGCTATCTCATCCGTTCCTTTTTCAGTCACCGTGGTAGACGAAAGGATATGTCTGGGGAGAAGTCCGCATTGATTGACAATGACGATACAAATCAAAGGGGGAAAACGGAATAATGTTCTATATGCTCCATAAGGAGGTTTCCGATAATGAGTGATGCATTCGAAATAATACAGCAAATGACAGGACCTGAGCTCATTCGACTAGCTCAAGCTTTAGGAGTTCCCTTGACACAGCGTCACATCAACAGGAAGTTGATTGAAACAGATTTGCATGAGGCACTGAAATTTCATCATGGTCTTGGCAAAGGGAAGAAATCTGTCCACCTTGCTGAAAACCCGATAAAGATTTCTGGAATGAGAAAGGAGTTCGGTAGAAAGGTGGCTGTTAGCAATCTGGATCTTGAAGTAAATGCAGGCGAAATTGTCGGGCTCGTAGGTCCCAATGGTGCAGGAAAAACCACCACGCTTCGAGTCCTCACTGGTATAATAAAACCAACTCAGGGAAGTGTTATCGTAAACGGTTTCGATATACTTAGAGAACCTCTTGAGGCCAAGAAACGGATTGGCTACATACCTGAGAGGCCAACGTGCTATCCAAGTTTGCGTGTGATAGAATACCTTACATTCATAGCGCGAATATATAATGTCCCCAGAATTGATGGGCTTCTTAGGATGAGAGAATTCATCTCTCGTTTTCAACTTGATGAGTTTCTCAATTCGTATATTGGCACTCTTTCAAAAGGAAATCTTCAGAGAACATTGTTAGCTGGAATATTCGTAAGGGAGCCACCTTTCATACTTGCTTTGGATGAACCTATCTATGGCCTTGATCCTAGAGGAGCATGGTCTCTCAAATCATTGCTTCGCGAACTCAAGACAGAAGGCTCTGCAATCCTTGTGTCCACACATATTCTTGAAGTTGCGGAAGGACTTTGTGATCGTTTTGTGATTATGAATCATGGCAAGATTGTAGGCAAAGGAACGTTGCAAGATTTGAAGAAAGCGAATCCTGGGGCTTCGAACCTGGAAGAAGTTTTTCTCATGCTCACTGGCGGAATTCCTGAGGAGTGAATTCTATGTCTAGCATAAAAACGCCTTTCCTCATTAGGATGGAGCTACGGATGATCTATAATCAATTCATTCAGACCATTACGACTCCCTCTCTACTAGCGTTTTATGCCATCACAATTGCTGGAGCCTTCTTTGTTGCATCTATCCTGTCAACTCTAATCAACCTTGCACCTTTCTTTGCACCTATTGGAATCCTTCTTGAGGAGAATATCGACCGTTCAGCAATCTTTGCGACCATAGGAATCCTTACTGTCGCTTCCGGAGTGGGGGGCTATTTTGGTTTGGGTCCTACCGAGGTACTTGATTCTTCAGATGAGTATATTCTGATGCCGGGACCTGTGCAGCCACATCAGCTGTTTCTAGCACGATACGTTCGTAGAATTGTTAGAAAATCAGCATACATTTTTCTAGGCATTATTATCGCATTCCCTCTGCTAGAGAAAGCACGTTTTGTGGCACTATCTCTAGTCTTACTTGTTGTGTCAGTAATTCTGCTACTGGAATTCAACTATTTCGTTGGTGGATTTTGCAACATCGTAAAGACGAAGGTGGATATCAGGACAAACTCCCGTTTGCGTTATCTTCTACTTCTCGCAATGGCACTTCTTCTTTACTTCCCAACCATACCCGGTGTAACTGATAATCCAATCATCCAATTTGGATACCCGAGTAATATCATGAGCGTAATCCTCATGGAAACCTTCAATGTGCATGCTATAGGAGTCACTGTTGGTCCTTTGGTCCTGATCCTCCTCGTTTCATTCATCATATCGATGTTGGCGCTAGCTAATATAACAGACTATGATGTTTACGAAGTATTCTCTGCACAGCAAAGTCGTGAAGAAACTGAAGGAACATTCAGCCGTAGAGTACGAGGACAAGTAGACTTCTCAGCTTCGAAATTCAATGATCCAATGATCTGGATAATCTTGAAGGATTTTTGGAGCAAAATGAGGACTCCACTACAGTTTTGGAAATACATGTATGTTATCTTCGGCGTTTCTTTTGGACTAATAATCAACATTGCTCAGCCCATCTGGCTGTCCCCAATCCCCATTCCCCCTCAATTCAGTGCCTCTGTGACTCCTGCATTTCTTCTGGTTCTGATACTTCTCACGCAGATGGGAACATTGCCATCGCTTCTCGCTTTCGTTGATGAAAAAGAGAATATCTACCTTCTTCGAGCAAGTCCATTTCGTTCCAAAGACATAGTCTTAGCGAAATATCTCCTAAGCCTCATCGAGATATCTTTAACATCTTTTCCGCTCTATCTATTCATTCTCTATTTCTTCAGAGTACAGGGTGCAATATACCTAATCTCCTTGGCTGGTCCTTTGATAGTTGTATTCTCTGCTACAGGAATCCTAGCGGGAGCTTATGTTCCTGTATACACCAATGATCCCAAGAATCCACCAGTCCCTCTAGCGTTCTCATTCCCAGCTATCAATCTGGTTCTCGGAGGTATCATTATCTGGATTGCATCTGAATTCGCTACACAAATTGAGATACTGATCATACTTCCATTCTTTACAGCATGTATCATCCTCTTATTCCTGTCTTTATCGGTACATGCTTTGAAGTCCTACAAATGAGAGTATGAACTAGGTTCGTTTTCGAGCCAATCTCAACGCATTAAGGATAACAGCCAAAGTCAGACCCATATCTCCAAAGAGGATTGCCATCCAAAGAGTCGCGATACCAGTTATGGCAAGAGCTCCCACGAAAAGTTTAGCTGAGATGGACAGAGTTACATTCTGTTTTACTATGCGCATAGTTCTCTTCGATCTCTTGATCAATCTCGGTATCTTTCTCAGATCTTCAACCATTAAGGCGATATCTGCAGTCTCTATAGCGGCATCACTAGCAATGACTCCCATTGCAACGCCAACATCCGCCGCTGCCAGAGCTGGCGTGTCATTAATTCCATCCCCTACCATTATAGTAGATCCTTGTGAAGAGAGTTCTCGTATTTTCTCCACTTTCTGCTCTGGAAGAAGCTCAGCAAAGAAGAAATCTACTCCTAATTCTGCTGCAACTTCTTCAGCAATATCATGACTATCACCAGTTAGCATTACTGTTTTGATTCCTGAGTGTCTTAGTTCAGATACTGCTTCAATCGTCCCTTGTCGAATGGAATCTCCAAGAATTACAGTGCCAAGATGAGTAGTTTCACGAACGACATAGACCATTGTACCAGTGCCGCATACATGTTCTTCGGTCGGAAGATCGATGCGTTCTGCAATTAGTAATTTCTTATTACCAACAATATAGGTTTCCTGTCCGACCTTTCCTTTCACTCCTCTGCCGGGGATTGCAATGAATTCATCCGCTGCAGCTTTACTAATCCCCTCTCCTGCTCCTGCTTGAATTAGAGCCTGTGCAATGGGATGCTCAGACATGCTCTCTAGTGCTATGGCGGCTCCTAAAACATCTTCTCTAGTTGCTCCATTATGCAAGCAAATATCCTGTAGTGTAAGATTGCCATATGTTAGAGTCCCAGTCTTATCGAAGGCTACATTCTTCGTCTTGCTTAATAATTCCAGATGATTGGAACCCTTCACTAGTACTCCTTCTCTTGCTGATCCGACGATTGAAGATACCATGCTAACCGGGATTGAGATGGCAAAAGCGCATGGGCATGAAATTACTAGAAGAGTAAGGCCCCTATATACTGCAGATTCGATAGGTGCTCCAAGTAGGAATGTGAAAATTGCCAAAAGTAACGCACCTACTATCACGATTGGAGTGTAGACATGCGAGAAACGTGATACAAACTTCTCGGTCGATGATTTAGATTTCCTTGCTTCTTGAACTAGCTTGACGATTCTTGATAGAACGGAGTTTTCAGATAGCCTGAGCACTTCTACTTCCAAATATCCATCAACATTGATCGTACCGGCAAAGACCTCATCACCTATGTTCTTCTCAACAGGAATCGATTCTCCAGTAATGGGTGCTTGGTTAACGGTTGAAACACCTTTTGATACTAATCCATCAAGACCTATCCGTTCACCTGGTTTAACTGAGAATGTCTGTCCTATTTTTACATGATCCGGATGTTCACTATGTTCCGATCCATTCGAGAGTATATTAACAGAGTCAGGTTCCAGTTTCATCAGGCTTTCAATTTCAATTCTAACTCTGTCGCCTGCTTTTGCTTCTAGAAGCTCAGCGATGTAGAATAGGAACATTACAGTTGCTCCTTCAGCCGGTTCACCAATAACGAGAGCGCCAAAGGCTGCAACAGTCATCAAGAAGCTAATCCCTAAATGTGCCTTTAGAATGCTACGAATTCCATTAACGATTATCCATCTTCCAGCTGAAAAGATGGCTACAAGAAATGTGCCATAGATGATAATAGGATGGAATATCAGTAATTGCATGATAATTCCTAAGACCAAGGAAACTCCTGAAATAAATGCAAGAATATACTTGGTCCTAAAGCTCACTGCTTCGCTAGCAGCTCGCTCTGCTTCACAGTGTGTGCACACTGTTTTACTTTCCGCCAACATGATCCTTTGCGTTTCTGAGGATGGTTCTGATGCATTCGTCTTGGAGTTCATAATAGATGTTCCTTCCGTCTCTAGTTCCTTTAATGAATCCCATATCCTCTAGCTTCGTAAGTTGATGACTTACTCTGCTGATGTCCATTTCCAGGATATCAGCAAGTTCTGATACAGCATAGCGATTAGGAGTCGTAAGAATTGAGATGATTCTCACTCGAGTGTTGTCTGCAAGTGCCTTGAATATCTTCACTACACTGTCGAGTTCACCCTCTAATATAACGACCGAATCCTGATCAAAACTTGATGCGGACATGAGGTATCACTCCATAGTTGAACATTTGAACGACTATTCAAGTATTAATAAACCTTCTTCAATGACAGATATGCCTCCATGCACTCAGAGATTCCTCCCAGATACTATTATCAGTAGAAACAAGCGATGAAGTACTCGGACCGAATGCGATTGTACCTCAACTTAATCGGTTATTGGTACTGACTGGGACTAGATAGCACATCACTATTCTGGCAAGGGACAAAAATTGACTAGAGATTCTGCTATAGAAGAGAAGGAATATGCTGATGACATATATCAGGTTCTATTCAATTCTTCTCCTATTGCATACTTTGCTCTTAGTCAGTCTGGTATCATCCAACAAGTGAACAATGCAGCCGTCGAGCTGCTCGGATTCCCTGAATCTGACTTGTTGAAACGTAACATATCCTCAATATTCCCTTCTGCAGGAGTATCGCATGATACAGGTAAAATCCTGATCTCAGAAGTCCTGCAAGGCAAGGAACTCAAAAATGTTGAAGTTCAAATGATCACCTCTGATGGAGATACTATCTGGGTTGGTGTGACTGCTAGTATTATCAATCGAAACACTGGAGGAAAATCGATTGGACTTCTAGCTACAAATATTGACCGAAGAAAACACGCGGAAGCCCGAGCTACAGCTGAAAGGGAACGAGCGTCTCTTGTTCTTGAAGTTATGACCCATGATCTGAACAATGTCAATCAGAGTCTGATATTTTCACTAGGCCTTCTTGGCGAATCGCAACCACTTAATGATACAGGCTCGAATCTTCTGATTAGTACACTAATGGAAGTAAAAAGAGCCTCAAGAATGATCTCTAATTTACGAACTATCTTTTCCTTGAGTGAAACCTCAATCCAGAAGGAATGGACTGATATACACACATGTCTAATTGATGCAATTTATGCTGTATCAAACGAGTTTGACACCAAGAAGCTATTGCTGCAATCCGATATCGCTGAAGGAATTTTCATCGCAGAAGCACATCAGCTTCTAACCACCGTATTCTTCAATATACTCCACAACTCTATGCAGTATGATCCTTCAGACGAAGTTCGCGTATCGGTATCTGCTACACATACGAAGACTCGAGAGAAAATTCGTATTGTTTTCGAGGATCATGGTCCTGGAGTACCAGATAACCTCAAGGAGTTTATCTTTAAAAGAACTGGAAGACCCGAGAAACAAGTAGTTGGTAGAGGTTTAGGCTTAACTCTTGCAGACAGAATTCTTGAAACCTTGGGCGGAGAAGTCTGGGTCGAAGACAAGATTGAGGGAAATCCCTCAGAAGGTGCGAGATTCATTGTCATGCTTCCCGCATGGAATGAGCAGAAAATCTTGGAATGTGGAAAGACCTCCTGTATATCATTCTATAAATCAAACCATTGCCTATTTTGTGAGCCAACATATGAGATCCTTACAGGAGTAATGGAAGAACTTGGGATTCCTAACGCCCTCTCAGAAGTAATCAATGTTGATGATCCAAATTCGCGGATTAAGGAGGACGATCTTCCAATGCTTCCTCTGACCAGAATATGCGATACAGAGCTCGCAGGATTTGCTGATGTTGAGGACGTCAGGGTAGCTTTGATGAATCTCCTAATGAGACCCTGTTACCCTCATTAGTGATTTCTTTCCCAAATCCTTATTCATGTGGTTGTCCACTCTTTCGTGATAACAATGGAGTTTGGTGTACAGATAGAACCGCAGTTTGGTTTCAACTATGACTCGATCCTTGCAATCTCTGAAACTGCAGTTGCATGTGGTTTCTCAACAATGTGGTTCTCTGATCATTTCATGCTTGATAAAGATGCCACAGATAGAATCCTGCTTGACCCTTGGCTACTGATGACTGCACTCGTTCGTGAGAATAAAACCGTGCGAGTTGGAAGTCTGGTATTCTGCAATAGCTACAGAAATCCTGCGCTTACAGCGAAAATGGCCGCAACATTAGACACCCTTTCTGAAGGACGTTTCGAATTTGGCTATGGAGCTGGATGGAAAGAGATTGAATATAATGCATATGGCTACGAGTTTCTAAACGATGATATGCGTATCAATCAGCTAGAAGAAGCAGTACAGATCATACGCGGAATCTGGTCTGAGGAGAGATTCTCTTTCTCAGGTGAGCACTATTCAGTCAGTAGTCTGGTTTCATATCCAAAACCTTTCCAAGATGCGCCAAGAATATGGATTGGCACGATGAAGGCAAAAGATCGCATGCTTGAGCTAACTGCGAAATATGCTGATGGTGTTAATGTCGCTTGGTCTTTCACTCCAGAGCAATGCCAGCGTATCTTCGAAAGGCTTGACAACTTCAGTCAGAAACATGGTCGAGAAAGCGGTTCCATTCTTAGGTCAGTTGGATTCTGGACGAGGTGCTTTGAAGATGAGGAACAGATGATTTCAGCAATAATTGAAAATGCCGCCAAACGGGGCATTGGAGTTGATGAGTACAAACGACGAATTGAATCTGCTTTATGGGGAACTCCAGAAGCAATCATAGAGAAGCTTGAGAGATTTCAGGAACTAGATCTTGACCACGCCATCTTCATGTTTCCACATGAGAATGAGATTGACCAGATGAAACTGCTTAGATCCAAAGTCCTCTCAAAACTATAGGAATTGCAAGCAATAAATAGGATGATTGTGGGGCTCTGCCCCATCAATCCATTAGAAGAACATAACTTTGTCATGCTTTAGGACTTCATCAATCATCGTGGCTGCGCCAGCTACTTCGATTCTTGGATCCATGAAATCCGCTTCTTTCATTCCACGGAACTCGTAAGAATTGGAGCATACTTGGATTTTACCACCTTCATCTAAGAATGTCTTGATGAGATCTTGAAGAGGTGGGAATCCGGGTGCTCTGATTTTCTCAGGAATTCCTTTCTTGATGAGATAGACAGCATCCATCATCAGAAAGATATTTGCCCGGATATCCTGAGCTTGTGCAGTGGTTCCAGTCACAAATGGTCCGTAGCATCGTTCCGCCACTTCAGGTCCCCATTGTCCGATAATGTATAATTGTGGATTATTCTGTGCCATTTTTATTTCATCTCCTTACACGATTGCCATCAAACTTCCCCAAAACAGTACAAGTCCGAGCAAGTAGAACAAGGTCACGATCAGGTTGGTGATGTGTGAGCTGTGAATTGGTCCGCCCTGCATAGTCTTCATGAGTATTGGCACGACTGTTCCAAATTCTAGTAGGAATGCAATTGCCACGAACACTAGATCGAGGACAAGTAGCCAGATCACGAAATCTGCAAATCCAATGAATGGAAGGATCAGAGCAATAAGTCCGACGAACATCCCGAGCATAAGCATCATGACCTGCATCATGAGATACATGCCCATTCTCCTTGCTAACATGAAGCCACTAAACATAGCACTCATGTTTAACGCAAAGAGAACAAACAGTAGTAGTTGGTACAACATGGTTTGTTCACCCTAATTTTGTACATGCACA
>JBHLQH010000009.1:0-130495 GCA_048884965.1 Candidatus Thorarchaeota archaeon | reverse complement strand
CTCCTTGTTAAGCTACGAAATGCTCGAAAATCACAGAGAAAGGGCAAGGAAGTCGTTGTGAGAACCCACTGCCGCGACATGGTCATTCTACCCGAGATGGTCGATCTCACAATCGCTATTCACAATGGAAAGGAATTCCAAAGGACCAAGATTCTCCCACAGATGATCGGACATGTGCTTGGCGAGTTCAGCTTAACTACCAAGCGTGTTAGCCATGGTAACCCAGGTATCGGTGCTACCAAGAGCTCAGCATACGTTCCACTCAAGTAAGAATCGTATCTTTTGGGGAGAAGACTCTCCCCAATGTTCATCTTTTGATCATTAGTTCAACTAAAGTTGCCCATAGCCTTTTGCAGAACCTGATATCTGTATAATGGACAAGTGGAGGCTCTGTTCTTGCCAATATATGACCCAAAGGTGATTGAAGGGCATTTTGATGAATATGGTGAAGACGAATGGGACAGGCTTGAGAAGAATCCATTGGGACAAGTTCAGTTTCACATCCATATGCACTATCTCAAGAAGTACATCCAATCAGGTTCTCGCGTTCTGGAGATCGGGCCTGGACCAGGGAGATTCACTATTGAATTGGCGAAGATGGGAACGAAAATTGGGATAGTAGATATTTCCAATGTTCAGCTCCAATTGAATGAAACAAAGGTCAAAGAAGCTGGATGTGAGAAGGAGGTGCTCTGGCGAAAGAAGCGGGATATTCTGAATCTGGAGGGTATCCCAGATAGCTCCTTTGATATGGTAGTATGCTTTGGGGGTCCGTTTAGCTACGTCTTGGAGTTCATCAATGATGCAATAAGAGAGGTGCTACGAGTCACAAAAAGTAAAGGAATAGTGCTTGCCAGTGTCATGTCATGCATTGGAACATATCAGCATTATTTGCACAATGTGTTCGAAGAAGTGATAGCCGGAAATGTCAGTCTGGAGGAATTCGACAATCTAACAAGAACAGGAGATGTCGTTGGTAAGCTTGCATCAAAAGGAACACATCAGTGTCACATGTACAGATGGAATGAGTTCAGAGAGATTCTGTATAACCATCCAATTGAGATACTGGATGCTTCAGCTACCAACTTTCTATCCACTGGAAGCACATCAGAAGAGATACTAATGGAAATGATGAAAGACCCAAAGACGAAAGAGATGTTTCTCAAGTGGGAGTTGGATTTCTGTAAAGAGCCCGGCGCAATCGATGGAGGTACACACATGCTAGTAGTCTTCCAGAAGATGTAGTCCTTAAGTTGCACATTGTGGATAGAGAGAAATAGTGCATATTGAGTATGTGAGCAAAGGGAGAATGAATGTCAGAGAATCTTGAGAAGATGGCGAGCGATAGGTTCGACTATTGGGCAATCTCTTCTGATGGGTCAAAAGTCGTTGGTTGCAGACATACTGACGAGTATGCTGTAATCCTTACTATTCCTGCAATGGAAGAAATGGCTAGAATTAACGGGCAGTACGAGCGATTTGCATGGTTCTCTAAGGATACTAAGATCATGGCAACTGACTTCAGGGTCA
This sequence comes from Candidatus Thorarchaeota archaeon, assembly GCA_048884965.1. Lineage (GTDB taxonomy): Archaea > Asgardarchaeota > Thorarchaeia > Thorarchaeales > Thorarchaeaceae > MP5-2226. The sequence goes on along the minus strand of JBHLQH010000009.1, from coordinate 128,965 downwards.
CCAATGTCTATGATGGGACGACTGGCAAATATCTCTACTATGTGGAAGCGACGTACTAACTGCTGTGTTCATTTTCACTAAATCTTCATATGTTTTCGAAATCAAGGATAATCTGTGGGGAGAGATACTAATGCAATTGCAGATGTTCTATACCTTTACAGCTCTACCAGTGGTTCTTCTGATAGTTGCGGTAGTCGTGTACTATCTCGCTAAGAAAATACAGGTTAGCAGACCGGACCTGCTCAAGAGGTTCGTCGCAGCAGTCATCATCATAGGCATAGTAGTCCCATTGGTTTTTGTCATCGTGATCACACTTCCACCACCTATAGAAGCTGAGCTCGATCTCACTATCACCTACCAATCGAATTCAACAAGTCATGAATATACATCTTCGTATCAGTGGATTGCTAGTGGCATCTACACCGATGCATATGGGACTCATCTCGACTGGATTGAAACGCATGTAGGTGCGAGTACGGAGGATACTGGTGCATTTGCAGAGATGATGTATGAACGTACCTCAGGAATGTATATTCAATGGACTGAGATTGATGTGTTTAGCAACGACACTTGGAGTATCAGAATCGACTTTGCATTTCCCGTCAACTGGGCATTGGAGTTCAGAGGAGATAATACGACGATCTTAGTTGTGATACCTAAAATAACAGATGGGCGAATTGTATCACCTTTTGAAGATGCTCTGGAATCATATGGTATTGGAGGCTTGGATGTCTATGCAGATATCTCACTAACTCTATCGCCATTAGTCATACGTTCTATGTACGCAAATACTGGCGTTAATCTCCAAGAAGACCTTGAATTCAATCAAATAGGAATCTATTGGTGTACGATCCCGTGGGATCCATATGCATTCTGACATCCTAGCAAGAGGATAGACTGATTACCTGATTCTATCTAATGTGTGGTTGCGAGCTGAGAGTTCATGGCAAAGACGATCCGAGTCCTTGGTATTGTAGGTAGCGCTCGACGAAAGGGAAATACCGATATATTGGTCGATGAGGTCCTACGATCTGTTGAGAGCAACGGGGGCAAGACGGAGAAGGTCTACCTTAGCAGCCTTACAATTCAACCCTGCAGGGGCTGCAACACCTGTGAAGATACTGGGAAGTGCATCCACAATGACGACCTCGATAAGCTGGTAGCAAGTATGAAAGCGTCAGATGCTTGGGTGTTTGGGAGCCCTGTGTATTTCTGGGGACCAACAGCTCAATTCAAGGCATTCATGGATAGGTGGTACGGCATCAGTCGAGAGGTGTTCACGGGAAAGCGTGTGGTAATCGTGATGCCTCTTGGTGCTAGCAGCGCACACTATGCTCGCCATGCAATAGGCATGATAGAGGATTCGTGTGAGTACATGAAATTGGATGTGAAAGGTAGTATCATAGCACCAGGAGTCTTTGAGAAGGGGGAAGTAATGGACAAACCAGACATACTTTCTTTAGCAAAGGCGGCAGGTTCCAATCTCTTTGATTAGAAATTGCCTCTGCGTCTTGCGATAAATACCAATGCAACTGGTATAATAATGACTAGTCCAAGCCCTGCAATCAGGTATTCCATTGGCACTGAGTGAACTGCTACTTTGGTGTTCAGCACTGCAGACACATTTCGATAGGATTCTGTCATGGCAAATCTATCGATACTGCTAGCAGTTCCTGCGATTGCATAGGGAGCGTCGACAATTTCATTTTCATCCTCATCAGGTTCAGTCCAATCACTCCAGTAATTATGACGAAATACATTCTCACTTCCGTTATCACAGGCTTGTGGGGACTTATTATCAATGAAATCGTTCTGTTCGATAGTGTTGTTACTAGATGTTGAGAGTTCAACACCTCTTCGACTATTGTTGTACAGGAAATTCTCTGCAATATAGTTGTGATGCGTCATTGATCCTACCAATATGCCGGCACCTGTGTTGCTATAGATCAGATTGTTCTTGACGAGATTATTCGAAGTGAGCAGATACAGACCGTGTGAGGAGCTAGTGGAGAGGCGATTGCTCAGAATCGTATTGCTATCAGATCCTACCGTCAGGCAGATACCATATGGATTGTTATGTATCTGATTATCAGCAATGAGGTTATCACGGCAGAAACCAATGGCAAAGACGCCTGCCTCGCCCATATCATACATCTCATTGTGTACTATCGTGTTGTTATAGCAATAGTAATCGAGGAACACTCCATCATAGGTTATCCCGTACATCTCATTGCCTGAGATGACTGTATCATTGCTCCACGCGACATGGACTCCTGCAGCAGCATGGTGAATAGTGTTGTTTGCAATAACAATGTTCCTCACCTTGTCCAGCACAATCGCACACCAGACCTTGGCAATTCCATCAAACTCATTGTTACGAAAGAGGATGTGAAGATCAATGTTGGATAATCGAAGCATATGGCTAGCTCGATAGAATCTATAACCTTCAACGATGATGGGATTATTTGCACTACCATTTCCAGACCAGCCTTCTTGTTCGGCTAGATTTAGGAAATCACTGTTGCCACCAACTAGGATAGGATCATGGTCGGGGAGGGAGGACATACGCTCCGTGGGCTCTGCAGTGAAAGGAGATGTGCTCATCATCGATAGAATGATGAGTATGAGTAGGACTGATGAGGGGGACTTCATGGAGTGTGAAAGTAGTGTCTTTAGAGATAAAAGACGGCAGTTCTCAGCAATGAAACCCTAGGTCCATTCAATTCGTGGGCGGATGGGTTTGAATCCAATAGGTAGCTTTGTTATTTCCTTGTTCTTGATTGCAGCCTTCAATGTGGTTGCGTCATCAAATCCTATCTTCATAAGTCTAGGGCATGAGAACAGAGCAGAGATGTCAACTTGTACGAAGTCATTCTTTTCAAGCGTGATGTTTCGCAGCTTCTTGCACTTCTTCATTGGAGCAAGATCAATTGAGGTCAGTTTATTCTGGTAGAGATGCAATGCCTTCAATTCAGTGCAGGATGCAAGTGGTAGGAGGCTTATCTCTTTCAGACGATTGAATGATATATCGAGATGCATCAGACTCTTGCAGTCCCTCAAGGGTGAAAGGTCAATGGCTTCCATCTCATTGCTACCGAGGGAGAGTTCAAGTAAGTTAGGGCAGTTTGACAATGGTGATAGGTCGATATTCTGCAGCTCATTTCCAGAGAGAATGAGAACTTCCAGATTCGGAAATTGGTCCAACGGAGAGAGATCTGTTGAGCCGATTCTCCTGTCACTAAGGTTAATTGCAGTGGCATTTGGCGCAAAACGCTCTACTACTTTCCCACCCTTTTTCGTTTCGCTCCAAAATGTGATTTCATCATCCATACTAACAAATCCAAGAAACCTGAGAGAAGCACTCTCTAATAAAGGGGTATGAATGGAGATTTAAGAGGTCATTCATTTTGTGGTAGAAAGAGGTTGGTACTTTGGAGAAAGTCGCACTGGTAAGATTCGAGGATTCAATCAAAGCAACTCTTCAGAAAGGATTGAATCATATCAAAGGCATCGGATCAAAAAGTGGTCCGGTATTAATCAAACCCAATATCTGTACAATCTCGGATGGAACTGGGCACTCAGTGACCGATATCAAGGTTGTCGAGGCAGTTGTCGATATCATTCTACAAGAGTATCCAGACACTTGTATCCGCTTTGTCGAATCGGATAGCCAGAGCAAGAATACAATGGATGCTTTCAAAAAGTTCGGGTACCTCAAACTTCGAGATACGAAAAGGGAGAGCGGATATGATGTAGATGCAGTCAATCTAAGCTCAAAACCTCTTGTATCAGTAAAAGTCGACGGGCTCTACTACGATACAGTCGAGCTTAATGAGATCCTGACACAACCTCATTATTACATCTCAGTGGCCATTGCAAAGACCCATGAAACGACTTTCCTGACTGCTTCTCTCAAGAACCAGTTCGGGCTACTACCGAGTAAGGGAAAGGCGTCATTTCATTCAAATATCAGCAGAATACTAGTCGATTTGAACAGGATAGTACCTCCAGATCTCTGTATAGTCGATGGACGAGTAGGAGTAGAGGGATGGAATGGACCAAAGACAAGACCGATAGGAGTATTCTTGTTAGGCAAGAATCCAGTATCAGTTGATGCAACAGTCATGAGGATGATGGGACTCGATATAGACCGAGTCCAGCATCTTGTGCTAGCAAGCGAGAATGGTATCGGTAGCTTACATCCAGAGGTTCTGGGAGAAGAGATAGCATCTGTGAAGGTACAATTCAAGGCACCATTCTGAAGATAGAAATCAGAGGTGAAATTATAAGATGTCTACAAAACCCGAATACCAAGGAGGCAGTATCGTCAATCTCATGCGCGATATAGCTGAGGCTTCTGGAGTTTCGACACCCTATGCAAAACTTAGCTCAACACACCTCGCAAACCTACAAGACTCCGAGAATATCGTTCTTATGATTATAGATGGACTAGGATATAACTACCTACAAAAGCATGGGTCAGGTTCCATATTACGCAAATCATTGAAGGATTCGATGACCTCGGTCTTTCTGCCCTCGACAGGCTCAGCCATCACAACCTTTCTTACAGGATTAGCACCTCAGCAACATGCGATTACTGGATGGTACGTACATCTTCCTGAGTATGGACTAGTTTCTAGATATCTTCCCTTCACGAACATGATCGATGGGAATCTTATTGGTATACCAATCAGCAATACTATTGATGTTGATCCTTTACTTCCACGGATGAATAGGAAAGTGTTTAGTGTTATGGGGAATAGAATCATCGACTCCGTGTATACACGATACATGACAGGAACGACGCAAAGAGAGGGATATACTGGAAGCCGTGACTTCTTCAGAAGCATCGAACGAGCCATTTCGACACCAGGACGGACCTATACACATGCATATTGGCCAGAATTGGATTCAATAGCTCACCTGCTGGGAGTAGGCAGTGCTGAGGCGATTGAACATCTGCAGGAGTTTACCCAGATGCTAGACACCTTCCTAGAACAGCAGGAGAATACTACCTTCATTCTAACAGGCGATCATGGGTTCAATGATACAAGAGAGGGAGGTGTGATATACATGCATGACCATCCATTGCTACAAGATCTTCTAACCTTACCAGTCTGTGGCGATACTCGTACAGCTTTCTGCTATGTCAAACCTTCTCAAATAGCCGAGTTCGAGAGATATGTAGAGAAGAATCTTGCAGACTCCTGCGATATCTATGAGAGCCAGAAGCTAATTGACGAAGGTTGGTTTGGTCTATTTGATGTGAATCGAAGACTTCGGGGGAGAGTTGGTGACTTCACCTTGGTCTGCAAGGAAGGACATGCGATAGTAAATTCATTTCCGGGTATTGAGCCATATCAACTAAAAGGACATCATGGAGGCATGTGTGAGGATGAGATGCTCGTGCCGCTTATAGTGATAGATGTATGAAGAGTACCTGTAATTATACAACTTTCATGTATATTCGAGTCATTGCACGTATCTGCTCGAAATTCACGTTCAGCTCCCTAATAGCATGAGGATTTGTGCTATAGATAGGTTGGCGCATATCAAGTAAGTTGGGTGTCTTCTTACAAAGAGCCTTGTCAGTCAATCGCCTAAGTGCATCAGAAACTGACCGTGGAGATAGACTCACTTCATCTCGCAATTGCTTGGGCGTCATAGGCCCCTTAGTCTGGAGTTCATTCAAAACAATGAGAGCGCTTATTGGTAGTCCCGTCAACGTCATAGTCCTCACCCGTAACAGACCGGCAAAAATATCCAATAGAATTTGCCGAACCTTGTGAAATACATACGGCAAGTTTCTTTTTAATATTTTGCCGTGCGCAATGTTGTAGATTTTGACCAACGTGAAGTGGATTCTCAAAGAAGAAATCGTCCCTAAGTGACGGTGATTAACTACATATATGTGGCAAGTTTCATATTGAGATTGGCAGTGGCTCATAATGCATAGTGGGATGTGTAGCTCTAATGAAAAGATGGTCTGATGATCAGAAGATTCTGACTGCCCTTGAAAAACTAGGTGGGAATGCATCAGCTCAGGAGCTCAGTGACTATATTTCGAAACATGAGAAGGATAAAGATGGGAAGACAAAACGCATCCCTGCTAGAACTATTCGATACCGACTCTCCACCTTGATCGAGAGAGGAATCCTCCTGCCTTCATTCTTGGAAACTGACGAGCGAAAGATTGGCTTGGGTGAGGGAATTTTAGTCCTTCAAGAAGCACCAAGGAATACGGACCTTCTTGAGAGAGTCATTCGGGAAATTCCTATTTTTCATTGGTATGTGCCAACGAATGGAAAACAAGATGGATATCTAGTTCATACAACCTACGATATAACAAAACCATCCATGGTCGATGATATTTCCAAGAAGCTGAAGAAACATGGCCTGATTCAGGATTCGTTCTTCTTTGACATAGCAAACCACCACACAAAAACCATCGATTTCAGTCTTTATAGACCAAGTAAGGGATGGGCGTGCAAGTGGAACGAATGGAAGACAGGAATAGAATCACACTTGGAAAAGAACATGGATCCGCCCATTGATATCAAGACATCAAATGAAGTGATAGAATATGATTCAAAGGATATCTTGATTCTCCGAGTCCTTCGAGATGATCCAGATGCCACCATGACAAGTCTTGCAAGTATAACTCGTCTACCGATAGGGACTGTACGGGATAGAATTCAACGACTGAGAAAGATGAGTGTCATCAAGGGGTACTCTCGCGCATATGGCTTTGCAGGAGATTTTCTCTGGTTCTCATGTTTCCTACAGCCAACAGGAAAGGTAGGAAGCATCCTTCAGAGTATTATGGAATTACCTTTTCCAGGGGTAGTGCTTGTTGAGAACCCAAAAAGCTTCTGTGTACGACTGGGACTGAGCGCTTCAGACGTGAAGCAGTTCATGGACGGTTTTAGGCTATTCCGACCACATCTGAAATCCTATGCATTTCAATTCCATCTGCCAGATAAAGTGGAATCGAAATATAGAGAGATTTTCAATCTCTACGACGGTCAAGAAGAGAGATGGAATATACCTCTTGAGAGCTATCTAGGAGTAATCGAGAAGCATGCAAAATAGAAGTTTCACATCTTCCTTATTGCTCGCAAATCCTCTATGAAGAGCAGACCAAAGATCAAGTCCCCAAGCACTACAACAGCAACCCATATCGAAGCCTCAGCAATCAAGAAGTAGAAGAATCCGATGATGAAGACCCAGACCTTCTCAAATGAGGCAACCATAATCATTCCATGGTTCGCTTTCATATCGAGACTGATCAAATAGAATCCGATTCCGAACGCAAATACCAATCCCATGAAAGAGTCGAACCATAGTAGAGTGGGAGGAATAGTATCTCCTGCAATGTAGAAATTATTGATGTCTATTCGCGGCAGAGCAAGAAAGGTAATAGCTAATACCCAATTCCATATTGCTGCAATAGAATACATCCATCTGTGATAGGTTACACGATTCAACTATCTCACCTTGGATTTATCCTTACAATCCCCTATATATCAACAATGATGAACTGACGTGAAAACAGTCTTAACCAGAGCCTTTCAAAGGGATTTCAATGGAGTCTGAAATGATAGTTCTCGATGCAACAGCAGCAAAAGCAATTCTAGAAGCACTTAGTAAGGGATTGCAGAGAATGGAGGTCTCATTAGACCTTGGGCTTTCCACAATCATGATTGATCTAGATGATAGTTGGGATGTGGAGTCCCTTGAGAAGATCGCAACACAAGAAAATGCAGTATACTTCATCCAAGACGGAGAATACTATCAAGCAGCTGTTAGCGAGGAGCATTATTACAGACTCTTTCTGTCCGAGGTGGGAAAGGCACCTGCATTACTAATCGATGGCGTGTTGATGCATCGAGTTAAGGGAATCGATCCCATGCAAGATGCAAGAATGAAAGCAGCTCTGTGCGTTAGAAAGGGCTCAACTATGTTAGAGATCTGCACAGGTCTTGGCTATTCGACAATTTCATGTCTGGAACGAGGTGCTGCCTCCATAACCACCATTGAGAAGGATCCAAATGTTCTCAAGATTGCACAGGTGAATCCTTGGTCACGAAAGCTGTTCTCAGATGAACGTGTTTCAATCATTGAAGGTGATGCGGTTCTCAAAATCACCGAGATTGGCAACAGCAGATATGATGGAATTCTTCACGATCCGCCGAGATTCACTCTGGAATCTGAGCTATATACTACCGAGTTCTATGAGAATCTATACAGAGTATTGAAACCAAGGGGAGTCCTTTACCATTATGTGGGCTCACCTGGCAAGCGATATAAAAAGAGGGACATACAAAAGGGAGTCATATCTCGACTACGAGATGTTGGTTTCCGTGATGTACTTAGGAACGAAGCATCACTTGGAATTATTGCGAGAAGATGAGCAGGCTGTATCGAACGCCAAGTTCAGATTAGCATCTCCATTTCCTTTGCAGTTGCCATGTTCTTTCTAACAATATCAAGTGAGGGATCTAAGGCTAGAGCTTTCGTATAGCACTCCATAGCTCTTTTCACCTCACCTTTTTCTCGAAGAACCACACCCAGATTATTCCATCCTTTGGAGTCATTAGGAACAAGCTTGACGTAGGTTTCTAGATATGGTATGGCTGCAGACCAATTCTTAGTGAGCCAATGGGAAGCACCTAAACGAAACAAAACTTCGGGTTGTTCATTATTCTGTTGATAGCTAGCAGTGTATAGTTCGATTGCTACAGGATAGTTGCCTGCTTTGAATGATAGCTCGCCCACTGTATTGAGAGCGCTCACTGAACCGGGGTGGAGATCCAATGCCACGGTAAGACTCGTGCATGCTGCATTGAATCGGTCCAATTTCGCCTGACAGATACCTCTCATTACCCACACTTGAGATATTGTATCATCGGATTCTAGGATTCGTGATGTAACAGTCAAAACAGTTTTACAATCCTCAATCTCGAATGAAGCACGCGCCAATATGAGGAGGGTGTCAATATCACGCCCATCTTTCTCCATGTACTTCTTCAGATATTTGACTGCATCACGATCATTGTCAATGGAGAACTCCAGATTGCCAAGCGTTTCGAGTGGTTCCAGCCATTCAGGATCGTTGTTGATTGCCTTCTTCAAGCAGTCACGAGCTTTGTCAATCTCCTTCCCATCCCTATGTGCAACACCCAGGAGGTACCATCCTCGTGCATTCGACTCATCCAACCTGAGTGCCTTCTTGAAGGATTCCTTTGCCGCCTCGACCTCTCTAAATCTAAGGAACTTCTCACCGCGTTTCAATAGGTCCTCGATTTCGCGATTCATTTCCTCAGTCATCAGCTACACCATCAATATTATGGGACTACAGTTTCATATAGGAATCAAATCCCGCATTTGTAGTTTAGTGAGATGAATCGATAGATACAAGTGTCAAAGTGCTATTATTGCATCCAGAGTGGATTTCATGGGTCGGGGCAAGTCTCTGAAAGATGAGTTTATGGATGCTAAAATGAAGAGGAGCTATATCTCAGCAAAACTTCCGAAACTTACCTATGAGCAGGTCGACCTGCTGCATAATATGGTCAAGCGGTGGCTAAAAGAGGAAGAAACGACAGGTGCAAGAACAGGTTAATCCCTCAAATTGACGAAAGATAAGAAAAAAAGAGGAGAAAGAAACAATCTGCGGGGTAAGGCAATGAAACGCGCAATCATCGTATACGAAAGTGTCTATGGAAATACCAAGAAGATAGCAGAAGCCATTGCAGATGGCCTGAGTACGACTGGCGAGATTGAAAGCAAGGTCGCCAAGACTGGAGAGATTCACACAGACGAGATTTGCGAATATGATGTGATTCTCTTTGGGTGCCCGAATCACAATCAAGCTCCTGCTCTTAATATGATGAAATTCTTGGAACGTGCATCAATTGTCCATGTAAAAGGAAAACTTGGAGGTGTCTTCGATACCTATACAGGAGGAAACAAAGGTATTGCATTGCAGAAACTTTCCAAGGTCGTCGAGGAGAAATTCACAGGAATACAGCTCATGGGGACAGGGTTCTCTGCCAAAGTAGAGGGTAGGAAAGGCCCCTTGGCAGAAGGAGAAGAGGCGAAGGCAAAGGACTTTGGGGAGTCGATTGCGGGACATCTTCTAAAGTAATGTTCAATGAAGCAATGGGATAAGCAAACTACTCCTATAAAGCTTTGAATCCAATGTTCATTGTGGTAGGACTGCAATCTCAAACCATGCCGTAGAAGTCGCCACCGGATTGACCTCATATGAAAGCAAAGTTGCCAGCTGAATGCCCGAGTGATCTTCAAGTTGCGTGTGGAAAACGAGGGTGTATCATCTTCTACAAGGGAGAGCACTGCATCTTTTGTTCGCCTGCAGATGAGATTCTACGAGATGTTCTCAAGCAATTTGGTGTTTCAGAAGATATGATTCACGAGGTGGATTTCGGCATAGATGATACATCTGCTGCAGATGAGGGAATAGTCGCGCTTCCTACCATAGAGATATGCAACGAATGTATCGTTGGGCTACCACGAGAAGGTTCAGTTCGAGATGCTATCGTGAAAGCGATAATGCATGATTGCTTCTGTGAGTGACTGCATCTTCTATTAGAGGCGGTTTTACCACCTGTAATTTCGCACACAATAAGTGTTATGTGGAGAGAACGCCGTTCCCCTTCCGTAACAGAGTGTACTGGAATATGGTAGGCAGACATGAGGAATCTCTTACGAATTCTTGGACTCACATCTATGATTGTGCTTCTAGCAATCCAACCAGTTGTAGTTGAATCAATCAATTTGGGAGGTCCATACATTGACGAACTCAGCTTCACCGTAGTAACGCAAGACGATCAGATGGTTCAAGCACTTCAGACCAGTAGCGTTGATATCATTGGGTGTGATATCGATCCGACATTTTACGATACACTGCTTGCCGATAATGACATATCGATCACGCATTCTATGAAAAATGGATATGGATTCCTTTGCATAAATACAGCAAAATACCCATTCAATATTACGGCGTTTCGGAGGGCCTTTGCATTTGCACTTGATAAAAATCAAATCGCTGAGAGAGTCTGGGACAATTTTGCAGAGCCATTGGATAGCCCTGTTCCAAAGAACAATCCTTTATCATGTGAGGGCAAGTTGCTAGATTCCTACTATGAGCAAGATCTTCAGCATGCAGATTATCTATTAGACCAAGCAGGATTCTTTGATGTTGACAATGATGGGTTTAGAGAAGCTCCGAATGGTATCCCATTCAATGTAACGATAGAGTGTCCTCAAAGCGGGGGAATCTCTATTGAGGTTGCACCAATAGCAGCTCAAGCATTGCTGGACATAGATATCAACGCTCATTACGAACCGACTGACTTCTATGACTATCTGAACAGACTCTACTTTCATGGAGACTATGATGTGGTATTCATCGGGAAATCGTTCAATGATTTCGCAGTGGATTGGTTGGCAAAGGACTATTGCTCGGATTCTGCGGACCGGAGCTACTTGAATTTCCCTAACTTTAGGAATGACTTATTCGATTCATGGATAGAACAGCTTCTGCATGGAACTTCATTTGAAGAGGTATATGAAGCGGCATTCAAGATGCAAGAAATATTCGTTTACGAAAGTCCAATCATCGTCTGCTATCAGAACAAGATCCTCCATGCTCACCGTGTTGATATCTTTGATGGACATGTGAATGATGCCTTGGATGGAACTCCTTCTTGGTGGACAAATCAAGAGGTGTTTAGCAAAAGTCTAGGAAAACCGCAAAGAGGTGGAACATTTAGATGGGTTAGCCCCCTCTATCCGGATACTTTCAATATCCTGACATCAAGAAGTGCGTATGCGAAGGATATCCTCTGCGAGCTATATGACCCTCTACTAAGGATGGATGCGGAGGGGAATCCTATAGAGTGGATTGCTGATTCATATATGATTCAAACCACAGATGATGACCCAGATGTTCCTGAAAACCATACTCGAATATCGTTCAACATTAGAAGGGATATTCGATGGTCAGATGGAACAATCTTGAATGCAAGCGATATCGCGTATACATTCGATCTTCTTAGAGAAACAGGTTACCTATTGACACCAGAGTTCAGGGATGACCTGTCTTCAATTCAAGCAAAGACGGACTTTCAATTTGTTATCGAGTTCACCGATGAGTCCTATTGGTATCTATCAGATATAGCAAAAGTACCAATCCTGCCAAAAGCTCAATGGTCAACTGTCAATGTGTCGAAGTACCATCCAGAATATGATGAGCTGGTCACTTCAGGACCATTCTTCATATCTGATGTAAGAAGCAATGGCGAGTATGTTGAGCTTACTCGTAATAGAAATTATACTATCTTCAAGCCTGAGTCAGCAGCGCCTGCAATTTCTACTGCAATAGCACCTCCTGATACAGCCTTCTTCAGCATCGTGATAACCTCCAGTTCAATCACTATCGCCATTGTCCTAGGTCTGGTTATCGTTCGATATAGAAGGAATGAAGATGGATGGGATTGGTTCTGAAACGATCTAGTCGTCCCACATATATTTGAAGTCGCAACAATCATCGCCTTGCATCAGAGTCTTCGTTCGTTCAAGACGCAGCTTGGGGTGAAAAACCTCGGCTGATGAAATATCTCCATTGCAAAGAATGATGAGTCCCAAATCAGCTGCATCCATTCCTCTGAAGACATCAGCATATAGACACTCCTTCGTACAGAATCGGACAGTGCCAGGTTCTGATTCAATGAACTCATCTGTCTGACACTGCTTGGCAAAAGGAGCTTCTTTGAGCTTCATCATAAGGTCCCTGAAATCCTCGATGGACTCAAGAGAGGTATCAAGACCATCGACTAGCTTCTTGACACTATCTATCGTGTTCTGAGTGTAGAACTTCTCTATGATCTCATGAGTTCTTTTTTGCCCAAGTATGGCCTCAAGCTCTCTGATGAGCGTGATTCGACCTGCATACGCATCTCGGAGGTATTGCCGATAGGAGATTCCTTGAATGTCCTCGTCGAACTTATGGATACCGTCATCTTCCATAGTGGATTACTCCATAATGTCCAGAGAGGGGGGAGTACTTCGGATATATCATCTACACGGTTAAAGCAGCTAAACTCAAGTCTTCAGAAATCGATCTGGATCGTTTCCCATTTGACTCGACCTGATTCAACTGCTTCCTTGATCTTTCGTTCAGTACGACTCAATACCGCATTGCCAGTTTTGATATCCGCAAGAATAACAGTAATGGGCTCATCCACATTGTCATCCTTTACTCTGGTATAGCCATCAAAGATCAGGTAGTCGATAGGAGCGCCAATGAAACGGGCATCAGCTGGCTCATAATGAAATACTTCAGGAATCATAGGAACCATGTGTTCAGCAATCTTACCCTTGAGTACACTTCGACTTCTGCTCGTTGCATCCTTCCTAATACTAGATTCTTGCTCAAGCCATGTTCTCTCAAACTCTGCTTGTACCTTCTCGATCCGATGACGCAACCTTGCATTCATTGCCATGTAAACAAGGATTGCGATGATTAATCCCATCATCAGTCCAAGGAGTGTATCCAAGAGTGCCATACTATTCGGTACATATTATACAATATATGCACCAGTAATCGCAGGGTATGCTCCCTGCAACACATCCGAACGCATTGCGTGTCTACGAACTGTTTTATCAAAAGCGAGAATTGAAACAAGGAACTATCCTCAAGGGTTGGAGAATAGATGAAGAAGCAGAATGAGATGGCATGGGATAAGCTATCTGAGTATTATCAGCAATCCCGAAGAATATCACTTGCGAATGTCCACTATGGTGCATATGCACCTGGTGAGAATCAGCTAAAGATAATTGAGGATGTTTCAGGACTTGATATCCTTGAGATTGGATGTGGCGGAGGTCAAAACTCGATAGTCCTCAAGAAACAAGGAGCGAATTTTGTAGTAGGAATAGATCAGTCAGAGAGTCAAATTAAACATGCCAAAGCATTAGCTGCTACGCTTGGTATTCAGATTAGATTCCTGAAGATGGATATGGAGGATATGTCTGAATTAGAGGATGGCTCTTTTGATTTGATATTATCCGCTCATGCTATGAATTATGCTTCGGATATCAAAAGAGTATTTCAGGAATGCAATAGACTACTAAGAAACTCAGGAAGAGTAGTAACCTGTGTGAGTCACCCACTCTGGATAGTCCTTGAATCAGTTCTAATAGAGAATACTCTCTCGAGAATAGTAAATTACTTCGAAGGGATAGACGATATCTGGGAGTGGGAGCGTTCTCCAGGAGATTCAGTGGCAACATTCCACTCCAAATCATGGAGATTGGAACATGTCATTAATGGATTGATTGAATCTGGTTTTACAATTGAACGGTTTGAGGAGCCAAGGGGGTACTCTGAAGAGGAGTTGAATAGTCTACATCCTGATGCAGTGCCCTATGTGGATAACATCCCAAACAAGGACTTCATTCGTGCAAATAGAATAGTCCCAAGTGCAATGATAATCTCTGCAAGAAAACACAAGTAGGAAGACAACATTAATCCCATTTGAGGGAACAATTATGACAGGGATGATTGAAGATGCAGGCTTTCTTAGATGTGATACTTACTATTCTTGTGGTAGCTATAATTGGAATAGCGGTCTTCGGTTTCATAGTGAGTTTCTTCATCGACCAGCCAGCAGAAGAGCCTCCAAAAGATTGGGGACCAACGGTTTTAGTACCATACAAACCTTCTGATGAAAAAATGAACAGCATACCTGATATGTGTCCATCATGCGGAGCTGAGATATCTCCCTTTAGCGTGGAGTGGGATCCGGAATCCGAGATTGCCTATTGCCCTGATTGTAGATTCCCAATAAGACCACGATGAATTTTCGCGTTTCTGCAGGTTTCTACCAATTTCACCTTGAACACATAGTTATCTTAATACTACATTGAAAGAAGAAGAGAAGTAGAGAAGGAGCAAATGAGAAAGTGTCCATGTCTAACAAGATGAACGAGGAGTCATGGAACAGACTCTCAGTTTTCTATCAGGAGTTCACACGGATATCGCTGAACAATTTTCACTACAATCCATACGGTCCGGGCGACAAAGAGCTTGGTATCATAGGAGATGTGAAAGGGTTGGATGTATTGGATGTAGGTTGTGGATGTGGGCAGAATTCCATTGTACTCAGTAAGTGGGGAGCAAAGTCTGTCACAGCAATAGATCAATCGGAAAGTCAGCTTGATTATGCCAAGAGATTAGCCAAGCGAGAAAAACAGGATATCCGAATCTTGAAATGCGATATGGAAGACATGTCCATACTACCTGATGATTCCTTTGACTTGGTCGTTTCCTCTCACGCGATGAATTATGCCTCAAACATTGAAAAGGTGTTCATGGAATGTTCCAGAGTCCTCCGTTATGGAGGTCGAATCATCATTTGTATGGCACATCCGATATGGATTGTGCTTGGCGAAGCGCTTGAAAAGGGAAATTTGAATAGCATCGCAAACTACTTTGACACAAAGCGAGAACGATGGGATTGGGAAAGGAGAAGCGGTGAGAAGATTGCCACCTTTGAGAGTACGCCATGGAGATTGAGTCAGATCGTGAATGCTCTATGTAATGCAAGATTCATTATTAAACGACTCGAAGAGCCACGAGGATATTCAAAGGAGGAGATGAGGAAAATTCCAGCTGATGCAATACCATATGCAGATGCTATGTGGAGAAATGAAGAGTTCATCAAGGCTAATCAAATTGTACCCTACTCCTTGATTGTTGCAGCAGTAAAGCAAAAAGAAGCCTATTGAGGGTGTATTTAACACGGCAGAATTATATCTCACCAAGCTCGATTGTGCACGAGAAGAAATGGTATTCATGTGGTAGAGGGAATATCGAAATGAGTGCTATGAACACTGGTTCAATAACTCGAACTTAAGGATAGGGAGAGAAAAGAGAATGCAAATCACAGATTACTATGAGTTGATCAGGCAGAGAATTGGATTTCTCATCCTTTTCATGCTGGTGATGCCATCGGGCTTTATCTTTCTCACTCTACAAAGTGGCGCAGAAGTGATTGGATTTGTTTCGATCATCGGTGTTGCAGGGGGAATAATTTCCTTCGAGGGGATTACCTTCGACCTTCAGTTCCTTACTCTTGGCCCAAATACTACCATGACACTTTGGATTTATGGTCTCATCTATGGTGGATTAAATCTGGGAATCATAGTCTATCTCTGGCTATACTCAGGAGGAAAGAAAGAGAGGAGCGATGTCGTAACAGGAATCATATGGCTTAGTATTCTGATGCTCATAATTGGGGGTTTGAGTGTGTTTCCAATTCCTTTTGTCGCCATTGGAGTCATTCTAAGAATGATTCTTTACAATGGTGAGGTGATTCAGGATGAGATTCCCAGCAGCATGGAGCCACTGCAAATTCAGACAGAAGCACAAGAATCAGTTTATACTCAGCCACCTGCAGAAGCGCTAAATGAACCTCTTCCAGAAAAAAGGACAACAACGACATATCGAGTCAAGAGATTCTTCATTCACGGTCTTGCCTTCTCTGTGCTAGACTTGATATTTGGGTTGATGTGGCCAATCCTGGCAGGTATAGCACTTGCCTCAGGAGTCTATCTAGGAAGCGTACCTCTCGTACTCGCTCTGGGTCTGGTACTGGGCTCAATCTTTGTAGGAACGGGACTCATCAATGCATGGCTGTCAGAAAGAATCTGGAAAATCCAATGGAAATACGGTGTATTCCATTTACTCTTCTGCGGGATAGCTCTATTCGCAGTCCTTCAAATCCTTGTTAGTCCTTTAAGCACCTTAGTTGCAATCTTCATTGATACATCAATTATCATTGTACTAGTGGTGTTCATCGTCAGGTATAGTGTCATTTCCATCATAATAGGTATGGCAGGGTGGGCACTGAGCGATCAATTCAAAGAAAGTGGGAAGAGAAGGATGCTGAGAAGGGACACGAATTGGTAATATAGTTCTGAATGAAACGAGCAAGGCTCTTCATTCTTTGATCTTCGAAAGCTTCCAATTCACAATAAGAATGATCACTACAGCTACAATAATGGCTGGGATAGACTCGATGAGAAACATCATCTCAAGGTCTGCTTGATGAGTGTATTTGGATGGGTTCGTGTCAATAGATGATGCACTACCGGGTATTTCATACAGTCCGCTAAGATCGTAGTCATCATAGGTATTTCCATACCATAGATTATTGTGACCGTTGTCGGATAGAGTGCTAGTCACGAAAAGATTCGAAACTATAGAGCAATTGGAAGTCCTCCAATTCAAGGCTAGTCCCATATCGAGGTTTAAGAACGAATTGTGCTCGATAGTGATGTTCGCACAATCCATAACATCCAGTCCAGAGCCTCCATTAGATACAGTGCAGTCTAAAATGGTAGTCAAAATGCAGCTCGTCAATGCGATAGCCAAGTCACACATCTCAAATGACGTTCCGTTGATGATGCAGTTGGAGGAGAATACCATTGTTATTCCTACTGTCACATTGGAAAAAGTTCCTCCTTGTAACTTAGTGCCATTTGACAGCACAACGAACATGGCCCCATAGTCATTCAAGTCGATGACAGAGCCCTCATCCATCAGCAGGTAACCAAGAGGTTTGCCATTCACTGTATTATCATAGACGATGTGAGTCCAATGCAGTATATTGCTACCAAGCATCTGGATGCTGCAGTTGTTGAATGTGTTCCCGTGAATTGTCATGAGGGTAGTTGAAGCTAGTAGTAGCCCGGAAAGGGCGCAATCTGAAAAATGGCAATTGACAAAGGATGAAGATACAGCCCCACCAACCCGGATGCCTCCGAAACCACCAGTCACATTAACATTATTGTAAGAAAGAAAACCTCCGTCAATCACTGCCGCTGAGTTGCATCGGAGGAAGGATGTGGATACTACTGAGTGGAATGAAGTATCCAGAACAGACAATCCGATGTCATCGATATCCTCAAGCCTACAATCTGTCATATTCAAAGATGTGCAATCAAGAGCAGAAACGCCTTCCCAACCACCAATCACATCAACGTCCTGAAGAACGATACTAAGACAATCACGAAAGAATAGTGAGAATCCATCATCTAGCTCGACTCGAACATTTCTGATAGATACATAGGCATCAATGTTGATTATTGAGATTCCATAGGAATGAGAGCCATGAATCCATAGATTGTCAATGACATAAGGGTCTTCAAGTGAACCTGCTCCACTAAATCCCAAGGTAGCAAAATCCGACTCGGAAATTATAAGGACTGGAGCGTGCTCTATCTTCGCTTGAGCAATGGAATGAGGTGCAGAACTCGTAGGGGATATGATAGAATCTTCCCTGATGGGCAGAAATCCCGATACTAGACACAGACTCAATGCAGTCAGGAACACAAGAAAAACACTCCCAAACTTTTCTATAGACATTTCATTCACTCCTATCCAACTTCACTCACCACGAAATCACCCAAGTATAATTCAGGTGATGAAAACACTCACATATCTATCCCTAAAAATATAATTGTAAAGCAAGCGACTCAATTTATATCAAGGAGAAATACTTCTTTTCGGATAGAGGTCTTGAAGGTGTGATGTCCTTATGCAGCTAGAACTAATCGTGGCAAACCTTGGTCTTTTCTCATTGGGTCTAGCTCTGCTTATCTACGGCTCAGATGTCTTCGTTGAGTCTGCATCAAAGCTCGCACGTAATCTGGGAGTTTCTGAACTCTTCATTGGCCTCACAATCGTAGCAATTGGAACCTCCCTTCCTGAAATTGTCGCCAGTTCAACAGCCGTCATTGCAGGGAAACCAGAGCTTGCCTTCACTAACATAATAGGCAGTACACTCATCAACCTGACCTTGATCATAGGGGTCAGTGCAATCATTAGTCCATTAGCATCGAACGCAGTGGTGATTGATCGAGACGCAAAAGTGATGATTCTAGTCATTGGAGCGTTAGCAGTTTTCCTGCTTGATCCCCTGACACCCGGGGTCATTGCAATCTGGGAAGCAGGATTTCTGTTGATACTATTCCTCGCCTACCTCTCATTTCTCATCACACGACAGGAAGAGTGTGAGTCTTGCTATCAGTTCCATGTATTTGTTGACTATCTCATTAGATTACGGTTCCTGACCTCACTTCGTGGGCTTTTCCCGAAGCCGCGTGACATGGCTAAAAGTAAGGACCAAGACTCTTCAGTGGAGTCGCAAGATCAAGAGAGAAGAAGACGATCAGAATCAATTCGAGGAGCCCTTCTTGTTATAGTATCATCTGCTTTCATAGTACTTGGCGCACAGCTGGTTGTTGCAGGTAGCGATTTCATAACAATCACATGGGGTATCCAAGAAGGAGTCATTGGCCTGGTCATAGTAGCGCTCGGAACATCACTCCCTGAGCTTACTGTATCAGTAAATAGTGCTCGGCGAGGGTTTGGGCGATTACTTATTGGCAATGTGATAGGGAGCAATATTGTGAATATAACATTGGGTCTAGGATTAATTTCCTTGTTTATACCAACTACAATTCTTCTCGATCTAGGAAATGTAGTGATTATGTTTTTTGCCCTTGCAGTTGCCCTGATATTCTTCTACATTATTCGGCGTGATTGGAGAGTTACTCGGACAGAAGGTATTTTTCTATTGATACTCTTCGCTATTACTCAAATCGTTACCATTTACCTCGAGCAATTCGCTGTATAGGGATCAATCCAGTTTAGACTTGATTATCCTGTCTGCAATCTCCTGTACAGGGGGTATTCCCTCTGTACCTTCATCGATCCAGATGTAATCGATCAAACCATCGACATCAACTACCACAATACTCGGTCTTGCGACACATCTCAAGTTCCTGAGCACATCAGTATAGACTCCATAGGCTTTCGAAACCTTACGATCGAAGTCACTGGCCATAAGAAATGGGAGTTCAAGATCCTCAATGAAGGTTTCCAGTGTCGCTAAGGGCTCTGTGGCTATACCAATAAAGGTCACACCGAGATTGCTCAGGGACTCATGCAGGTGAAGGAAAGAATCTGCCTGTCCTGTAGCAAATGGAGTGAACGTATCTGAGAAGAATACAAGGACGACATTATTGTCTAATAGATCGTAGAGATGAACATCTTGGTCGTTGGTCGCGGGGAGAACAAAATCAGGCGCAGGGTCACCAACCTGAAGACACGGTATACTTCTTTTCTTGGTATCGTCCATAACATAGACTTCGTTCTTCAGCATATTACATTTCTGCTAGGATACCATCTTGTGTGTGAAACTAATCGATTGGCGATAGTATTTGGTGGAGCAGGGTGGAGTCGAACCACCATCCCACGATCTTCAGTCGCGCGTCCTCCCGTTGAACGACTGCTCCTTGGTAGGCTAGGTAGGACTCTAACCTACAACCCGACTAACGGACTTGGGCTTAAACCAAGCGCGTCTGATATTCCGCCACTAGCCTATGATTGGTGCACCAGACAGGAATTGAACCTGCAAAGAGGCTGCCCTCATGGAGTCTCAGTCCATCGTCGTTTCCGATTGACTACTGGTGCAATGGTGGCGCAGGCAGGACTTAAACCTGCGATGTCACACTAAGGACTGGGTTCTAAGCCCAGCGCGTTCGATCACTCTGCCACTGCGCCGTTGGTACTGGTGGTAGGACTCTAACCTACGTTGTCGGCTACCCGACCAAGAGTTTGAATCTCGCGCTTTTGATCACTCAGCCACACCAGCTTTCCTAATATCGACTGCCCCTAACAGTCCAATCCAGAAAAAATCGCATGTCAGAGGCTCTGAAGTCTTTCTCAAGCTCTTATCTCAACTGAGATAGTGTGCTATTGAGTGTCCTCAGATTCGAGGACGCTAGGCTTCTGTAGTCTGACATTGTATTCTGATGCCCCACTTGAAAGCATATAAATCTAGAGAATTCTGGACTATGAAAGACCCAGATACATACTTCCTGATTGCTAGGATTCTGAGTGAGAATAAATACGACAAGCAAATAGGAAGAAGAAAGGGAAAGACGGGCTTACTTCACAAATGCAGCAGAGGGGAAAACCAAGATCATCAGAATGCTTAATACTCGATATCCAATATGGCGAGTGTGGTTGTGAGAGAGGCTGATGCCATTGCCAGAAGGATATTACCCTGATGCAGAGGAATCAGTACCTCTGTTCAAAGGAACAACAGGAGGAACCAATTATGCCGTTGGATTTCTCTGGGGATTTCTATCGGTATGGCTCTTCAATCTCAATTTTGTTCTGGTAGAGTGGACTATACTAAGCGTCATAGTAGGAATTGGTTGCTACATTCTATGGCTAGTTCTTCTAATCAGACGGTATAGACATCCATTCAACGACCCGCAGATCGACCTTATTCTTGAGAAAGCGAAAGCAAGGATTGGTTTCGATGACGAAGTTGAATTATGGCTAAGAGAATCTCCAAATCTTGTATGTACAAGCAGTAGATCCCCATTGCATACTGCTATTCTCATGTCCAAGACTGCTATTCAGGACATCTGCAATAATCCTATTGATGGCGAGATTGTTCTAGCCACCAAAATCATGGCTCTGAAAAGAATTCATCCCATCATCCTACTAGCAGGAACAGGAGCTTCGTTTCTCTTCGGTACAACATTTGGATTGAGTACCTCTGGATTCGACCCCTTTTCCATTTTCGAGGATAGAGTACTGGGATCTTTTATCATAGCAATCAGCATGCTGTTAATATTTGGTCTTTGCCTGCTCCCATTCATATTCGAATCAAAAACAGATATAGTAAATCAGAGAATCGAGGCCATCTATCGTGTTCCTCCAGTGGTCGCGAGCAGTAGGGTATTTGGAAGGCAGAGAATCGATGATGATCAGATAGAAGAATTCATGCGATACGCCGATCCGAAAATAGCACAAGATCAAAAAATCAAGAAGACTAAGAAGGAAATGAAACGACTCGTCATTTCAATGGCTGTCATCACTGCTAGCACTATCATAACGGTGATAGGTTTCGGAATGATCAATCTTCCAGCATCCATCTTTGCATTTGTCATACCGATTACACTTGGTGCGACTGTATACATCCTTCTGTTGGCAAAGGATGAATCCCGATTCATGTTCCGAGATAAACCAGATGATGAAGATACAAGCACTGAATAGTAGGAAAATATTGCTTCACGCCAATTGACTAACTAATGGAATAGAAAAAG
Organism: Candidatus Thorarchaeota archaeon; assembly: GCA_048884965.1. Lineage (GTDB taxonomy): Archaea > Asgardarchaeota > Thorarchaeia > Thorarchaeales > Thorarchaeaceae > MP5-2226. The sequence continues at coordinate 106,747 of JBHLQH010000009.1, read as the reverse complement.
GCAATCAATAGAAGTAACCAAAAAAGGGGATGGATAGCAAGCTCTCTTTATTTACAGTAAAATTGCCTCCCACTCAGAGGGCAGAAACTGATATCAAAATGGCAATAGCAACGCAGAATCTCAAAGATTGATTATCAAAAAAGAAAAAGAAGAAGGGCAAAAAGCCCTTACTTCACTACTTGCAGTAGAAGGGGACACCAAGGTTGTCAAGCATGGTTGGGCAGCTGTCAGGCTGCTCAGCAATGACAATTGGTCTTGCGTACCAGAAGGCGTCCTGGAAGTTGTTGTAGGGACCGTTGATGATGCCTTGGTCGAGGAACCAGTAGATGAACAAGGTGTTCTGTAGGTCGAGATAGTCCCAACCGTACTGGTCAGCCTCAGCAGCAGCAATGTAAAGCATTCCGCTTCGGGTTTCATAAGGCTCGTCAAACATTCCACCACTCATGCAGCTTGCGAAAATAGCTGCAATGTGATTGGACTCCATCTCAGCGAACTTGCTTGCCATATAGGAATCAGGTATCGCACGGAGGTCCCAGGATACTAGGCACTCATCATAGCCATCAGACTCGATATCTGTGTCCCAGCTACCGTCCTGAGTATTTGAGCCGTGTCCAGAGTAGAAGAAGACGACTTCAGAATTTGGCCCTTCATGTGCAATTAGCCAATCCATAAGCAGGTAGAAGTTATCACGTGTACCAGCACTGTTTAGTGCCAGAGCGTAGTTATATCCGTCTGCTTCAAGGACTTGCTTCATCTCAAGAGCGTCATTATGAGGATTCCAGAGGTCTGATGACTGTCCATCATAATCTGAGATACCAATAATGACAGCCCATTTGTCTTGACCTGAGTCTGTGTAGTAAACAATGGGTTCAGGCTCACCACCACTTGGTGGACCACCTTTACCATTTCCCATAATCATCTTGTTGTCAACAGCGACAGCAAGTGAAGGAAGGAGTAGACCCAACGCAAGACCGAATAGGAGCATGGCTGCGATTGTTCGTTTCATGGTTTTCACCGCTACTTGTCTCTCAATCTCCCAACCAACGGATCGCGAGTATGCACGAGAAACGAGTTTTTCTGTACAAACGTTCCTAATAAAGCTGCCTAGAAAAGAAAGTATTTTATAAGGTTTGTTTTCTTTTATAATGAAAGTACACTTATAAGAAGCGTTTGGAATCTCAAGACATTGTAAGTTGACGGTGGAGTACATGAAGAAAGCATTGTTTCCATTAATCCTCGTTGCAGGACTCCTTGTCCTGATGTCTGTCCCAGCAGTTGATGCAGGTCAACTTCGAGTGGCAGATGTCGATTACGTTGGCATTTTAGATGCTTACTATGCAGACCTTGACGGTGATGGGTACGAGGATGACATTAAGCTCTTAATCGAGTTCTCATTCCCGACAGTTGAACCTGTCAGAATTGATCTGAACATCTGGATAGAGTTGCCTTCAGGACTGACATTCAACTTCAGAGTTTCAGTATGGAGAGCACCAAATGATTCTGTACTCAATCTGGATTGCTTTGATATGGCGATTGAATCAGGTTGGTACACAGTCTACTTGGTCACTTCAGTGATGGGTACAGGTGGAGGCAAGTATTACATCACGGACACGGTAATCTTCGATCCACCAACAAGCACAGGTTCAGGGATTCCAGGCGTTGTGGGGTACTTCTGAAGGAAGAAGGTAAGAACCTAGTGAGGGACCAGAAGCTTGCGCTCCTGTTCGCGCTTCAGGAGCAGCCAATAGCACCAGCTGCCAAGCTCGCTGAAGAGGCAGGCGTGACTCCACCCACAGCACGAGCATGGTTAGAAGACCTGAGTAAGGATGAGGTGTATAATGGTGTCCAAGCGAATCTGCGAGTTAGAAAACTCGGTCTTGAGATTGATGATTTCCTTGTTGGAGTCAGTTCCTTCGATGCCTTGAAGAGCATCGAGAAATTCTGCAATGAGCATCCATATACGTCCTATCGTGCGCGGGTGTATGGTGGAAAAACTCAGGGCATGATTCTCCAATTCAGGCAACCAGACGCGGCGAGAAAGCATTTGGAGCAGGCACTGTATCGCATGAAGAAAGCTGAGATGATTACAACTATCAGAGAATTGCCTACACTTCGAGCTGTCTACGGTTCTACATATACAAGACCACGTCTTGATAACTGGGTTCCTGAGAAGATGATATGGGACTTCGACTGGCAGGATTGGTGGTCGAAGGCACCGAATGATAGTGAAACTCCTCCCATCAAAAAGCCAGATGATGAACGAATCGATTTCGATTTAGTCGATACTAAGATACTACAGGAGATCACAATGAATGCTCGACGAAAGAATGTTGAGATCATCACGGCGATGGGCTTGGATCCCAATGCGAAGGGAGTTCAGCAAGATTTCTCTACGCGTCTAAATAGAATCAAAGATGAACTTGTTGAGTCCTACCGCGTCTTTATCAACTGGACTCATTTTGATGTCTATAACACAGCCTTCGTTATAGCAAAAGCTCAAGCAGATACAACTCGAAAGCTCATCACGCATCTACGAAATAGCGAATTCCCATTTGGTTCAAGCATCCGACAGACTCCTAGCGGTTTTGTATGGTCAGCGCGGTTGCCGTCAGCTCATCTTTCGGAGATGATCTCATTGATTTGGCAGATATCTGATAGCTATGAACTATTGATGATCGATTACAAGCATTCTGATGTCTATGGGCTTTGGCATGGGGCATTTGATCAGAAAACGTCTGACTGGCGAGTGGATAAGGACTTTTGTCTGGATGCTCCCTTGAAATCGATTGGACTTTGAATCGAATGTCCGCCTATTGAGATTGTTCCTTTTCTTTGGTTCGAAACTGTAATTGGAATCAATAATCGGGTCACGTATCGTAAACTATTTGACCGATCGAACAAGAAGATGAAAAGCCGAATCTAAGTTTCAAGAAAGACTAAATAGATAGACGCGAATCTTTGTGTTTCGCTTGAAACCTGTAGGATGGTGAACTCGTGAAGGCTCAGACCAAGCTCATCTGCATAGGTGCAATCATCATGGTACTTCTCTCAGGCATCATTATGATGGCAGTCTTTGAAGATGTCGAAGGACCGTTGATCTATCAAATCGACGTGCTTCCATCCGCTCCGGTCGCAGGAGACACTATTAGTGTCGTTATCTATTGCATCGATTCGTCAGGCATATCAGATGCAAAGCTGAGTTATTCTATCAATGGGGAGGAATGGCAGAGTGTGGATATGAATTTCTATGCATGTCTCTGTCTTGCTGGAGGGCGATGGGTTGCCAACTTTGGACCTCTTCAAGATGGGGATGTGGGGGAATTCTATGTCACGGCCTTTGATGACTCACCGACATTCAATTCAGCAGATACTGAGGTTTTCAGCATCCAGATTGAATCTTAGATTGATGGTGTAGAACATGAAATTTGATACGATGCTCTATCTAATTCTCTTAGTGCTCGGACTTCTTGTAGCTCTAGCACCCTGGACCTTTGCGCCGGTGTGCATGACTGAGATGCGCTGCTACTTCACGCGGGATATCGAAACCATTTTTGGAGCGATAATAGCAGTTGTGGCTCTCGTTGGTTCATATAAGAGCCTAGAAGCACAATAGCAGACCAAGGTGTAAGCCCTGATGAATGCTGAGCAAAAACGTCTAGTAGAAGTGGTCCTTGTAATCATTGGTGTGTTCAGCATTTACTCCTATACAACTCTGGCTATTCCTGTCCATCACTACTGTGCCCTTACTGGACTTGAGATACAGGAAAGGATTGGACATGAAGTTACATTCACATTTGCCAATGGAACACGTGCGTTCTATTGTTGTGTGAATGTATCATTGCTCGCCTTCGAGGAACTCAAGGAGAAAGGCACGATAGAGCTACTTGATGAAATTGATGTGCGATGTCCGATGTGTGGTATGCTTATGGCGTGGGATGACACCATGATTGTCTGGGTCTACTCTCCAAGCTATCTCAATCCTACCACGAACGAGCCGACCATAGTTCCGCTCTGCGAGGATATTGAGAATGAGGATCTATGTGAGAGCCACTTTATGGATCTTTATGGCGGCATCATCATAGAGAACCCATATGTATGGTCTTGAGGTCGATGATGATGAATAGAAAGAAGGTGCTTCTAGTAGTTATCATGGCATCGATCACATTCAATGCCCTCTTCATATTCGGTCAGAGTGAGGATGTCATAGAGCGACCAAGCTGGCTTTTCCCAGAGTTGGGACCAGCTGTGATTCAAGATTCTAGCTTTGGACGAGCTCCTGCTCTTGAATCCCCTATTGGCATCATAGAGAATCTGCCGGGTCTCTATCCGATATACGAAGGAAACCCATTGCAGCAAATTAATGATACATCAACAGGTTGGACGTTCAGAATAGGACCTCTGGTTCTTGCTATTGCATTGAGTGCCATTCCAATTGCTATCGTTTTGCTTCTAGGTAGGCGATCTTATGGGGCTTCTAAAACACAGTAATCTTGCAAGCTATGCGCTAGGGAATGTTCTCAAATACAGAACAAGAAGTGTCGCTATCATCACTGCATTAGTTATCTCTACGACACTGCTGTGCTCAGCAGAGTTCATCCGAGAAGGAGTAGTACTTGATATCACGGCATCAATGGATTCTGGACCAGATATTATTGTACAGAAACTCATAGGCGGAAGACAGACCAATGTGCCTATAGATTGGGTTGAGAGTGTTTCTGCAACAACCGGAGTGAATCTAGTTACTTCCAGAGTATGGGGATATACGGACATTGGGAATGGGATTCTCATGACCATAATAGGCATCAACGCAACTGAGTATGGATCCATTGCAGGAGTAACTGGAACGGATATCCTTGGGAATGGTAGGTTCCTTGAGGAAAGTGATACACGAAAGATTGTCATTGGGCAAGGAATCATCGATGTGATGGCTGCCTCTGTATCAAGAGTGACCATTGATGTTGGGACTTCGATTTCTTTGATATCCTTCAATGGCAGCCTCATTGAGTTTGAAGTGATAGGGATATTCAGTAGCCAATCGAAGGCCTATAGCTATGACACCATACTAACAGACCAGAATAGCGCTCGTGACCTATTCGGAGTGGACGATCTATCATGTACGGACCTAGCCATATGGACTACATCAGGATCGAACGTCAATGATGTTGCCTTTAGACTTGATACATCTCTAGCCGATGCGCGTATTCTTACAAATGAGGGAATCACCGATGAGCTTCTCAAGACTTACAGTGGAAGATCTGGTATTGTGTCATTACTATGGGCAGTATTACTATTGACTAGCGTAATGGTGGCTTTTACTGTGTCCAGTGCCGGATCGGATGAAGCAAGACGAGAAGTGGGTCTCTTGAAGGCACTGGGATTTGATACTGTAGATATCATCGAGATACGCATGTTCGAGAGCTTGACCTTAGGCATTCTTAGTGCCAGCCTTGGTATCTCATGCGCAATTGTATTCGATTATATTCTAGGAGCGCCTATTCTATCCGGGTACCTATTGGGGTGGACTCTGCTTCTTCTGAATTGGGAGATTCCACTTGCAATTTCAGCACCTGTACTCTTCACGGTGTATGTCATAGCTATCGTACCCATTCTGGTAGCATCAGTCGTACCCGCTTGGAAAAATGCGATTACCGAACCTGATGTGGTACTGAGGGGGGTCTGAGATGAGCTCGATTATTCGAACAGAGGACATATCCAAGACCTTCAGCAGCAAGGGCGGACAGAGCGTTGAAGCTCTAAGAAACATCACACTTAGTATAGAAGAAGGGAAAGTCACTGCTATTGGAGGAGTCAGTGGGTCGGGCAAATCAACCCTCCTGAGTGTCATCGGATTGTTGACAAAGCCTAGCAAAGGACATCTCTATATCGGCGAGGAGGAAGTGTCAGGATTCTCCGAGGTGTATAGAACAAGGATACGCAGGGATAGGATCGGATTCATCTTCCAAGCACAGTATCTTCTTCCTCAAATGACCTCTATAGAGAATGTCGCACTCCCAACTATATGTACAGATACCACACGTCAAGCGGCTGAAGAGAAGGCGGAGACTTTGCTGACCAAACTTAGCATGGAGCATAGACTTGACTTTCGGATTGCTGAACTTAGTGGGGGAGAACAACAACGTGTCAGTATTGCTCGGGCTCTGATAAATAATCCAAGCATCCTAATTGCTGATGAACCTAGCAGCTCCATTGATGATGCACTAACAGAGGACTTGCTTTCCATCCTTCGACTGATGACTGAGAAGGAGGGCCTTACAGTCATAGTAGCATCACATGACAAAAGAGTGCTGGAATGGGCTGATAATAACTACATTCTGAGAGATGGAGAATTAGTAGCTGGATAGCATTGCTCCAACAGCAAATACAATACATCTCATTGTACATTAATCAGAGTCTAGAACAGGAGAGATGTTATTGAACAGATATAACGGATTTGCAGTATTTCTGACTCTGCTGCTCATGTTATCTACGGTTCCCATTTCTTGTGGCATCGAACGTCAAGAGGGGAAGCCTACGTACTATCATATTGCGCAAGAAGGAGGGCGCAATATCACGGAGTTCTCCGAGAATGTGCTTCTATCAACAAGGGACTTGCCATATGCTCATCATGTCGAGCCAACAATTGCGGTTTCAGACAATGGGACCCTATTTGCAGGATGGAAGAATTCGGAAACCCATAATGGAGGAGGAGCTCGAGTAAGTGTTGCCAAATCGGTCGATGGAGGGACCACATGGACGGATCCGTACAACATAGACTACTTTGGAGAAGAGCCTACAAGGCAATCAGATCCATGGTTGGTCTGGTATGAGGACACATTGTTCTATGCATATTTGGAATACTCTCTAACTGACACGGATTTCACGCAGATGACTGTCGCACGAATGGAGAACTATAGTGGCGGATGGATTCCTGTCAAAGCATCCTACAACGATTACTTTGCTGACAAGGAAACGATGGTCATTGCAGAGGATGGCACTATCTATGTAGTATATGATGACGCAGATACTTCGAGCGCTGAAGGCAATGTAACAATCAGAGTGTCCCGATCAACAAACGGAGGTCTAACATTCGAAGAAGTTGGCGTCATTGGTTGGCCAGATCCAGGACATCTAGGACCATATGCCACGCTCAATGAGGAAGGACATTTGTTTGTCGCTTGGACTTGGGTTGATGAAACATATACGGGGAATTTGTATATCGCAAAGAGTACGGATATGGGAGAAACCTTCGATACACCCAAGATTATCAACATGGATGGGAATTTCTCCAAATTCACTAGTGTTGATGGCAGACCAGCAAAATCCACTCTGCCCGTCATCAGATTCGATCAGCAAGGAAGATTGATACTCCTGTGGGCTGACACATTCGATCCAACAGCGCACTCATTTGATATCTATATGCGAGTCTCCCTAGATGAAGGTGATACTTGGTCAGAAAGGTTTCAGGTGAATCCCCAAACAATAGGTGATCAGTGGCAACCTGATATGGACATCGACTCGGAGGGGAATCTGCATATCGTATACTATGATGAATCCTTTGAAGAATACAGACCCTTCTATCTCACTGCTACATTCAGTGACGAGGAGGATGATTCCCCCGAATTCAGTGATCCCATTTCCATTGCAGAGGTATCAACCTCCAGTACATTCACTCGACCAGGCGACTATTTTACCATTAGACTGGATCAAAATGATAGACCTCATGTCGTATGGAGTGATGGTAGGAACGATGAGATGGATATCTTCTATGCACATGGAGTCTTTGAATCAGATATCCCTGTACCTATGGACCAGACCACCCTGACGATTATCGTGGTGGTCCTGATTGCATCTATTGCTGTAGTGGTGATCTTCTTCGTTCTCCGACGAAGGTCCTAAACAGCTATGAGAACGTGAGAGATGAGGCTAACGATACTGAAGAGCAAGAACACTGATGATATCTTCCGTAGTATGGAGATGGTGTTGATATTGACTCTGCTTTCAAGGCCTCTTCTTTCCCAAGATAGCTCAAGTATCACCCTCCAACACGCACTTGCAATGCCAATCCAGAATAATCCAGCGAAAAGAGCAGTGTCTGGAAATTCCTGAAATAGGCAAAAGGGGCAATGATGATTCGGAAGGCCAAGGGCTAATGGAGCTAAGGTATCATGAAGTGTGATGAAGTACAGAATTGAGGCCGCTATAGCAAGCAAAAGGGTCAGGTATCTTAAAGGTCCATACTTGGATTCAAGCCACTGGAACGCACTCAAACTCAATGAAACAAGCACAGTCGCAGCCAGAATGACTATACCTACTTCGGGTCCAAGGACGGCGGATGGTGAAAAAGGAGGATCTACATCGTAGATACTTGAGCAACAGGGAGCGAAGACCGGTTGAATTGTTGCCGTCAGAAGAACATCTGCAGCAGAGTCGATGACTAATAGTGGGAGAAGGATAACTAGAAAGGTCATAGTGAGTGTTCGAGTGAAGGGAAGGGTGGGGTCTCGCCGATTAGCAATCTCAACAAGCAACCAAATCCCATAGACGAAGGGAAGCAGTATCTTGAGAATCAGGCTAATGAAAGAATAGGGCTCACTGACATTGACTACTCCTGATGCACACATCGCACCGGGACAATATGGGACCAAGGATTGTAACATCCAGAAGTAAATCGGAACAATTAGAATTCGAGTAAGGAGTACAATAGTGCCTATCATCCCCAAAAGGTAGTATTTTCGCTCAACAGCTTGACTGGTTGGCCCTTCTTCATATCTATCGATGATTTGAGATGATACAAAACCACCATACATAGATAGTGCAATAGAAAGCATCCCTAACACCAGGATGATGACTGTTGTCACAGTGATTATCATACCTTTGTACCAGCCAAGATAGGAAATTCTGAGTGGCACTAAAGCATTCCGACTGAAAGAAATCCCTTATCTGAGTCAGTTTCCTTGAAAGTGATGAGGAAATCAGATTGTCAGAACGAATATTCGAGCTACTGAAGGAACTTACGGCAATACCAGGACCAGTGGGAAGAGAGGAAATGGTTCAAGAATTCATGAGAGATCGTCTGAAGGATTATTGTAGCGATATATCCTCTGACAAAATAGGAAATCTGGTGGCTACCCTAGAAGGTACTGACACACACTATGCTATAGTTGCACATGCGGATGAGGTAGGATTCTTTGTGAGCAATATTGATGACAATGGATTTCTGAAAGCAAAGTGGAGCACCCAAGGTCATATGCCAGATATGCGGTTGCTTCCAGGGCAATGGGTACTGCTTATGACAGAAACCGGACTCATACCTGGATGCTTCTGTGTGCAAACAGCTCACATCGCAGGTCCTAAGAAGAAGAAGATGATCCCTACTTGGGATGAGGTGTTCATAGACTTAGGCGTTCAGTCCGCACAAGAGGTGGAAGCTTTAGGGATACACATTGGAACACCTGTGATATATGCAGCTCCGCTTGAGAAAATAGGAAGGAATCTCATGGGCAAGTCCTTTGATGATAGAATTGGACTTGCAGTGATGATCACTCTGGCTGAAAGACTATCGATGACTCCGAAGGACAGAAGACCAACTGTGACCTTCGTTTCGACGGTCATGGAAGAGATTGGAGCCAGAGGAGTAGAGTCAGTTGCTAAAGATATTGATGTGGAAGGGGTCATAGTCCTAGAAGTGGGACTGGCAGATGACTATCCTGGTACTCATGGCGAAGCATCTGTAAGTCTGGGAAAGGGTCCAGTTATTGTAGTAAAGGACAGTCAATTAGTGTATTCGCACAAACTCAATAAAAGGCTCTTTGAAGTCGCAAGTAAGAAACATATCCGAATCCAGAGAGCGGTGTATCATCACTATGCAACAGATGGATTTCGAATTGCTGCTCAGGGACAACCTGTTTCCACAGTAGGAATCCCCTGTAGATATACTCATAGCAGCTTTGAATGCATTGATCCTTCTGATGTAGAGAATGTCATTGATTTGGTCTTCAGTTTTCTCCTCGGAGAATAAGAACGGGTTATCCTTCGGGAGTCACTCGGACCAGCATACTATCTCGTGCGATTACTCTGACCTTGGTGCCAGGTGCGATCTCGCCCACATCGCAGCGTGCGTCCCAAAGTTCCTGTCCCACAGTGATCTTCCCTGATTGGGGAGTTACAGTCACTTTGACAGTTCCAACAATGCCTTCAAGACCATAGAATGCATATGATGTATCTAGAAGTTGAGGATATACCAGCCAGTACTTGATGGCAACGAACACCGCTGAGCCAAGAATCCCAATAATGATACTTGCAAAGAAGTAATCAGGTAGGAAATAGAACACGAACACTATTGCTAGTGGTACTAATATTAACTCGTCAACCGTTATGGCGATAAACTTGACCTTTGGTGAAACCATCTTATACGAACTCCAGTTTTAGTCTGTGTCTTATAGCATTTGAAGGGAAAAAAGGTTTGTCACATGTGCCACGGTGTTGTACCGACCAGACTCTTAATATGATGGAGAGATTGGCAAAATAACGGGAACCGAACGTGAGAACCGAAGTCATTCAAACAATGGCAGGTGCCGCAATTCTTTCAGCGGTCACGTACATCCCAATACTTGCACAGGATCATCTCGGTGCTGATGATCTGTTCATCGCAATCATGGTATCAGCCTACGCAACTGCATCATTTTTCTCTAGCTACATCTTTGGTCGAGCTGGAGATATCTATGGTAGGCGCATCATCCTGCGGATTGGAATATTCCTGTCTACACTAAGCTTTGGACTGCTTCTAGTTTCTAGTACATTGGAGATTCTCTTCATCGTAAGAGTCCTGAATGGGTTCTCAATAGGCATCTACCCAGGTGCTCTTGCAGCCTATGCATACGAATCGAAGATGAAGATGGGTCGCTTTGCATCATTCGGGGCACTTGGATGGGGAGTTGGTACGGTATTAGCTGGGTACGCAGCTGGTTTCAATATCTACTACGCGTTCTTGGTGTCTGCCCTATTCTTCCTGTTGGCATTCGCGAGCGCATTCACCCTCCCAAAGATACAGGTAACACCAATCAAGGTCCCGCTCTTTCCAGTCGAAACCTTCAGGAAGAACTACCCTGTGTATCTGGCGGTCTTTATTCGACACAGCAGTGCTTTCGCAGTATGGACCTACTGGCCTCTCATCCTCTCGAATCTTGGGGGAGACCTTGTTACTATAGGTCTCATTCAAGCTACGAACTCTCTGTCTCAAGTAATCTTCATGCTTGCAATCACGGATCGATTCGAATATACCAAGCTCTTTGCTACAGGACTCATTGCTTCCTCTGCCACATTCATCTGGATAGGACTCGCCCGAACAATCTGGGAAGTCTTCCCTGCCCAGGTCCTGCTCGGATTCTCATGGGCGTGCCTCTATGTTGGCGCTCTCAAGTATGTCACAGAACGGAATGCGGAGCGTGCAACAGCATCAGGACTGCTCCAGTCCATGCTCTCAATATCTGGGGTGTTGGGTCCAATCTATGCAGCTGTGTTGTTCACTCTAGGTGGTGACTACTACACCATCATCTTTTTTGCAGCCATTATGGCAATAATTTCCTTCGTGATATTCTACTTTAGCAATCGAGATCTAGAGAACGGGCTTCAAGAGCGGAAAAGTTCTATCGAGATTATCATCGAGAAAGACACTAAATTGGAACGAGATTGCACATAGAGTGTGTGTTTCGAAGTCTCTGTCATCTTTCACAAATACAATCTATAAAGGTCCTTTTCGAGCTATGAGAGGATATGGGATTCTAAAAAACGCAATAAGTTTCTATGAGTGGCTTTGTATTTGATACTCAATACTGAATTGATTTGAACACATTACTAGATATATGTCAACTGAAGTAGATAGCGAAGACACCTCACAATTTCGACCCTATTGCGACGATACGGGGGAATCCTTGCTCCACCTCTCTGTACAGATAGAGGTTGTCAAGGACGAGTCTGACGCTTCATGAAATGTGGTTCGAACTCATATGGAAAGAGAATCAGTATATCCATTAATCAAATGATATCCTTAGAATCAAGCTGCTATGGATTATTTCGATATAGCATGAAAGGTGTATTTCACAACACAAAAACAGAGTATAGGCAGTTAGGCATTTGCATGTGTGGAGTTTCGACAAGGATAGGGTTTCAATATCAAATGACTTGATGAATGAAAAATCAGGTCAATGTGTTGACAATCATTCTTAGTGTTGAAGCTCATTAGGAGGAATATCAAATAGTGAATAATAGAAGAATCCAAATTCTAATGGCAGCATTAGTTTTCTTGGTATCTATCAGTGTGGCACCTATACCTACTCAGGCGGGTCCAACCGGTGAATGGGTAGATGTGAGTATGACAGGACCAACATTGATTCTCAATTCTCAATACTACCCAAGTACGCAAACAGCCTCTGAGGGACTAATTACGCCACCAGGCGGATCAGCACGATATGTTTTCAGTGCCTCATGGCGCACCCCAAGCAATATTCCAGGAGGTGTTGATATTTCAGGAGTACGAGTCAGATTCTACTTTAAGGCGTATTTCTACTTCTTTGGCTTGTACCATAATGAGGCGATGAAAGTAAGTGTAGCCGCGGGGTCAGGTTATTGGGGAGTCTATACCTATTCTCCAAGCAATTATCTGAATGGTGCATATATCACTATTAACCTTGGATCAGCTGCTGAAGGAAATACGGTATACATCTTCTTCAATGATGCAAATCCCGATTCGGATTTGTCAGATTCGGCATGGATTCTGGGACAACCCGTCGTACAAGTCTATATGACAGCTTAGTACACTTAGCAAGATTCTACTTTTTGGAGAGAGAATACTCTCTCCTTTTTTCTATATGCTATGAGATGCTCTGTCTGCACACAAAGATGCTCATGTTCGTTCTGGAATATGGACATCGATCTCAAGCATTGAAAGAAACGACTCGTTTGTGGCAATATGAAGGGATTCTCTCAAGTAACTTACGTATCGTGATGAAGAAGAAAAGAGGGGGAGCCGAAGCTCCCAGAATCTAATTATGCGGCATGCTCAGAAGTCGCTTCGTCGCCAACCTCTCCAGTCTTGACTCCGAGCATGAAAACGAAGGCGATGACCAAGAATGCGATTGAAAGTGGGAACAGAATCGATATCGAGGTTAAATCAAAGATGATACCGCTGACAAGAGGGCCAAAGATGGCAGCGCTCATGCTGAATAGGTAGTAGAGCCCTGTTCCTGCGCCTATCCGAGATTTCCCAAGTGCTTCCCATACCATCACTATGGAATTAACGTTGACCATCGCCCATCCGAGGCCAGCGATCACGAGGATAATCATCATGATGTAATAGTCTGTTATGACGAACAGCAGCGCAATTCCAGCTATCATGATGATGAGCCCTCCAAGGATCGTCCTCTTTCGACCAAGTTTCCCTGCTAGTAATCCTCCAGGAATGGCAAAAATGACGAATGATAATGCAAATGCGGTCAGCTGGAATGCGGCATCAGCGGTTGCGAATCCAAGAACCTCTCCACCATATTTGGTGTACCAAGTTTCCATGGCATTCCACCCAAAGAACCAGAAAAGGATGGCAAGGAGGAGGGCAATGACCGATTTATCAGTACCAAAGGAAACTTGCTTTATCGCCTCAACTATTCCGACTTCCTTCGGTTTGTTTGGATCGATAGGCGGCACCTCAGGTTCCCTAACAATTACAAAGAGAATGATTGTAGCCACGATCATAATCACAGAGGTGGTGAGGAACGTTAGGATAGGCCCTATTCTTGTGGTTGTCGTTCCAAAGAGTGCTGCAAGTCCGGGATCCTTTATCTTGTAGATTTGAGAGGCTATAGCAAATGCGTAAATGGCACCAACGCCGCCCATTAGATTGATGACACCATTCGCTTTGCTGCGATGCTCAGACGATACAACATCAGGCATCAGCGCAACAACAGGTGCCCTGTAGTATGCCATTGACACATTGAACACTGTGATGAAGAAGAACATCAACCAGAAGCTGAATGCGGCCCACCCGAGTGCAATAAGCGCAAAGAAGACTGCTGCAGCAGGAGTGCCGATTAGAATGTATGGCATTCGCCTACCTAGCTTGGAGCGTTCGCGGTCTGATCGAGCACCAATATACGGCTGCAGGAAAAGTGCAAACACGTTATCAAGTACCATTATGAGACCAATGAGTGTGTTCTGAATGGGACCTTGGATGAATAACGGCAGGAAATCAGCAGGAAGGTAGCTGTTGTAGACACTCCAGCTGACTCCAGTCGTAAAGAATCCAAGTCCTATGACGAAGACATAGAGCCAACGCATCGGTTCAGACTCGTTCTTTGTCACAGGAGTTTCAGTAACAGTAGAATCTTCGTTCGACATTTCTCTCTCTCCTTGAATCAAGAGTACGACCTACTACATGTGCAGTACCAGTATAATAGCATGCCGAGTTGCTCAAACTCAGATTCTTACTTTGAAGTGTAGAATGATATACTAGTTAGTGATGTGAGTAGCAGGAGCGCATCATCATGAGAGTTCGATTCATGGAGAATGAGGATATTGACTTTGCACTGCAGCTCACATCCAGCGAGGGCTGGTCGGACATTCGAAGTGACTTTGAGATGCTCATCTCCCATAGTCCACAAGCGGCATTCATTGCATTGGAAAATGGCCAGTCCATAGGTATGATCAGTGCTGTTGCCTATGGAACAATTGGGTTCATTGGTAGTCTCATTGTATTGAAAGACCATAGAAAGAAAGGGATCGGAACTACCCTCATGAAACACGCTATCAGCTACTTGGAGAGTAATCAGGCAATGACTATGATGCTTGATGCAGTCCCTGATGCGGCTCCAATATACGAAGGATTGGGATTCAAAAGATGTTGTAAGTCCTTACGCTTGAGCGGTATCCCGGATGCGACAGAGGTTAGGAATGTAAGAAAAGCAACTGATGATGACCTCGAAGGACTCCTCCGTCTGGATGAAAGAGCATTTGCAGGAAACCGATCGCATTTCTTGAAACATCGATATAGGGAGTTTCCAGATCTTTGCTATGTCATCGATAGTGGTGAAGATAGAGTGGATGGTTTCATCATGGCCAGTGATAGAGGGAGTACAGTACGAATCGCTCCTTGGATTATTTCAAATCACCATGAAAATGCAGGAGATCTTATCAATGCAGTTGCAAGAGCAAGAAAGAGTCAATCCTTGTCAATAGGAGTCTTAGAAACGAATCAGAACGCTCTTGATACTTTGAACAGAGTGGGTCTTCACGAGAAGTTCTTCTCAATTAGAATGGTGCGTAGTAGGATGGAGATGCCTTCATTCTCTAACATGATGTACTCCATTGGATCCCCAGCAAAGGGTTGAGAAACAAGTCCCAACCCTATAGAGACCTCATCTCCGCCTCTTAGGCCGTGATATACTCGGATACTTGACCCTTGAAAGCCTATCTGTCACGAGGGGAGCAATTATGAGAGTGGCGAGGATCGATATCCCAAGAACTCCCAAATCAACAATGAGTGAAGCATAGTTACCATCCACAAACATACTTGTCAATGAACGATAGGCATTCGAAATGGGAGAATATGAATCAACCCAATCGAATCCAAGACCAGCAAGCAGCAGAGGTGCCATACCACCGCCCATGATCCAATAGAATAGCGAGGAGAGTGCAGCGAGGGGGACTACATAGATGGAACTCCTTGCTATTGCTCCAAGAACAATACCAATCCCTGATGCTATAATTGCCAAGGGTATGGTTAGTAGGAGATATACTCCGATGCTACCACTAGGCCAGACTCCAAATCCCAGCAGACCGATAATCATCAGGATAGGGGGTGCTATGAACCCAACTGACATACCTGTGAGCATCTTTCCCGCATTGATGGCTATAGGTGATTGATTGGCCATCTCCAACTCCTCGAATGTTTCGTTCTCAAATTCCTGTGTGATCATTGATCCTGACGAGAACATAGCGCCAAACATCACTGCATAGATAGACATGGTCCATGCCATATAGCCAAGACGTGGATATGTAAAGGTGCGCAGCAATTCATAGTCAAAGTCTACAAGAGGAGCATCATCCAGATATGTTTGATAGAAGATATCCAGCTTTCGAATGACGGGCATGCGCAGATTCTTTGTCATGTCTTCATGCACATTATTGACCCAAATCTTGATGTTTGTAGTTTCATTCTGACCAAGGGCTTCCTCGAAGTCTTCAGGGATTACAATCACTAACATGATTTCTCCTGATGCAAAGAGGCTATAGGCTGTGTCATTGTCCATCTCAAGAAGAACGAGGCTTGGAGGGATCTCATCATGCTCCCCCAAGATCTCAATGAGCCCATTTGTATAGTACCCGGGATTGGTTTCGAGCACCACCAAACCAGCTTCGATACCCTGTGAGTAGACACCGCCCATTAGTAAGACGAATCCTGACCAGAACATTAAGGGCGAGAGAACTACGAGTCCAATCTTGGCTTTGTTCCTACGCAGGATTCTGAATTCCTTTCTAATTGTCGATTCCAAGACTCTAAGGAACGGATTCATTACCTCTCGACCTCCTTCTTTGTGACAAAGACAACAGCAGCTGTGAAAAGTAGCCAGAACACTACCAGAGCAAGTGAGCTGGAAACAAGACCCAATGTCGTATCGAAATAGAACAAGCGAGTCCATAGGATAATCACGTGAGTGACTGGGATCATTAGTGCAACCATTCTGAATTGAATAGGCATCAGAGATACTGGCGCTAATCCTCCACCTGCAAGAAAACCGATGATTGTAAGAAGAACCGATGCCAGCAGCGCCTTCTCCTTTTCCTTTGTGAGGATGCCTATGAGCTCTCCAAGAGGGGTCAATGCGAGTGCAGAGAGTATGAGCACTGCGAGCAAAAGAACAGGGTTCCCGACAGGAGAGATATTCAGAATAATCGAAACGATTGGAAAGCTGATGACCAGAACAAATAATGATCGAGGAACTGCTGATAGAGAATGTCCTAACATAAGGACAACTCTTGAAACAGGTGAGTTTAGCGTATCCTCAATTGCCTTATTCTCATAGTCAGCAGCAGTGTTCATTCCTTGGCCGGCAAGAGTGCATGTAATCAACGAGAGAATGATTGCAGCAGCTCCAGCATATTCTGTATTTCCTGGTGTCAGTGCCAGTGAGTGATATTCTTCTAGGGAGACCATGGCCTCACTTTGGTCAAAGTCAGGAGATAGAGCACCTTGATTGTACAGGAGGACAGCTGCTTCAATCCTATGCACATAGTTCTTGACTATATCATCATTGATGTTATTCACATACATGATTAACTGTGCATCATTCTCACTAGAGATGTTCGCCCCAAAACCAGATGGTATTACTATGTATGCAATCAAGTCACCTGACAGGAAATGGTTCTCTGCTTCTGTAAGGTCATATCTCGTTATGGAGAACCAAGTGTGATTGGTCGATGATCGCATCCCTTCGATTATCTCAGCCATCTCCTCACCATAGACAGTATCATCCTGAACAACTAGGCCACACGTAAAGGCTTCACCTCCTCCGAAGGATGACCACAGGATGACATAGACGCTTAGAAGAACGAAGGGCACGATGAGAGAGGGACCAAGGAATCTGGGGTCTCTTCGTGCGACTCTCAAATCCTTTCTAATTATAGCAAGTAACTCACGCATCAACTCTAATCCCTCAGCTTCGAACCAGTTATTGTCAGGAACACATCGCCAAGTGAAGGAGCTCGCATTGATGCTTGCTTCACTACAATCCCACGCTCTGAAAGGACCCGTATCACTAGTGGGAGATCCTTGTATCCCTCCACACTCCAGATGCGTGCTGTTCGTGAGTGCATTTCCTTGTATTCAGTTACCTTGTCGACCTGAAGTCCCACCTGCTCACTGATCCATGACTCTCCTTGTCCTTCAGTGAGACCTTCTAGCTCTACTTCAATGATGTAGTTTCCCACATGTGCTTGTTTGAGACTTCTTGGAGAACCTTCAGCCATAAGCTTTCCACGATCTATGACTACCAACCTGTCGGCCAGCTCATCAGCTTCATCCATGTAGTTCGTACAGAAGAGAACGGTCTTACCTTGTTTCTTGAGCAGCTTGACCTGCTGCCAAATAAGAGCACGACTCTGGACATCAACGCCCAAGCTCATCTCATCCAATATCAGCAGCTCGGACTTATGGAGTAGGGCACGAACAAGGGCAAGCCTACGTTTCATACCACCCGAGTATGTCTTGACAAGGTCATCCTTACGCGCTGTAAGACCTGCAAGCTCAAGCATCTCTGCGATCCTATCATCTCGTTCCTCTTTTGGTACCCCATAGATGTCAGCATGATATTCAAGGGTTTCTTGAGCAGTGAGATCTCTATAGAGAGCAGTTTCTTGGGGCATCACACCTATGAGGCGACGGACTGCCCTTAGATTCTCAGAAACCTCATAGTTAGAAACCCGGACACTACCAGCAGTTGGCTTAAGCGCTCCTGTTATCATCTTCACACAGGTAGACTTACCGGCTCCATTTGGACCTAGCAGCCCAATAACCTCTCCTCGCTCTACTTTGAAAGAGAGGTCATCAAGCGCTTTTATCTCACCTGAGTAGATATGGCTTAGATGTTCTATTTCAATCAACAACATCAACTCATACTCTACTTGACAACGGAGAATATAGCACTGATGTCACGAAGGGAGTAACATCATATTCGAGAGTCGAATTTCCAAAGGAGCTCTGAGTTCTTGAAAACTCAGAGTTGTTGAAGACATGTAAATGTGTAACTCCTAGAGTGACAACTAATTGATATGTGATGGTGTACTAGTAAGGTTGGCGATAAGATTGCTCTCAGATTCTGTCATAGATGACCTAATACGGCTTGGTCTTACACTCAACGAGGCTCGGGCCTACAAGGCCCTGGTGCAACAAGGAAACTCAACTGCACGAGAGATTGCAGAGGTCTCTGGCATCCCAAGAAGCAAGGTCTACGAAACGGTTGGTTTGCTGGAGAAGCGGGGGATAATCCAGCGAGTTCTCGGAAGAGAACCTGCGACATTCAAGGCAGCACCACCAAGAACGACTATTGAGTTCCTTCGAAAGAAGCTAGAATCCTCTAGTGAGTCAGCACTTGCTGCACTTGAGAATCTTGAGAGCGAAAGAGAGTCTGTTGAAGAGGAGTTCGTCTGGACGACACAGGGAGATGAGCAAATCAATCTCGGGATCATGTCAGCCTTGGAAGGGGCAAAGAGGTCCATATTCATAGCGACCAGACTTCCAAGCCTTCTTAGTCCGCTGCGTTCGTCATTCTCTGGAGCAAAGGCAAGAGGAGTAAATATAGAATTGCATACCACGGGTTCACTAGTGGAGAGCTTTGAGCCCTTCAGGCATTACATGGAAATTCATAGCGCAATACCTAGTTCGGAGGTTCTAGTTGAGAACCTTCGACAAGTATTGCAGGAGATTGACCTACAGTATATAGGTTGGAATCCAGATGCCATGTCAATCATGATGATTGACGGAATAGAGAGTATCGCAATATTCAGACCAATGACTGAGAGTCAGAAGCCTTGGGCATTGCACATCAGGAACCCACTTATCGTAACAATTCAATGGCAGGTCATTAAGACCGCCCTATACACAATCGAGGGACTCATCCACAGCATCCTAGAAGAGAGTTAGAGAAACATAGGATAACATATCCTACGACTTTGCGATTATTTCATAAATGATTGATATCTTTCAAATCTGACTACCAATGCAAACACCACACCTTAATCTTCTACGATGTCCAAAATGCAAAAACGGCCTTAGGATATCAGATGTGACAGAGCAGACTGATGGCGTTGATAACGGATCCTTGACCTGTGAGAAGGGCCATCATTGGCCAATCATTGATGGAATCCCCTCACTTCTTTTCCCAGATCTGACCGACGAGGACAAGAAATGGATTGAGGAATATGATCAGATGGCAGAGGGGTATGATGAAGCTGTCAAGCAGTACAATGAGTGGCTTGATATAGATATAAACAAGGAACGACAAGGATTCACCCAGTTCATACCAATAGAAGGTCCGTCAAAGATCATTGACGTGAGCATAGGCACAGCAGCTAACTTTGAAGCTCTTGAGAGTGCATTCAAAGGAAAGATGGGACGTTTCAATCTGCATGGACTTGATGTCTCATGGGGGATGCTTCACGTTGCCCAAAGAAAAGCAGGGAAGCTCGGTCTAACAATCAATCTTGTACATGGTAGTGTGTTTAATATTCCCTATCCTGACAATACCTTCGATATCGTGCTACATACTGGAGGAATCAATACTTTCTCAGATATATCCGGAGCCTTAGAAGAGATGCTCAGAATTGTAAAGAAGGATGGATTTGTCATTGTGATCGATGAGGGAGTTTCTCCCAGACTGCGAGGGACTGACAGAGGTCAAGAGATCATAAAGGCGAATAGCCTCTTTGCCGCCAAACCACCTCTGGAATACCTTCCTGAAAGAGCAAAGGAAGTAGAAGTCACCTACGTAATGAATGACACATTCTACCAAATCGTCTTCAGAAAGTAGCTGTACAGTATCAATAGAGCCTGTTTCAAAAAGAGAAGGAGGCGACTAGGTCGCCTCTAGTTCAAGAACATCTTTGGTCGTGATTTCTTGCCGGCGAATCTTATCAATGGTGTATGCTGCGTTAAATCGCTCATTTGAGCTCAGGGATCTTGATTCGCGAGTCATTTGAATCACCTATTATAGATGTAGGAAAAGCGTATTGCTTGAGTTGAAATCGTATTCCTTGGCTTCATGCTTTGCTTCTTAACAAGTGCCATCGTTTCTTACCTCCTGTAAGCGTATGCGTATCGGATAGCTGCAGTCGAGATTGACTGTGCGATCTTCTTGTTCTTTGTTCCAGATTCGGTTCGTGAGTTGCTTTCTAACGCCATGATTGTTCACAGTTTATACACCACAACATTTCCATATAAAGGTTTGTATACCAAACTATTATGTAATTTTCATTCGTGCCTAAAACGGTTCATCTAACAAAACTTTAATATACCATCCAATTATAGATAATAGTGAGATAAAGCACTTGAAATGGTGATAGAATGGACGATGATATAACCGACACCTTGGAAGGCATTGAATTGACTCCTGAGGCCAAGAAAGCAGTACCTGATATTGAATTCGTATATGATATAGACCGAGCGAAGGAGCTCGATGATAGCGTACGTCTAGCCATCCTTCAAGTATTGAGAAAAGGAGTTGAAGATACAAAGACCACCAAGACGAAGGATCCTGAAACCGGCGATACAATCATTCGTCAACGTGAGGTCACAAGGAAAGCTCTGTCAGTTGTAGAGATTGTCAAGATGTCAGAAGACATCGAGTATGTCGAGAATGTGACCAAGAATCAGGTCTATCATCACTTACCAAAGCTCATTGAAATGGGGTATGTGATAAAGCTGGGCACAGTCACCACAGGAAAGAGAACCACAGATTACTATAGACGAACAGCAGGAGGCTTTGTCCTAATCACAGGAGTGTTGAGTGCCGCTGATGAGAAGATGCTCAGGAAGAAGAACGAGAAAGTCACTCAGAAGATGATGCAGCATTTCAAGATCAATATAACTGAGGAGGAACAGAAGAGGTTCGAGAACCTTAGGTTTGATGCCTTGAAAATCGAGCTTGCAGCACGGAAAGAGATTGTGAAACTGATTCGTAGCGATGTTGCAGACAAGGATGTTCTGGACATGTACGAGTTTCTCTTGCAGATGTATGCCTTAGGAAATGAGGAATACATTGAGATTCATAAGAAGATTCGAGATCTCCTATTCAAATAACCAACGAAAGACAATCTGTTGCAATCACCATAAACTGTATGCCTGTGTGTGGACGGGAACCTGCTTCCTGTCCTATACAGCGGCAATGTTCGTTTGGGTGTCGCCAACACCTGGTATCGATTTGATTTTATCCACGACGAACACACTTAGTTCCTCGTTATTTCCAAACTCAGCCTTCACTATAATATCAAATGCTCCAAAGATAAGATGAGCCTCAGATACCTCATCAAGAGCACGTATAGTGTTTAATATCTCTCGCTGAGATGCCATCTCAACCGTAAGCAGAATGAACGCTGTAACTGTCAATGGTAGCTTCCTCTCCTTATGGATTCTTATACAACCGTACTCTTATTCTTTGTGTGCGCTATAAAGGTGTGGAAGCTCCAATTCATGCAAACGACGAAAACAATCGTTTGAAAACGAACGTGTTGATTGCTACCTCACCTTGGATGCAGCATACTTGAGATCGATAATGGTGAGGTCTGAAATAGAGTCTGGCGTCGCCCATGCGACAAACCAAGCATCATTCTTTGTCTTAGCCATGAGAACATGACCTTTCCCCTCTGTTGATGTTGCGATAAGCGAATCACCAGTCGCTTCACCGATCTGGTAGGGAATATTCGATACTTCGATGGTCCCTGCTCGTTTTGTCACACCTTCAAGCAATGATGAAACAGAGTCCACGAGATTCCAATTGTCTGTCTGCCAGACAATCTTGCCTGCGCTAATCACTGCAAAGGCCTGAATCTTGTTATTATGAGAATAAAGATGCGTCCAAATATCATCTAGTGACAGAGAATCATCACACCTCAGATTTGAATTTCAAATCAAGTTCAGGGGGAAGTGGTTCCCCCATACGTAGAACTAGATTCTTCCCTTAAGGGATTTTGCAGCACGGTCAACATCAACATAGACGCCGTCCGGAGCAGCATCCGGGGACGCCCACGCGACGACCCATTTGTCACCTTCGATCCTTGCAAGAATCAAGATTCCATTGCCTTGAATACTGCGGGCAACAAGGCTTTCTGGGCTTGTACGCATCGTGCTGTATTTCACCTGGTTCTGAGTGACGCTTGCAGCCCTATTATTTACAGCTGCAACTAGGCTCTTAGCATCAGCTTCTAGACTCCAGTTGTTACTTTGCCAGAGAACAGAGCCGTCGCCTTTTATGACACCAAAGGCTTGGACCATCTGACCTGACGTATTATACGCTTGTGTATATGCATCCATAACAGGATCGGACATCTTTCTTCACCCCGTGGTAAAATTAACACGGTTTCTACACATTACGCCGCAGGAAGTCCATAAAAAAGAATCCTTGATGAAACACCTTTAAGTTCGGCGTTTCAATCATTACATGTATGACTGAAGAATGGATATGGGAAAGTGAGAAAGGAACATTCCTTGTTGTGGTAGTGCGACCCGGTTCAAAAGAACGAGAGCTTGTTCATACTCTAGATGATAGTGAGATCGTCTTGAACCTAAGCAGCCCTGCAAGAGATGGAAAGGCCAATACTGAGCTGATCAAACGGCTATCAAAGTCCCTTGATTTATCATCTTTGGATATTGTGATAGCAGCTGGTCACAAGGCGAAAAAAAAGACCCTCATTCTTCAACATATCTCCCAAAAGGAACTGCTCGAGAGGCTCTCCAAATTACACAATGGCTAAATATTGGACCATGCTCTCACGATAGCCTTCAAGGAAACAACTCCGACCAATAATGTTTGCTTCTGCGATGCCTGACTACTAGCTGACGGTGCAAATGATGGATAGGTTCGATGCCACTCGATTATTGATGGTCCTTACTTTTGCAACAGGGTTGCTCATCGCTCTTATTGGAATGGCAGATATTAGTCCAGACTTTGGCATGATTGGAGCCTTTGTAATAGAAGGCTTACTCCTCGCCTGCTCAATCTCACGGATAACACTGAGTCGAAACGAGGTCATCTTCTCGATTGTTGCAGTCACAGGCTATATCGGAATCTCATTGCTGTTGGAAATCTTCTCATTCTATGTTGTGATGGCATCTATTGGATTCGCCATTTTCATTACTCTGAGTGGAGAGATGACAGAATCCATTTTTGTCAAGCCTTTGGCTTCAAAACTGAGCTCTACTAGATTGTTCCTAGTCGGGATATATGCAGCAGGATTCTTCTATGCAGTATTTGCTACAAGTACAGAAGGAGCCAGCTATGGAACAATAGTAGCAATTATACTTGAGTTCCTTCTCTTGGTTGGCTCGATTACTCAAGGTGCACTAGACAAGAAGGGGCTTGGGTTGTTTTCAGTAGCTATCTTTGCGTACCTCTTGTTCTCATTTCTCTTTGGAGATTTCTCAGAAGTTGTCGTGATGGCAGCAGCAGGGATGACGATCTACGCAGGATTGATGAGCGAACCGAAATTTCCGCTTACTAAAAGAGCAGTAGGAACAGGAATCATTGTCGGCGTCGTAATGACCTTCCTTGGAATCTATCTGGCTCTAAAGCTTGGTATCGTATATTTTGTTGGGGCTGAGCTTCTGGGATTCTTACTCTTGAGCCTAAATGGTCGATATACTCCAGAGGAGAACACCATCTCTGTTGCTATCGCAAACACTTCATCCATGGTTTCAGTTGGAGTGCTGATTACATTCCCAGCAATCGCCATCTTTGGTCCCACTCAGATGCCCTGGCTTGACGTTTCTACCATTATCACGTTTGAATTCATTGCAATTGTAACTGGCCTTAGTGCCATATTCGGGTTGCTTCTACTAGCTCCTTTCAGAAAGAACTTTGAGGATGATCCATGGCCACAAGTGCGACCTCAGGCTGAAACCATCAATTCCTTGGGAGCAGATTCTGAATCGAAGAGAACAGTGATGAAGGGACTGACGGTTTCTGCAGCATATGTAGGGAGTATGAAAGCTATCGAAGCTGCAAATGATGGATTGCGATTGTCATCGATACCTCATGCCTTTACACCTGCTGTTCCGGATTGGATTGGTGTAACGAACTCACCATTGATGGGTGCGATCGGATTCTTTGTAGGATGGAAGCGGGTCCTGACCATGTTCATAGGAAGTGTAGTATCGATCTTCTTCTGGATTGTACTCGAAAGGGCCCTTCCAATGGAATATGCAGACCATCTAACTCGTCCAGAAATCCTGTATTTGGCTATTGGCATATTCATCACAGTGATTGTTGGGGATATATTCTCTGGCAAAGAAAAGGATGATGAAACACAAGATGAGCAGTCAGAAGAGGAGAAGGCTAGTACCACCGATGACATCATGAGTGAAGGTGAGAAATCTCCCAAGTTGCTTAGGGTGCAAGAGGAGATACTGTCCCTCGAGGTCTTCAAGGAAGAAATCCGCTTTATGGTACGAGACCCACGGGGTTATCTTCTTTCGACAAGGGGACACGTTCCAATATGGGTCGCTGGAATTTCGATGGCTCTGTTCATCCTAATTGGTACGCTCATCTTCGGCGTAATCCGCCCCTTCGCAGGGATTGAAGTTCCAATACTACTCTTTGTCCTAGGTTCTCCAATCACAATGCTTTCGGCATACTTCACGGCTCGTTCAATCAGCGAAACAGGGATGCTAGCGGGATACATCTCGGACATGATATCGATACCAGCTATACTACTGTTTCGTATATCCTTTGCAGCGATAACGACGTTCATGGCCATGCTGGGAGCTCTCCAAGATTCCGCGATTGCCCTTCTAGTGCATCTCAAACTAGGTACGCTCACGGGAGTGCGTGGAAGAGATATCGCAAAAGGGGTCTTTGTAGGCGCACTTCTTGGTACTTTTGTAGGGTCTCTAATCACGTTCATGCTTTATTCGACATATGGATTTGGAGGGACTGAGTTCCCGGCACCTGCGGCACAACTTTTTGGCTTTCTTGTCGTAAGCTTGACTGGACTGAGCAACTTCCAGTTACCCGGATTGGATACTTTTCCTGATGTTCACCCCTTACTGTCCTTCACGTATCTGCTGATATTCGGGATAATTGGATTCCTTGCAGGAAGAGAGCTGAGCAAAAGGAATCTGAGTCCAATTAGTCTTGCAGTGGGGATTCTTGTACCACCTGCCACCACCATTGCGATGCTCTTTGGAGGGTATATGGATTACAGATTGAAGAAGGAAGGTATTGCAGAGAAGGCTCCAGATCCAACTGAAACGCCGAAATACAGAAAATGGGTCAAAATCCTTAGTGGCGTGATAGCAGGAGAGGCAATTGTTACGGTGATTTGGGTCTTGTATAACGCGCTTCTAATGTTCATGGGCTAATGTTGCTATCTACGTACTCGGCTAGATAGTCGAGGAATTTCGGAAACTCGCTCTTATTCAAAGTAGCTCCAGCTGCAGCAGGATGACCTCCGCCATGCGCATCTGTAAGCTCAGGGAGAATGGAATTCAATGCCTTATTCAGGTCTATTTTCTTTCCTCTTCGTCTAATACTCATATCGACCTCATCTTCAGAGGATTTCGCGCTTATTCCTATATTCGAGTCAGTCAAATAAGCAGCAAACTTTGCAGATTTTCCGCGATAACCGCTTATTGGCATATCAAGAATATATCCTATGGGTCCTAGCTTCCTAGCATTGTGTCCTATATACCGGAAGACTTCTCTCTCGACTCGAGTAGCCTTCATCGCGAGGGTGACTATATTGTTCATTGCACTTGGTTCAATACCTAGAGTGAGTTCATGTACCAAATCCATTGATTCTCTTTGATAGTCAATCTCTTGCAAAGCTTGTACCAATAGTCCAGCTTCCAGATACAGCGTTCTCTTGTCGTAGTTCTCGAACTGATGAGTTGCGAAGGACGTGGCGTCACAATAATCTCCAATCGCACCATAAAGGGCAAGCCTAAGGCCATGCTCTGGTAAGTCATCACTAAATCTACGATACATCAGCTCAGCTGCAGATGCGCCCACCTCATGAAACAAATGGACTTTCTTCTGCAACTGATCCCTCTGCTTTTTGCTGAGAGGGTGGTGGTCAGTCCAGTAAATCTCGGTAGTTTCAGGAAATCGATCCAATGCTCTTAGAATATGTTCGAATCTCAACTCGTTGATAGCGATATCACTCACACTAACTGTCTTCGGTCGGTCCTTCGCAATCCGGTACAGATCTGAGTGTATTTGTGAAGGACGCGAGAAATAGAAGGATGATCCAGGGAACTTCAACAGTCCGATGGCACCAGAAGTAATTCCATCAACATCTCCATGTGAGAGCACGACAGAGTCCATTGGATATTGCCTCATTTACGTCTTGTATGTTTCTTCTAATGCCCGATCCCATTCGTCAACAGGCTCAGAAGAGTCCTTCCGTTTCTTTCTTGCCATCTCTCGCTCTTTCCTAGCTTTCTTGGCATCGGCTCGTTTCTTCTTTAGCTCGGTCTTTCTGGTATTTTCTGCTTCCTTCTCCTCCTTGGACATCGCAGGTTTCTCTTCCACCTCTCGTGCGGTAGCCCAGCCAATTATCATAGCTACCAGTACAAAGACGAGAAGAATTGGTAGAAGAAATAGAATCACCAGTTCAGGTTGCTCGAGCTCGACACTATTTTGGATCCCAGGGGGTAGACTGAAGAGAGTTGTGAAAATCAGTGGATTCACAAATAGGAAGGCGATCGTTATGACGCCGAGGAAACGGATAATAGATCCAGAAATGGTCGATGAGATGATATATGCAGAAGAGGGCGCAGCTGCTTTGGCTGTCAATTCGTCCCTCGCATTTGGATCAGTGGACAAGAGCTCGTCGACAAATATCTGAAGACGTCTTACATCCGCAATCGCATCCAGACTTTCGACCACCTCACTCTCACCGAACACCCTTCGTTCGATTGCTTCTCGCAAGAATGAGAAAGCAGTGGCACCGGATGACCGACTCATAGCAGTCGTGCTGATCTTTTCACCCTTCTCGATGGCTTCCTTCTTTCGTGTGACTTGACGAAGTGCTAATAGCTGCTTCTTCAAGGTGTCCTCTCGTTCTTCCACAGGTTTGCCTACTGAATGGCTGTATATCATTTGGTAGCTAATCTCAAGGTAAGCAAATGAAATTAGAGCTATTATCTGAGCGTTATCGAAAAGGTACTCGAAGAAATCAGGCGGGATTGATCCTGATGCAAATTCAGGTATTGGGATTACAGGTAGTAGGGGAAAAACAGTTGCACGAACAGCAGCAATCACCAACACAGATTGAATCGATATGAATGCCCCACCTACAAATTTGTGGTCAAAGCGGAAAAGAGATTGAAGGAAGAAAACGATTCCCAAGGCAGCAGCTAGGAAGAACATGAAGTTGAAGCTATACTGAGATAGTATAGTCCACAGTTGTCCAAAATTTCCTGTGACGGACGAAAAGACATCCCGAATTGACGTAAAGGGCCCTGAAACTCCATAGGGTTGCATATACCACATTCGCAATAATTGAGTGTTGTAAAGACCAACCAGAGCTTCACTGGGAGTAAAGCCTGTGAACGGAGCGACGAGTCCTGCGATGACCATCGAACCAACGAAGAACAGGATGAGGGATATGAGTCGAAATACTGTTACAATGAACACATAAGGAGCATTCCAGTTCCAGTACCCTTCAAGTGCTAAATAGACATTCAAACACATTAGAAAGAACAGCACAATGGAGAGTATCTGTAGAACGACTGTAACTGGTTTCAAAACATCGCCACTCCTTTTTGCTTTGCTTCTTCATACTGTCGGATAATCATAGGCAAGAAGTCCTCGGGACCGACATTTACAACAGTGATTCCAAACCTTGCGAGAGCTCGAGTAATCTTCTGCCTTCGTTCCCACAGTTCTTCAGATACTGCCTCAGCCAATACCTTCTCGACTGCACCTAGTTGTCCAACTGGTGCTTCGAACCATGGACCAAAGGGACTGATGATTGTGGCTCGATGTCCGTTGGCAACAACAGACTTCATTGCATTCAATAGAGGTGCAGGAGATTCCTCTAGGTCAGTTAGCCATATGACATAGGTTCGCTTCTTTACATGCTGAGTTACGTAGGAAATGGCAGTTTCATAATCGCTCCAGCCCTTAGGCTCAGCCATTGCCAGTGCTTCAAGTACGTTGTACATGTGATTGGGACGAGTAGAAGGTGGAACAAAAGAATGTACAACATCACTAAAGATGCACGTGCCAACGAGATCTTTTCTCTCAAGACCCATATGTGTTAGAAGAACAGCTGCACGAATAGCATATTCTAGCTTTGTGTTCTCGGGATATCCATTACCCATGGAACCGCTCGTGTCGACCATGCACATGATCTGTATGTTCTTTTCCATCTCATATTGCCTTATGACCAAATCACCACGTTTGGCACTTGTCTTCCAGTCAATATTACGGAATGAATCTCCAGTTTGATATTCTCGGAAACCAGTAAAATCAGTGCCCATGCCAACGACCTTGGTTCGGTGAGCGCCAAACATCAGCCCGAGTTGTCGCTGTTTCCCAAGTGCCTCAAGACGTCTGACATCTTTCCATGTTGGATAAACAAGAACCTCAGTCTGTTCCTTTAGAATCCTTTTGTAATAGTGGAGACCAAGTCTATCACGCATGATGACTTCAGTAGGTCCAAGATAATATCTTCCTCGCATCCGCACTTGAAGTATGTATGAGAAGGTGATACTACCACCAGGTTGTATCCGTGATGCAATGAAATTGGCACCTATTGCTAATATCCATAGTTCGGGATACTGATCATGGACTTCAATGAAATCGAAATGACGTTTGGAGCTATTCTTAATCGTCACCTTGACACGTAGAAAATCCCCTGAGAACACCTTGACCTTGTCAATTTGTCGGTCAACCTCTATCCCAGAGAGATTAGCGGTCATTGCGAAAAGGGGCAGTGTTACCACGAGACCTATGATGAGATAGACGCCTAGTAGTGTCAGATAGAAATTAGCGAAAGAGAATCCACTGGTAAGGAATAGGACCCCTGCAAACACCACAACAAAGCCTCTCTGGGTCAGCATAGCATCTAATCTCCGTTTAGGTTCCTAGCGTGGACAGTCAACTTCGCCTAGAATCTTACTGGTGATTCTTTCAACCGTGAGACCTTCCAGTTCTGCCTCAGGCTTGAGAACGAGTCTGTGATTCAGAGTTTGAACAGCGAGCTTTCGCACATCCTCGGGAACGACATAATCACGACCATGCATTGCAGCACGGGTCTTAGATGAGTTCATCAATACTAATGATGCTCGAGGTGAGCCGCCAAGCAAAATCTGAGGGTCATTTCGCGTCCTGACTATGATATCACGGATATAGTTGATAATATCCTCCTCAATATAGACGGTCTTACAGGTTTCTTGCATTCGCATCATGGTAACGGGATCGGCAAGAATGCGTAGGTCAGATGCCTCACCAACATGCTTCCTTCGTATCACTTCAGCTTCTTCTGACCCAGTAGGATAATCAAGTATGAGTCTGAACATGAATCGATCTAGCTGTGCCTCAGGCAGAGGATAAGTACCCTCTTGCTCGACAGGATTCTGAGTAGCTATAATCAGGAAGGGTCTGGGTAATGCTCTTGTGATGCCTTCAGTTGAAACTTGACGCTCCTCCATGACTTCAAGGAGTGCACTCTGAGATTTTGGAGGGCATCTATTGATTTCATCAGCCAGTACCAAGTTTGAGAAGACGGGTCCCTTTCTAAACCAAAATTCACCGGTCTTCTGGTTGAACACGTTGCTTCCGAGCAAATCAGCGGGTAGGGTGTCTACTGTAAGCTGAATCCGCTTGAAAGCACATCCCAGAATAGACGCAAAGGTACGTGCCATATACGTCTTGGCTAGACCGGGAACCCCTTCTAGGACCACATGACCATTTGAAAGAAATGCTATCAATGTATCACGCATTATGTCAATCTTCCCAACGATAATGCGACCACATTCACGTAGAATTTCTGATGTGAGGTCGTGAACCTCGGAGATGGTCATTGGTGGACCCAGACTTTCCATATTGGTTTCCGTTGAATCTATTGTCATTTCTTTATGTTCCACCTTCTTATGTTTCTACTAATTTATCTTGAATGTTCTTCATCCAGAAGAAGAGTTTCATCATCTCAGCCTCTCTAATTTTCATATTTGGCTTGGAAGATATCTCTTCAATCCGTTGGAGGTTTTTGAAAAAGTCAGCCTCCTTTATTGAGGGATCCTTGTATCGAATTAGTTCCCATACTCTTTGAGACTTATAGTCAGACCATTGATACTTCTTCCGTATCCCTCGACGGAGCTTTCTATAGATCATTTTTATGACACGGGCGTAATTCCCTTCTGTACGATAATATGTCATCCTCTCACTGAAATAGGTCTGACCTCTACGCATGAAGACTTCAGATACGCTTTTGACTTCGGGCTTCTTCATGTCAGGCAAGTACTTCTTGATACCAATGGCGGTCATTAGAGGATAGATTGGTGCGAGAAAGATATTGGTACTAGCCCAAAGCATCCTAGACATGTATCCGCCAAAGAAGAATTCAGCACTAACGATTGGCGTTGCGAGTAATTGTTCACAGAAAATAATAGGACGGTCTTGATTTCCACCAGATATCCAATTGACGAGATTTGCTCCGAATTGGCGATTGCCGTCAAACGCATCCCACATCTCATTGATGAAGATACTCGGATCAGATATCGCTACCATTCGCCCTGCAATTGGGATGCCATAGCTGTTATCCAGTACACCAATAACGGGAAGTCTACCTGCGAATTCACCTTCGGTGGGGGTAGGATTCGGGTCAGAGATGTTCGTTTCACTCCATGCACGATTAGTTGTCCATGCTATTCCAGTTGCCCCAAGGATACTTGTCGGAGTCAGTGCTGATGCATTGTTCAACGTGATTGAGGACACACCGTTGAAAAGCGGATGCGCATTGAAGTCTCTAATGACTGGTAGACGCGGACTTGCATAGTATGAATCAAGATCCATGAGGATTCCCTTG
Organism: Candidatus Thorarchaeota archaeon; assembly: GCA_048884965.1. Classification (GTDB taxonomy): domain Archaea; phylum Asgardarchaeota; class Thorarchaeia; order Thorarchaeales; family Thorarchaeaceae; genus MP5-2226. Next base: position 74,956 of record JBHLQH010000009.1, on the reverse strand, counting down.
GTGAAGGAGAGGAACCCATCAATGTATTGGAGATAGGGAGAATCACCTGCCAGAAGATTAATCAGATATTCGTTCAGCCAAACAAAAGAACTGTTCGCTGTACCAAAGTCATCCGCAATAATCACCCCTCCACCTGCTATCATGTGCTGGAGAAGAGTTAAGGTCGCGTCAATGGAAAAATCACGCACAGGCCCTAGGATGACGATTGTCGCATTGCCCTCGTATCGATTAATCACACTCATGGATGACTGAATTGTCTTTGCTTCGTACCCATTACGCTCAATCATCGCGCGAAATTCGCTGCAACCATCCCAGTTGGTGTTGTAGATGGAGAAGTCATACTCGTACTGCTGCTCATAGTTGATTGCAGTCGTGATGCTAAGATACCCTATTGGTATCCAAGCTAAGACGAACAGCGTTATTTGCAGAGCCTCTTTCCATCCCATCTCAACACGCCACCTTGGAATAACCCTATAGTTTCTCCTTGACTAATGTAGCCCCTTCGATTCGGGGATAGATATCCGTGAAGACCTTGATTGCTAGCTCGTATCTATCACGAGAGATTTCATGGCTTGAGAATCTCGCTTCTTCATATGCTTTCACGAATTCCTCAACTGATTCGGCATCAAGGGGTATGATCTTCAAGACACGCTCGATGTACTCGCGTGCAGTTTCGGAAGACATCCTTTCTGACCCGATCTTCATCCCACACATCTGCTCAAAGGTACGATAAGCAAGAGTTATCGCCGCCTCGAACTTACCAGCATCTGCAAGTTTCTTGATATTTCTGAGTTTGCCAGGGATGTCTACAGAAGTAACAGCTCGTGTGGTACTACGAAACATACCTTTGACATAGTAAAGGTACAGGAGTACAACTATCACAGCCCCTGTAAGTGCAACCGCTGGCATTAATATCTCAATTAAATCCAATTGCATTGTTCTCACCTGACTAAAGTATCATAAATCTCTGAAGCTCTGCTGCGAAGTCTAAACCCAAATAAACCAGAACCTCCGCGGTTATATCGGTATCGCGCGACTATTATCATGGCAACGATCAATTCAAGCCCAATTGCTATCACCCAAGTGAATAGCAAAGCTGTATCAAGACCAGGAGGTCCTCCTGGTGTGACCAAGAAATCATGCCTGCCTGTAACGGGAGTGCCATCTTGCATTACGAATTCTGCAACAAAGAAGTAACTACCTGCTGATGTGAATCTAAAAGGCAGAGTATACGTGAACTCTCCTGTTTCACCTGTTATAACGACTGCTGATGGTCCTAAAGGCGAAGGAGTTGTGTTCAGATATAGATTGACTGTTGCCCCAATGATAGGATTACCAGCACCATCAAGTAATTGTCCTCGAAGCAAGACCTGTGCGTTGACTTCTGCATATCCGGGTTGAAATCCACTAAACACCACCTCGTCATATACATGGATGGAATAACGAGTCTGACCGGAAGAGCCCTCGATGAACGAATCACCATCCCACTCAACGATTGCTACGAAGTAACCAGACCCGCCAGACCAAGATGCATCAAGGTCCATGAGATATGTGTTGTAACCCGCTGTAGTAACGAGGAGATCTCCAATGTAGGTAGTATTAAGATATACAGAAACGAACTGACCGATGGGTGTGTTTTGATCATCATCGAAGATATTGAAGCTTATGTTGAACGATCCGCCCGGCATTAGATCAGATAAATCTTGGAAGTTGACAGTGATATATGAATGGAGGTAAACATCGACCAACCAGTATGCTGGAGAACTTGACTGATCATAGTTCGTTGAATCGAGACTTACAGTGAAGTTACGGGTTCCGCTGTCAATCGCGTCATGAATGAGAAAGGAAGCAGAGAATCTTCCATTTTGATCGGTTATGGCATAGGAACCTGATGCAGCGCCATCAACTAGTATCTCCAAAGGCACATCAGCATCCGGACCACCACCATTGGTCACAATTCCAGTAATGAGAAGAGTGTCATCACGGAAGATGATTGTCACAGATTGTGTATCAATGGCTATGGATACCGCATCACGGATTTCCAAGTCCGTAGATACCGTCTGTGCTTCCTGATATGCCTCAGAGGGCCTGTCAAATTGAATATAGTAGGTGATGTCTTGAACGGATTCATCCCACGGAAGTAAATACGAGTATGAGAACGCGCCTGCAACCCCATCGGTAATCGTAATTGTTGTTAGCACTTCACCATCCCAGATGATACTTACATCGTAGCCAACCATTGAGGTGCCATTACCAAAGGTCAGAGTACCAGAGAACTGAATGGTATCACCAAGATAGATGACGCCTGATATATCACCCCCTCCGGTAAGTGTCACTGGGATCATCTCAACACTAACTGTATCAGAATCTCCACTGTAGGCAATAACTGGGGTTCCGGATGAGCAATCTACCAGAATCATGGTAAGTCCTAGCTCAGCAGTGTCGCCTACGCGGTACCGCATCTCAAAGAATCCACTTCCATCTGTTATGCGAGTGCCTATCTCGGAGGGTATTGTTTGGGATGGACTTTGCCAATAGATTGTAACGATGGCTCCAGCATAGACGCTACCATTGTCCAAGTCCAAAGTACCTGAGATATAGAGCCAATTGCCTCTATAGACCGGATCAGGGGTCGCAGAGAAGGTCCAAATGATATTGATTGCGGTAACATCAACAGAGATTCCAGGAACCAGAGTATAGTTGGCAATCCAGTTTACAGATGACGAAAATCTAGCAGATATGACATGAGTGCCAGTCGTCGTATCGTCAGGAATCACCCAATAGCCTGTAAATGAACCATCAGATGCAGTCAATGTAGTATCCACTATCTCTCCATCGACAAGAATCTCAACCTGAATTGATGAATATGGAACGTCTGGCTCGGGTCCATCGTAGACAAGATATCCTGTAACCGTTACAGTATCGGTGAGTTGAAAGTTGGTAGAGCCACCTGTATCAAGACTATGGATAAGAGTGGACCATCTCTGCAAATCGAGATAAACATGATTTGATGTGACATAATCAAAATAGGTCGTTCCACCACTGACTGCATAGAGGTCGTTTCCAACTAGAATCGTATAGTCGTCCATGCCCGAATAGGTAAACTCAGCATATCCTGAGGAGTTTGTCTGGACTACGCCCACAATGAATGCGGAATCTACCCCGTTGTCCCACCAAACGGTCACCCATTCATTAGGAATGTCGGTCGAATTGTGCGAGAAGTATAGATGAAGGAGAATGGTAATAGTTTCATTCAGATACACGGGATTAGGCGAAATCATCAAATCGATTGTCAAATCGTACTTGATAGCATTGACTTGGACTGTTGAAGAAGTTGCATTGTCCCATAATGGCACTGAAGTCGTGAAGGTAGCCCAAATATCAATTGGTCCTTCATCGCTTGGCGATAGGGGGTAGGTGTACTCGAAATGACCACTACTATTCGTTACTACCGTCCAATAGACGGGACCATATACATTGGATACATACACCCTTACCTGATGCCCATCCAATGGCGTGGAGTTATGCGAATACGTCAATTGACCCCAAATATAGATGGCCTCATCAAGATAATAGGATGCCTTGTCAGTGAATGCGGTCAGAGTCATAGAGTATAATATTAGGTTCACCGTATGATTCAGGGACATCGCATCATCCCAGAGAGGGTTGCCGCTATTGAATTGTGCCCAGACATAGATTGCTCCTAAGGTATCACTTAGCGAGCAGTTATACTGGAAGAAGAATCCTCCAGTTGAATTAGTCAGTCTAGGAATAGAGTATTCTGTCCCGTTAGAATAACGGTAATGAACCCAGATCGTAGCTCCTGATACAGGGTTCCCATTGATGTCAAGCGTAAGAGTGCCATCAAAAATGAAGGATTCGTCAAGATGGACTGGATTTGGATCCACAGTAGTAGCCAGAGTCAGTTGGTATAGTTGTAGTGTGAGGGGTGGTGAGAGGATAGCACTTGAGCTACTGTATGATAGATCGATGGAAGTATGAATTGCTGTTACGGTGACAGTTCCCTCATCATCAATAGATAGAGAACAATTATAGTAGAAGTTGTACCAACCAGTGGAGTTCGTGTAGACAGGGAAGACAGTAACGGACCCGTTATTCCATTGAATATTCACTAACATTCCAGTCAAAGGAGTCCCGTTCTCATGTTCCAGATATCCGTAGATGTATACTGTTTCATTAAGATGAACGACAGAAGAGTTTGAGCTGATTGAGAGATAAGAGTCATAGTTCCGAACATTGATTGGGAGAAACATGGACTCGTTGCTATAGAGTAGTGGTGAGATTGATGAGTAGTTCGCCCATAGTGAGTTCACTTGTAGAGCGTGAGTTAGAGGAATTGTATAATTGAAGGTGTAAAAGCCAGTAGCAGGACTTGTCATAACATTTGCAATGTTGAACACAGAGCCATTATCCCACCACAATGATACGAGTGCATTCGGAAGAAGACCGTAAAGTTCAGGAAGGTAGAGGAAGCCCTGAATATCAAGTTCTTCTCCAACAGCGACTGAACTTTGAAGGGCTTGGATGTATACCTGGACATCGTATCGCTTCACGGTGATGCTCATCGTAGGTGAGATTCCTGATTGGAGTGTAGCTTCGAGAGAGTTGAATTCGACCCAATATGTGCCATAACCTTCAGAGTATGCTGGGATCTGGTAAGTGAATTCATAGTATCCCCCGGCACCAGTAATATTGGAGCCAAGGTATTGTACAGTACCATTGTTCCAGTCCCAATAGAGGTCCACTGTCCTACCTACTAGTGGTGAGCTATTTGATGTAATGGTGAGAGTGCCAAAGATTGTGATATTCTCGTAGATGTACAATGGTGTAGGGTCCTTCGGGGTTGAATCGATGGTAAGTGTTGCAGAAGCACTCTCGATGGTTATGATAACTGGTAAGCTTGTATTTCCATTTACGAGGGAATATCCAGAGGTGAAATTGACCTGTGCAGGATAATCTCCTTCTACTTGAGAAAGTGGGACGACATAGTCATAGGTGAATCCGCCAGAACCATTGGTTACAGCAGTATCAACAATCGTTCCATCGAACATGATCCCCACAGTTTCACCTGGCAAGATTGTACCATTCAGGAGATAGAGATACCCATCATAGGTTATTGTTCCTCCACCAGCGGTTGTGGTAGGATTGACTGAGAGTGTGAACCCTACAACAGCACTTAGCGTTACAATGTTATCAGGGGAATAGCCTGGAAGAACTACTGGAATACCAGTGAAAGGATCATAGACACCTGCATAGAATGCAGTCACGTTATGTTGGCCGGCTGTCATTCTGGCCAAATCCGTTGGATCAAGATAGATATCAAGCTCGTAGTATCCGTCTGAACCAATGGTCGCATTTCCATACCAGATACCATCCCATAGAAGCCACATTTGATCATTCCCGAGCTCAGCTAGTTTTGTTCCATTGGCTGGAGAACCACCAATAGTCATAGTTCCATAGACATGTAGTGTATCCATCCATTGTGCTGAATAATCGGTCAGTCCGAGTTTCACATTCAGGTCTATTGTTTCGCTAGGAGCGAATTGAGAAGTTGGGAGGATTGGTGCATAGGGATTTGATTGACCGACTGCGACCCAAGAAGTGAATCCAGTCGATAGGAAAGTAGAGGTGATCCACATTGCGGAGATATTGTGCGCACCAGGATTGGCTCCATCAGGGAAGGAATATGATATGTTTGCAAGAGGTAGATGTCGAGCATCAGGAGTGAATTCTATAGGTACTGTTCCCAGCTCGACTCCATCAGTCAGGTCATAGAATCTGATATTCTCTGAGCCAGTATAGGGTTGATCATTTACTATTAGCATGGCACTCAGATTGAAGGAATCACCAATCATGGACCATTGAGGAATAAGAGGGGTACCGGGATAGAGCCATTGCAATACAATATTCTCGGGAGTTCCAACGTATAGCGTAACATTGGCGGGATCAAGATTCTCAGGAAGATCACCACCCCCAAAATCAGAGGGCAGTGGAATTGGAATGACCTGAATCCATTCACCGTCCGTCCCATCAAATGGGATGTACACTTCAGCCCAGAACATCATATGAAGAACTCGTACTAGTCGAGAATTGCTGCCATCAGGATTGGGGTCACCCAGAGCATAACCCAAGGTCATCCGAGCTGGAATATCCAACTCCCTCATGAACACACAATAGGCTGTAGCGAAGTCCATAGGCAGACCGCCACCTCGCTCGATGAACCAATCAGTGACCTCTTGATCAGCTGCAGGGCGTTCATTGATCTCATCCTCTCCCATTAGTAGCTGATAGTTCGATCGGAAGTAGACATCAACGGCCATCGCCTTGTCATATGCATTAGTACCTATGGTTCTGAATGGTTCAATCTCATTACGTACGGTGTCAGATAAATCAGTGGTAGTCGCATCACGGCCGTATTGGTCTTGAGTTGTGCGATCTGCAGTAATTCCTTCCTGTGCGTTGGCTTCAATATAGGCAAGGTCCTGGGTCAAATAGGTCACTTGGTACTGGATTAGTACTGTGTCGCCCAAGTTTCCGGATAGGAACGGATAGAATAGCAATGTATTGTATACATCATACTCAAGATAGTAACTGATTAGCGCATCAGAAGGTGTACTGGTGAAGGAGTCCTCAATGACTAGAATATAAGGGAATAACACTGGTAGCTCTATAGGATCAGTATTAGCGCTAACGGTGATGTTCATACTGATGGTATAGACTTCGTTCACTGCACTAGATGCTGGTATTACCCCGACAGATTCAGTGGTCAAGTCTAATGTCTTTCGCCATCCTGCACCATCGTAGCTGTCATACGCGGTGCTTCGCCATAGCTGTCCCGGATTTGCTGGACTAACAATGAATAGCGTATTGTTGAGCTGGGCCAATAGATCCTCAGGGAGCTGCTGATCTAGTGGGAGATCAGTATAGTTGATGTCATCGAACCAATTTGTACGTCCACCAGCCCAATTGATATTGTAGTTCCATGGCTCAACGTCGTTCAGCTGTACATGTGGATTCTCAGACCGTACTTGTTCGAGAGAAATTAGGATGACTGTGTAGGTGCCCCATACTATCATAAGAATTATGAAAATAGCACTGAGGATAGTTGTTATCCCGACTTTGCGTTTGGTTACAGGTTCACTGGCACTCAAGTATGATTCCTCTCGCTGCCATGGGTGGCGTTTGGCTGGCTAAGGGGGTGCACAACTCCTTAACAGTATTCCGACGATTCCTAATGATTAAAGCGTTTCTAGCATATTTATTCATCAATAATTGTAACTTCCGTCGATTTTAAGAAAGGACAAGCGTTTCATTGACGAAACTCGTAGAGGATTGTGATAGAACTGTTCCCAGAAGCCAAAATTGATGATTTCTCCAGAAGTATCCTTGAAGATAATGGCGAGGGAGCTCATACCTACGATCATACACGCCGGGTACTACAGGTCTGTCTGGAGATTGGAAATACTATGGGGGCAAAGATTCGCATCCTAGGAGCAGCAGCGTTGCTTCATGACATAGGTAGACCTTTTGAAGAACAATATGGAAAGTCCCACTCTGTCATATCAGGCGAGCTTAGCAAGAGATTCCTTGAAGACATTGGGTATACAGACCATGAGATCGAAGAAGTTCTCAGTGCAATTAGAACACATAGGTTTAGTGAGGGAATAGAGCCTATTTCACTTGAAGGCAGGATTCTAAGCGATGCGGACAAACTTGATGCCATTGGTGCAATTGGAGTCTTTCGATCTATTGCACAGGCCACAGTTTCTGGAAAGGGATTACGTGGATTTCTCGAGCACGCTGATGAGAAGCTTCTGAAACTCAAAGACATGCTCTACACGCAGGAAGCGTCTCGCATCGCCCACGACCGTCACTCATTACTAGAGAGGTTCGTCAAGCAGCTACGTAAGGAGATTTCTGCAAGTGACTAGGAGTGCAGCTTCCTCAAGAAGAGCTCGAGATATGATTCTCTAATTGAGTCCGTACGTCTTAGCCCAATCTTCTCTACGAAGCTGAGGATCTCCTCTCTTGCCGACGGAATTCGATCCTCTGAATCAACGACTGTCTCGACCTCAAGAAAAGAACCCACTTTATCTACATGATCTATACTTGCTATCATGCCCTCAAGGGCGAAGAATATTCTATCCTTGACAATGGTGGCAACCTCTTGGAAGCCCAATTGTATCAATATTGCACGAATCGACTCTGTATCCCGTATCCCAACTGAAAGCTCCAGACGGGTCTTGGTAGTTGTATCCAGTTTCGGACCTTTGTATGTGAGCTCAATCTTGGTAGCAGGAATATTCCCGGCTTGATTAGAGATAGCTATCTTTTCCCTTGTCCTCAGACGAAGTGCTTCATCTGTAGTTTCAAAGGACCTACAGGGATGATTGAAATATGTGTCAACTTGCGTTTCCCTGTTGGTCTTCACCGACCCCATCTCAATTAGGACACCCTCTATCTTCTTCGGATCCTTGATTGCAATCTTGACCTCTACTTCAAAGCTAGTTGTAGCCATGGTCTTCACTACCAGTCGACTATCCATGCAGCAATGAAAGAATTAGGTCTTTCTCTTTGACGATAAAAAACGCAATCCACATAACCGAGTCATCCATGAGGTATTTCGCTGGTGACACCATGAGCGGAATCAGGCGCTATAGATGTGCAAAATGCGGCAAGGAATATGAAGAGACGAATGTCCCTCCAAATGATAGGTGTGGAGGACGAATAGACATAGTCCTCGATCTTGAGGCACTGAAGGAAACTTTCACCCGAGAAACCATAGAACGACGAAAGGGAGGACTCTGGAAATATTTTGAGTTCATGCCAATACGTAGGAGAGAGAGCATCATCTCTCTTGGAGAAGGGAACACCCCCCTTGTGCCCAGTAAGAACTTAGCAAGAGAGCTGGGCTTGTCAAATCTATCACTCAAGATTGAAACCCTAAATCCCTCTGGATCCTTCAAGGACCGCCCTATATGCGTAGGAGTGACTCGAGCGAAAGAAGATGGAGCAACAACCGTGTCTGCAGCATCCTCAGGAAATGCCGCTGCTGCCATGTCTACGTATGCGGCAAGAGCAGGTCTTCGAGCAGTTGTGTTTGTCCCAGAGAATGCACCAGCTGGAAAACTGATACATCTTAGAACCTTGGGAGCCAATGTATTCCGCGTGCGCAAGGTAAAGGAAGGTATTGACCCGACAACGACCATCCTGCATGCCGCGTGTGATGAGTTAGGATGGACTCCTACTCCCTCATTTGGTCCATTCAATGGCTTCCAGTTCGAAGGAACCAAATCTCTAGGGTATGAACTTGCTGAGCAAATGAGTTGGAATGTCCCTAATTGGATATTGTTTCCTACAGGTAGTGGAGGCTTGATGGCAGGTACGATGAAAGGCTTCTGGGAGTTCAAAGAAATGGGCCTCATTGATGATTTGCCACGGCCAGTAATCGTACAGCCAGAGGGATGTCCGCCTATTGTCAGAGCCTTCGAGAACAATCAAGATCCCCTTAGCATCACACCGTGGGACTCGAATGATACAGTTGCAGGGGGACTAGCTGACCCATTCCCATGGGATGGAGATGCTGCATTGAAGTATTTGCATCTGGCAAATGGTACTGCAGTTTCAGTAAGCGACCAAGAAATCGAAAAGCATCTGGTCCTGCTAGGAAAATATGAAGGCATATTCGCAGAACCTAGCGGAGTCGCTGCGATGGCAGGTCTCGAAACCTTGGTGAATGACGGGATGATTGAGAGATCTGATACGATTGTGGTGCCCATTACGGGCTCTGGGTTCAAGGATTTAGCTACACCGGACCGCTTAACACCAAAGGTTCCTGTTATCTCACCTGATGTTTCAGAGCTCGTAAAGGCTCTAGAACAACAATAGAGAAGGTACAATAAATGGGAATTGACCATGGCAAATTCATGCAAGTAGCGATCGAAGAAGCGAAGAAGGGATTAGAGGAGGGAGGAATCCCGATTGGCTCTGTGCTGGTCATTGATGGAAAAATCGTAGGTCAAGGACATAATAAACGGGTCCAAAAGGGAAGTGTTGTCCTTCATGCAGAGATGGATTGCTTGGAGAACGCAGGTCGTTTGCAATCAAAGGATTACAAGAGGGCTGTTCTTTACTCGACCCTCTCTCCTTGTGATATGTGTAGTGGAGCAATCCTGCTCTATGGAATCCCTACCGTGGTAATTGGTGAGAATCGAACCTTCAAAGGTCCAGAGAATTATGTTAAGTCAAGAGGGGTTGAAGTCAAGGTCCTCGATAATCAACAATGCAGAGAACTCATGACAGACTTCATCAAAGATAATCCAGAGCTATGGAATGAAGATATTGGAGAATGATGGTCCTATGTCCCGCAAAGAAACTAAAGCAAGAGCGAAGGAACTCGCAGATCAATATGGCTATCTTCAATATATGATAGAAAGATATCTGACTCTCTGGGGGGAAGAAGAAACCCTTCAGTTCCTTCAGGCATGTGAGCAGCCAATTAGGACAGCAATAAGGATTAACACGTTGAAGAATGAGAAAGCACATACACTGAATGCCTTACGAAGGAAGGGCATAGCAATGGAAGAGATACCATGGCTGCAGTATGGATATTATGCCGATTTCGGTAGACATTCGCCAGGAGCGTTGCTTGAACATATGCTTGGTTTCTACTATATCCAAGGAGTACCTTCGATGACCGCGGTCGAGGTGCTTGACCCTCAACCAGATGAGGTTGTCGCGGATTTAGCGGCTGCACCTGGAGGCAAGACAACACATCTCGCCCAGATGATGAAGAACACTGGACTTGTACTTGCAGTTGAGCAGGATCGTCTTCGTATAGATAGCCTGCGAAGTAATATACTTCGATGTGGAGTCACCAACTCACTTGTACTTAGGGGAGATGCCAAGAAGATTGATGGGATAGGTCTCGAACCAACAAAGATGCTACTAGATGCACCTTGTTCAGGAGAGGGCCTCATACCTCTAGATCCAAGTAGAAAGACAAGCAAGACCATGGCGGACATCCAATACTGTGCGACCAGAGAAGATGACCTTCTTGATGCAGCGATACGGAAACTTAGTGCAGGAGGACAAATGGTTTACTCGACCTGTTCCATTGCTCCTGAGGAAAATGAATATGTAGTTGACAATATCCTACGTAGATATCCAGAGGTACGAGTGATCCCGATAGACATCGATTTTGGTAGTCCAGGCTATTCAACACCATATGGTGTGCAACTCGATGATTCGTTGAAGCATTCTCGGCGATTTCTGCCCCACCTGCACGGAACCGAAGGGTTCTTCATTTGTAAGATGGAAAAGATGAGTTGAACAGCAGCCATATTAGTAACCTGTGTGTCATTCTTTTTTTGAACAGGGTGCAATCTTTTGAGTGAGAATGGTTCAATAATCAATACGATTCAATTAAGCAAGAGCTTTGGTCAAATCAAAGCCCTCGATTCGCTTACGCTTCAGGTCAAGAAAGGGACAACCTTTGGATTCCTGGGTCCAAATGGAGCAGGAAAGACTACGACTGTTCGTATCTTGACAGGGCTCTTGAAGCCAACATTTGGAAATGCCACGGTTTGCGGATATGATATTCATACTCAGAGAAATGAGATCAAAGCAGCAACAGGATTACTTCCTGAGGCTCCTGGCCTCTATTCAAAGCTCTCAGCTGTTGAATTCATGGAATTCATTGGAGCACTAAATGACCTAAGCGGACCACAACTCTACACACGTATTGACCGACTCCTTGGAATCCTAGGACTAGAAGGTCGGCAGAATGATCTGTTGGAGAGCTATAGCTCTGGAATGAAACAAAAAGTCCTTGTAGCATCAACATTTGTCCATGAGCCGCAACTGGTCTTCCTTGATGAACCCACATCGCGCCTTGATCCAGCTGCTAGTGCTCTTGTAAAGGAACTCATTCTAGCCATGACAGAGGAGATGGATACTACATTCTTCATCTGTACTCACATGATAGATTTTGCCGAGGATGTATGCGAAACCATTGGTATTCTGAATGAGGGAAAGCTAATCGTACTGGATACACCTCAGGAGATAATCGAAAAGACTCAGACCAAAGATTTGGAAGCTGCATACCTAAAGCTTGTTGGCGGAGAGGTTGATAGAAGCACTCTCTTGAGCTGGAGGAACGAATAGTGCCAAAGGCATGGGCCACCATTGCAAAAGCAGAATTTCGCGTTGCAACCTCCCGCTTTAGGAATAGAAGACCACAGGTAATGCTCGCGCTAATTCTAATAGGACTTGTATGGGCATTCTTCGTTGCTCCTGCGATAATGCAAGGCTTTTTGGATTTGTTCTCCGAACAGGTCCAGCTTGTTTTACAGGCAGCATATCCAGGGTTGATGCGCTCTGTCATTCTCATCTTGTGGATGATGGTGCTCATCTATCCAATTACCTATTCTCTACAAGAGGTGAAGATTGGTCAATGGGAAATCATGTTGAGCAACAATGTGAGTACTCGGGACATGCTATTTGGTATGTTCATGGCAAAGATTCCACAGTATGGCATTCTGGTCATATTCATGGCACCACTCTTAGTATCGCCCTTCATTATTTTCTATGAAGTGTCGATCCTTGGACAGGTGTTTACCTACCTAATCATCGGGATTTTTGTCATAGCCACCCTTCTCCTTTCAACGGTAATTAGCACCGCAATCCAAGCAAGACTTGGGACTTCTGCCAGAGGGAATGATATAGCAAAAGGAATGGGACTGATAATCGTCCTTGTGTTCTTGGTGCCACTCTATGGTCTGATATACTTTGCAGAGTCCTTCGCGGAATTGCTTGGACTCAATGTCTTTCTCATACTGCCATCCACGTGGGCAGCGGACCTCATCACATGGATTACAATCTATAATAATGGAGTGAATTTGCCATCTGCAGTGATAGCAGTATTTGAAGAAATACTCGGTCTAGGTATCGAGATAGATCTTGCATTAGTAGGTCTGTTTGCACTTATAGTACTAGTTCTTGGATTCATAACTCCAGATAGAATATTCAGTCTGGAAGCTGGTGCTCGTACAGAAACGATAACAACCGTAGGAAAGGAGAATCTGTTCTTACGTATACTCAGACGAGTTGTTCCTGGGCCGCAAGGAGTCATCATTGTGTTGATGATGAAAGACTTTAGTAGGAAGGCACAAAATACATCAAAAGTAGTCTATGCGACTCTGCTTTCAATCATTGTCCCCTTGATGATCAGCTATTCGGGACTTGGGAGTTTTCAAGATTCAGTATATCTCGTGGTTTTTATGACATTCTTTATCAGTATGTTCCTTGGTCTGATCGGAGGAGTGACCTTTGGAGGTATTGGCTTCCTAGAGTCAAAGGATCACCTCTGGGTCATTAAAAGTGTCCCCAGAGGGACCTCTAAATTCTTGATGGCGAGAATCATTGATTCATTTCTTTTCGCGATCCCGATGACACTGATTCCTGTCCTCATTCTCTCAGTAGTCTTTCTACTTGCTCCACTAAATGCAATAATCATGCTAGTACATGCATATCTTGTGCTCTGTTGTACGATATTTGTCAGTATTGGAATCACTTGTATGAATCCAGCCTATGAAGATACAAAGAGCTCCGCGTTCCATATCAATACCATTGCCACAATAGTTGTTTCCATGATTGGAATCCTAGTTGGTTTCCTTTACGAGTTCAATTCGGAGATATTCCTCGATAATGTAATCCTTGGGTCAATCGCTGCCATTCTTCCTATCCTTTTTATTGGCTCGACATTCTTGTTCATAGGTAAAACCAGACTCTCCACAATGGAAGCATAGTTGGATGACACATCTAATAAGCGATGCAAGGGAACTGTAATCAGCAATGAAGCCAGAATTTATCGACCCGGTCTTATGGGAATCAGTCATGAAGCAGATGGACTCGGATTTTGGAGAAGGAATAACAAACAAGATACTTGGCAACCTAGCTCCAGCTGTGATTGAACATGGCGATACGAAGTCGATGTATCTGGTACCTAATGATTGGATGTCCATGGTTGATGAAGACTTCAATGATTTTGAGGTGCGCTATCTGGGAATCTGGTTAGGGGATATGATTAAGGACAGATTACGTCTAAGCCTCCCCATCCTTGAGAAGCTGTCAACATTGACAGAGAATATCATCGTGGTCAATAAGAAGAGTGCTGAAGCATTCACTTATGGAAGAAGTATCCTCAAGGAAGGCGTTGCTAGCTTGAGTGCTACTCTTGAACGTGGTAAACGGGTGATTGTAAAAGATCAGCAAGGTCACGTCCTTGGTTTGGCAGTCCTATCGGTAGATGGACGGTTGCTAGAGAAACTAGGAAAAGAGAAGCTGGTAGCCAAGAACCTTGTCGATATCGGATGGTACCTCCGAAGACTAGGATGACTACCACTACCATTTTGTTCTAGAGATACATCTGCGAGGGATCTGAATCAGCCTCGATCGATTTCCGCATCTTCTCAAGACGCTCGATTTCTTTGCTCTCTTCAATCAACTGGTCAACATTAGCACTGACTCCATAGACCTCATTGATTTTCTCAAGCATTGTCGCTGCTGAACGAGGGTCAGGTCGTCCTCGAGTAGCATACGTAAGAAGGCCGATACCGGGAGCGTTTTTCATCTCAAGCTCTGCCAATAATAGAGCAAGCGGACCTGCAACGAAGAGACCTTCTTCTAGAAGAGGAACTGACCACTTCTCAAGCTTCTCATGATAGATAGTTGTGGGAACGCATCGCATATCCGCCTCATCTTCTTTGAAGCTGGCATCAAGACCTCCAAGAAGCAGTACTTCTCCAAACTTCTGTTCTACAATCCATTCTGCAAGTTTCTCAATAAAGCCCCATTGCTCACTCTGATGAGGCTGAAAGCGTGGGACAAAGAAAATCATGTTCTTCTCCTCGTATGAATAGAGCTCAAACGGGAGAACGAGTTTTTCATTCTCCATGGAAACGAAGAGGGGCAGCATGTCGCTTTTTATGAATCCAACCCGTTCTGCATCAAGAGTGCGAGTTAGGTGCGCAGTACTCAGGAACCCGACCTCACCAAGCCCATGAAAACCGCAAATGAATATTGAATTGGGTTTGATCTTGAACCCTTCCTTCAGGATTACACTGAAACTAGTATCTTTAGTTGCTACGAAAGCCATTACTTCCAAGCCTCGATAGACAGGATTCATGTGCCTGTCTTGGTCATAGGATGGTACAAATTGCGATTTTAAACAATAATTACTCTTATGTTATGTGCGAATAACAGGGGTAGGAGTAACTGATAGCACAGGATTCGCAAACGTTACCATTTTTCGTGACAAATTACTATAAATACTCCATAATATCGATTATTTGTAGATAGCTAAGAAATACAAGACACTAAAAGAGAGAATTGCGCATTTTACAGCAGGAGATACGCCGCGTTGAGTACATTAAGGGAACTCGAACTTGTTCAAACATCACCTCGTCTACTTGAAGTGCTTCGAAGACAAGGGATTGCTCAGCTTACGGAGTTCCAGAAACAGGCGGTAGTAGGAGGAATCATCAGAGGGAGGAGTCAAATTCTCCAAACACATGACTATGACGAAGCATATGAAATAGCAGAGATTGCTTTGCTGAATCATGTATCATCAGATTTTCGGGCGAGAGTGATTATCCTTTGCCCCAATCCGCATCATGCTGAGAAACGATTCCACTCAGTAAGTCAAAGATGCACACGTCTAGGAATAGAAACCACCATCATAGCAAGACGTCGAGCTGCGTTGAGTCCTATTGGAAGGATGGGTAGAGTCGTTGTTGCAACCTACAGATCTTTCAGTATAGCGTTGCGAACCCAGCCTGACTTGTTGAGAGATGTACAGTCGGTCCTCATAGATAGGCTTGATCTAATAGGTCAACCAAACATCGGAGTGCTATTGGAGAAATCAATTGTTACGATTAAAGGAGCAAGCGAAGATATTCAGTTCATCTCAGTATGTCCACCTGTTGCAGATATTGATGCATTACAACTCTGGCTACAATCGGATATTATTGAAGATATGAAGGCGGATATCCAGAGAATCTTCAGTGTCAAATCATTCGACAATGTGTATGAATCCCTCACCGAACTAACAGAATTCACTATGACAAAGAAAGGTCAAGTCTTATTACTAAGCGCTGGCGCAAGCGCCGCTGAAGAACTTTCGTCGATTCTAGTCGAGGGTAGGGCTGGAACTGATAAACTGGACCTGAAGCTATCCCTCGGGCATCTAGAGGAACTTCGTGAACTTGCCAGTGATGTGCTGAAGCACTATCCAGCATGTGATATCTCCAAGAAGATAGCCAAAAATCTTAGAAAAGGAGTTGGATTCCTCCACGAGGGATTATCACGTGAACAAAGAAGGATAATTTCAAATGCGTGGGAAAGCAGACTACTTCCTGTTCTTGTTATGCCTACCGGTTTCGCTGTTGCCAGTGGTCTGAAGGCATATACTGTGTTCGTCATAGGAGTCTACATGCAAGAGATCGGTGAACAGAAGGAGCAAGGAGAGTTCACACTAATTTCTGAATGGCAGCTATCTGATGTCCTATATTCTTCAGGAAGGCGAGGATTTGATAATAGAGCCTTCGGGATAGTCGTTGTAGATAATGATGCAGAGAGAAAGCGAGTCATATCAAAGTACTTCCACACGAATACAGATGGTAGCATCGTACCTCTACTTAGTGAAGTCGACAGCAATATGGATGATCCGGAAAATATTCAGGACCTTGTAATGGGTGAGTTATGTGCATCCAAGGATGGCACTGACGATCCATTCGCCGTGGTAAACAGAACATACTGGGCAGTTTCAACAAATGTAAGAGAAGGGAAAGAATCTACACTATCAGACGAAGCAAAATCGATTAGGTCTCATATTAGTCAAAGAGCAGTGAGATCAACAATTACTAGAGCGAATGAGATTCCAAACTCAAGCGTGAAACTAGTATCAGTCACTCCAAGGAAAATAGAAGGTCTTATCCACAGCGAGAGCCGAGACCTCTGGCACCACGTGATACTTCGAGACGATGAAGGATTATCATGTACTTGTGAATCTTGGAAGTATCAGGGAATTCGACGGCATCGGTTGTGTAAACACCTAGTCAAGTTCATGCAGTACGCATCAGAGAAGAAAGAGATCGCACAGTATGCACTTTCAGTTATTCGTAAATCGCTAGCGGGTTTGGAAATCCTTGATGAGCTTGAGAAAACTGGACTTATCTATAGAGTTGAGAAGAGAATAGACTGTACAGAACTAGGGAAGAATGTGACCCTTCTTGGAATACCTGTGAAAGATGCCAAGAGAGTCATGAAGGTCCTATCTACGGCAAAAGTGGATCTTAGTAGGATATTGCTCGAGCTTGCAGAAGCACATTCTCTAGTGCCTAGAAACGAATGGGAACGAATTCTGAAGATAGTGAGAGAGAGTGATGGGAAACCTATAGAATTCTGCGACAAGGATACTCCAGGAACGATGGAAAACTGCCTTGAAGACCTGCAATACTTCAACTCGATTCTATTGGGACTGATTGATGAAAAGCAAAAGACTCTGAAAGAACAAGCCAAGGCAATGGATACTCACTTGAAGAAGATACTTGATGCATTCAGTTAACCTTTTTACTATCAAAGGATGGATGCGGGTTCGTGCTGGGGGTCAAGTCGCCAATTCCCCCTGATAGAAGGTATGAACCCATGAAGCTATTCGAGCACGAAGCGAAAGAAATCTTCCGTGCCTTTGGCATGCCAACACCTCCTGGAGGAGTTGCCAGAACTCCCGAAGAGGCGAAACAACGAGCAGCTGAAGTCGGAAAGCCTGTAGTTGTCAAAGCTCAGGTACTCTCTGGAAAGAGGGGGAAAGCAGGAGGCGTTAAATTCGCAGACACTCCAGAGGAAGCTGCGAACCATGCCAAAGAAATCCTAGCAATGAGAATCAACAATCTGCCTGTTGAGTCAGTATTGATAGAGGAGAAGCTTGACATCCATCAGGAGATATACGCTGGAATAACCGTCGATCGAAACGAAAGGAAGTATGTAATGATCGGTAGTGCCGCTGGTGGAATGTCAATTGAGGAGCTTGCAGAAGAAAGCCCGGAGTTGATAATCAAGTATCACGTCGATCCATTCCTAGGCTTCCAAGCATATGAAGCCCGAGATATGGCAATCAAGATGGGTTTTAGGGGGAAGGATATCAATAGGCTTGCTAGTTTCTTCCAAAAGCTTTGGCAAATAGTGGACAAGTACGATGTGGAGCTGTCAGAGATCAATCCCCTAATCCTAACAAAGGATGGCAGATTCTTAGCAGCAGATGCCAGACTCAATATTGATGATAACGCACTCTATCGACACAAAGACATCATTGAACGAATACAGCGAGAGCCAGCTGAGATGAATGAGCGAGAAAGAGTAGCTACAGAGGAAGGCATGGCATATGTTGAGCTAGATGGTGATATAGCCTGCATCTGTAACGGGGCAGGATTGACAATGGCAACTCTTGATGCTGTTTCATTATACGGAGGGAAAGCAAGCACATTTTTGGACCTTGGAGGAGGTTCTGACAAGGAAAGAGTCGAAAAGGGCATCAAGATTGCATTGCAATACGATAAGGTGAAGGCAATTTTGGTCAACATCATGGGAGGAATCACAAGATGTGATGATGTTGCAGCAGGCATCGTAGCAGTTCGTGACGATGAAGGAATTGACGTTCCACTTGTAATTAGAATGGTCGGAACGAATGAAAAACAAGGACAGGAAATCTTGAGCACGGCGGGAATACCATTCCTCAAGACGATGGAAGAAGCTGCTTCAAAGGTGGTAGAACTCGTTAAGGAGGCGAAATAGATGGCAGTATTGGTAGACAAGAACACACGAGTAGTAATTCAAGGGATTACTGGTTCCCAAGGCACTTTTCATTCCCAAGCCATGCTAGAGTATGGGACTAGGATCGTTGCTGGAACCTCGCCAGGTAAGAAGGGCGAAGAAGTACATGGAATCCCTGTCTATGATAGTGTAAGAGAGGCAAAGGAAGCTGAAGATGCTACTGCCTCCGTAATTTTCGTACCAGCACCCTTCGCAGGTGATGCAGCATTAGAGGCCATTGCCAATGACTTGAATCCTGTCGTACTGATTACTGAGCATGTCCCAGTGCAGGATGAGATGATGATCATCCATGCCGCGAAGGGCAAAGGGATTTCTATCATTGGTCCAAACACTCCGGGAATCATCACTCCAGGTGCCAAGCAAAAGCTAGGCATCATGCCAGGTCATGTATTCTCCGATGGTGATGTCGGCCTGATGTCGAGGAGCGGGACTCTTACGTATGAGATAGCTGCTGGAATGACAAATGCAGGAGTTGGCATTTCCACAGCGATTGGACTAGGAGGCGACCCATGTGTGGGTCTGACCACCATCGAGGCGGTTGAACTATTCAAGGCAGATAAGGATACCAAAGCGCTAGTGTTGGTCGGAGAAATAGGTGGAGATGCTGAAGAGCGAGCGGCAGCCTATGTGCAGAAACACTATGACCTGCCAGTGGTAGGTTTTATAGCAGGCAGAACTGCACCTCCAGGAAAGAGAATGGGTCATGCAGGCGCGATAATCAGCGGCAGCACTGGCACTGCAGATGCTAAAATCAAGGCAATGAACGCTGCTGGAATCCAAGTAGCCGAGAAACCTAGTGACGTTGCAAGAATCCTCAAAGAATTGCTTTAGTGCACTACTCAAGTCATGCTGAGGGAATTCCCTCAGCAAGCTTCCTTTTTCTGTTACCAGAGGAACAGGTTTATATTCATAGTCTTGCGGTTGGCCTGAGAGCGGACTACATATTGTCCACTATTTCAAACAAATGAGGTCCTAATAATGCCAGTTTCCGACATTGAGAAACGAAGACTCGCACAGCACTATTTGCTATACAAGTCGGTATGCCGCACATGTGGAGCAACAAACCCACTTGGTGCCAAGAAGTGCAGGAAGTGTAAGAACAAGGATCTCAGGCCAAAGCGAAGGAAGAAGTAATTTCCTGACTCATACGTGTGGGCCGGTGGTCTAGTGGTTATGACATCGCCTTCACACGGCGGGGATCGGGGGTTCGATTCCCTCTCGGCCCACCATCCCAAATCAAACAGAACGGGGCTAGAAAAATGCCAAAACAAATCTATGATGTAGAAAAGTTCCTTGAAATGACTGAAGACGCTGTTGAATGTCGTATCAAGAGAGGTTCAGATCACGTCAAATACAAACTACGTACTGCCAAGTACCTCTACACGATTATCTTAGAGCCCCAGAAAGCAGAAGAGATTCGATCAAGAATTAAATGCAACGTCGTCGAGGCTAGACCAAAGGCTGAAGAAGAGGAATAGTAGCCTCAGACTTTCAATAGTATCTGATTTTTGTAGTTGAAAGACAACAGGAAAGCATCAACTCATTCCGTGACTTAGCGGTGAGTGTATCATACAAGTTTTGGAATCTCTAAGAAACTATCTGACTGATTGGAAAAACCTCTTGACACATGCGACAATAGGAATTCTTCTAGTATTAGTTATCTTCTTCATTCCTATTGATATCATATTTAGAGTGGCTATCTTCTTGGGGGTTATAGCATTCAATATTCTAAGGATGCGCAGAGTAGATCGAGGTCCTTCTGAGGATAGGCCTGAACTTTAGATTCGGTAAGCCGGGTCATACCTCAAAAGACTGATTTGTTTCTGGAATGGTCACTTTTCGCCCCTTCTTCTCCAACTTCGCCGCTAACGCATCACAGGATTCGCTTTCTCCATGTACCAAATAGAACTCGGGGTCTCCAGGAATGCTTTGAAGCATCTGCATGAGCCCTTTCGCGTCGGAGTGACTGCTAAGGTGGTGATACCGAACATCTGCTTTCACGTTATATTCTACAGGGCCTACAGATACTTGCTTCTTTGAAAGCAACTCAGCCCCAGGAGTACCAGGAATCTGGAAGCTGACCAAGATTATGCTGTTCTTCTTATCTCCGTGGACCATCTTGAAATAATGGTGTGATGCGCCACCTTTTAACATTCCAGCAGGAGAAATTATGATACCAGGTCGCTTCATTGCGTTATCGCGATCCCTCCGGTCATAGACGATTTTTGCGCGTTGTACTGCCCGTTCGAATGCTTGAGGAGAACTAATGTATTTGGGATGCTTGACAACAACTTCATTTACCTTACGAGCCATTCCGTCCACATAGATAGGATACTTTGAAGGTATGCCATGTTCTTCTAATATGCACATCACTTCTTGACTACGCCCAACAGCGAATGCTGGAATAAGAGCGATTCCACCCCGCTCTACTGTTTCAAGAACTGTCTGAACCAGTGCCTCTTCAATCTCTTCACGATCAGGATTTAGACGACGAGCATAGGTGCTCTCACTTACGACTATGTCGTGTTTGGGAAGGTTGATCCTAGCCCCACTATTAAGGCGAGATTCGATTGCATTGAAGTCCCCAGTGAATAGAATTCTCTTTCCATTATAGCGGATAGATACCATAGAGCTTCCTGGAATATGCCCTGCATTGAAGAGGGTCATTTCGAACTTCCTGCCTAGAGGTACGGTTTCCTCATATGCAGTCGGTTGACATTGCTTTCTAATTCTGGCGATATCGTTTCTTGTGAATGGCATCCTACCACCTGAGATCTTGTACATATCACGAATAAGGGGAATACAGAGATCTCTTGTAGCTGGGGTGCAAAAGAGAGAGATGTTATCATCTGCGGCTAATATGCGTGGAATGCCTCCCGAATGATCCAAATGAGCGTGTGTGATTGCTACACCCTGAAGATTGTCTGTGGGGAGCATATCAGGAAATGTCGGGGGATTTGTGAATTTGGTTCCATAATCGATAAGCATGCTTTCGTTCTTTTCTTCGAGATGAAAGGCGGACTTGCCAATCTCACGACAGGAACCCAGACAGGTTAGTTGTGCCATCTATTTGTAACTTCCAGTCCTCGACCAACGTCTATTGATGAAAAAGCTTGCGAATGAGGGCATTCGGTGTTCAAGTTAGCTTGAACAAGTGCTGTACTCAAGGATGAGTACCAACCAAGGAATCGAAATCTATATCTATTGCTACCGATAGTACTTCATGCGCTGAACTACCACAGCAACTGGAGAGACATTGTGTGGCGGAGGATAGACAAGAGATAAACAATGATGGCGACAACCGCGGAGATTCTACGATACTGGTTGGTTCTAAAAACGTCATGAGCTACGTTCTAGCATGTGTGACGCTCTTCAACAAAGGGTCAACAGAAGTCCTAATTCGAGCAAGAGGGAGACTGATCAGTAGAGCCGTTGATGTTGCTGAGATAACACGTCATCGATTTCTTGATGATGTCAAAGTCAAAGATATTCAAATTGGAACCACCACTGTTCAAACTGACAAGGGCAGTGACCTGAACGTTTCAACCATTGATATAGTACTAACAAGGTAATGTTCGGAAGTCTCATAAGAAGCTCCTCCCGAGCTTGGATATCATAAATTTCAAGTTCGACGAGGAATATTAGATGCGACTCCCTGTATGTGTTTTTGACATTGAATCAGATATGTTATGTCCTAATTGCCAGGATCGCCTTGATAATGGAGAGATCACATCTTTTGATGTTGAGTTCAGTAAGTGGCTTCTTGAGGCGGCAAAAGATTATCCGGATCTCGATGAATTGAATCTTCTACGGGCAATAAGGACCAAAGATCTTCTAATCATTGTTGTCAAGAAGAAGAACAAGGATATCTTGCTTGAGCATGAGCCTATCATGGAAGCTATTGATGAAACCTATGGAAAGACATTGATTGTTGAAGGACCAGCAAAGCTGAGAACCATCGTTAGGGAACTGATTCAGCCAGCTATTGAAGTGGGAGTGAATAGTCTGTATCTGCCAAATGGAATCAAAGAGAACATCGTCATGCTGAATCCTGAGGATAGGCAGAGAATCAAATATTCAAACCAGGAACTACGAGCTATAACGACTGCTGTGACCGGCGAATCGGTTATATTTCAGTATCAAGATGAACGAATTGAGAAGGATGAGGAATCCGAAGCTGATATGTTTGGTGAGAGGCTTAGGGAATTCTCAACACGAACACGGTAGCTCAAGATCTATTCAAGGGGCTATTCTTCATCAATTCTCGAAGTACTACCGTAGCATATGATCCCTTTCTAAGCTTGAATTCAACCCTCAATCCTTCAGAAGTGCAAGACCCCTCAATGTCAGGGATTTCTATCGCCAGCAGATGAAGACCTCCAGGAGAATCCAGATGCTGATTATCAGCATTCCTAAAACTGGAAAGAGATACTCCTTCACTTTTTAGGACACGACGAATCAGATCAGATTGAGGTGCGTTAGGCATCTTGGATGCGTACCCTACTATAGTACCTGCAAGACCGTATTCGCCCGACTTGACTTTCTCGAGAAGAGATTCTTGATTCCGTTCCGTCACGTACATCCAATCATCCCGTCCAGTATGTGCTTGATCGAGACGAATAAGGAAATCACCAGGCATTGGCTCAGATAGAGACATACCTTGCTGAAACCTCAAACTGAGTGTACGATTGAACAAATAGGACTGGTAGGCATGTATGAAAAGGGTCTGGATACGAGGGGTGATTCTTGAGAAAGCCAGTTGATAGTCATCGGGATGTTTAAGCAGACTCCGAGCAACCAGTTTCTCATACCTCAAATCTTGAGGGAGTTCCTCGATCAAGCGCTCAGAAATCCCCTCATCCTTGATACGTCTGCGAATCTCAGCGACCTGTTGGGGCTCATATCTGCTTGATTCTGTAAGAATCAAATCAATAGCTTCTTCATACTCTCTCTTGATGATAGCTCTGCCAACCAAATGCGTGAAGGGTCTTGAAACACCAAACCTCTGAATACCAAAGTAGTTCATCATGGAAGTGTTTTGAATGCCAGCAATATTCTCAAGTGCTTCTTCACAGGATACATCCATATCCCTTAGTAAGATCGAGAATTTGTTGCCCCAGAGATCGCCAATGTTGATGGAGCGCCTAGAGTATGAAAGGTCCCTGATCCAAATGCGATGCAAACTGAGCTCTTTCAATTTGTCTATTGCAAACTTTGGGATTGCCATTCTTTGCGCTGTCAATGCTCGTTTATCCTTGAGACCTGCATAGGTCACCATATGGCGCGAAATCTTCAAGGAGGCTGCCAACAGACTTGCTGCATCTAAAGTAGCAATACCCATTTTTTGCATGGTGAAATGGATGTTCCTTGCTTTCTTCTCCACTCCGCGGATTTCCAGTGGATCTGGAACAACACAGGGAGCGTCGAATGGGATACTGGCCATGGCAACTTGGTGGTCTGAGTCAATCTCCTCTACAATGAAATCCTCATATCGCGATTTCAGATTGCCTCCCACTCCTCGAAAGGAGGTGCTGTAATTCTCCATACCGATAGAGAGTTCTAATGGATGAGGTTTATTCACATGAATCCCTCTTATAGGAGCTTGAGGTTTGCAGTTACTTTATCCACATCATCAGACTTTGCAGGTCCAATGCCAATAACGGTCATAGTTCCAGGAGGTAGTTCAGTCATTCCAGCGTCACGAATAAGAGAGTATGGTAATCTGTGAGCGATTGCCTCTCGCATTAGTTGGAGGAGTTCTTCTTCTGATTGAACTTTGACTGCGACCTTCTTTTGCCCTTCTCTCAACCAAGACCGCCAAATATCTTGACTACTCACCCTTGCGCGTTCAGCTGCACCGACAGCGCCATGAGCTACCTGAACAGCCATCTTCCCTTTACTCATGCCTAGGTCTGTCCTTACAGCGATAACTTGCTTGTATGAAAATTGTCTGCCACTCACGATATTTGCCGCCTGATTTCTGCATCGAAGCTGTTTGGAGAATGATAAAAAGGATAGCATACAGCTATTTCACAGGTGTCCTAAGTGAGCTATGATGTAATCATAATTGGAGGCGGTCCGTCAGGCCTCATAGCTGCTCAGAGAATAGCAAGAGATGGGCACCAGGTCCTCATTCTTGAGGAGCATAGAGATATCGGGTATCCTGATCATTGTGCTGGTCTTATCAGTAGCTCAGGGTTGAGCAGGCTTGGACTAAAGACGCCAAAAGAAGTGATTCAGAATAACATCACAGGAGCAAGAATATTCTCACCTTCCAATCACACCCTGACGATTGAACGAGGGAAAAGAGAGGCTTTGGTCGTAAACAGGCATGAGTTCGACAAGTGGCTAGCAAGAGAGGCACAGAGTTCAGGAGCTGAAATCAGAACCGAGTGCCCAGTGAGAGATGTGTTCTATGAGAGAGGGGAGTATATCGTTCACTGCGATAGCCATGGTCGCTCTGTGACCGAGCGCTCGAGAGTCGTAATCAATGCGGAGGGCTCACGAGGACATATTGCCAAAAGACTTGGGTTGTCCCGTGTCCCAAGAAGTCACAAATACCCTGCATACCAATACGAAGTCTCTGGAGTTGATATACCTGTAGACTATGTAGAGATGTTCTATGGTCGTCAAATCTCAAAGGGATTTTTCGCTTGGCTCATTCCCCTTGGTGGTGGTCGAGCGCGGGTAGGAATTGCGTCAAAAGACCATGCGAAATTGCGACTTGAAAGATGCATGCGAAAACATGAGGTCATGGCAGATCGTCTGGGGGGAATGCAGATAGAGAGGGGATTTGGAGGGGTCGTACTAGTTGGCCTTCCAATGACAAGGACGGCGCATAAAGGTGCTGTTAGTCTGGGGGATGCGGCAGGGATCGTAAAATCTACAACAGGCGGGGGAATCGTCGTTGGAGGGGCAATGGCTCAGATAGCAGGAGCCTATATCTCAAAGGTCCTTCTCACAGAAAACGGTACAGTCGAGCTGAACAAGTTCGATCATAAATGGAAATCTGTGCTTTATCGAGAACTACAAGCAATGTTCATCGCACAGAAGATGCTCACTTCACTCTCTGACAAGGGAATCGATACAGTCGTAGAAGGGGCCAATAGATATGGATTGCTTGAGATAGTAAGGCGCGAAGGGGATATGGATATGCAGAGGAAGGTTATTTCTCGTTTGCTGCAGAATCCCAAGATGCTGCTTCTCGGACTTCGGACCATCCGTTACCTTTACCCCTTCTAGATAGCATATAGCTACATCTTTATGAATCGTCATTCGACAGAAGCGATAATGGTGTAAGTAAATGGAAGACTCGGGTCCAGATTTGATAAGACAGGCAGCAAGTATCCTAGAGCTCGTCCCAATATGCGATAGGTGTCTTGGTCGCCAATTCGCCTGGCTAAGTACTGAATCTTCAAACGAAGCAAGAGGCCAATCATTGAAACTTACCCTCTCCATGTTTGCTGATAGTATTTACAAATCAGGGAATACGACTGAAGGATTAGAGCTGCTAAAGATTCTCGCTGAAAATGGGATGTTCCAGCCAGCAGTATCATTGTGCGAGAAATATGGACAACGAGTTGAGATGCGAGAGGATTGTCATCTTTGCACCATTGCTGGTGTGAGCGTCTTTGAGCGAATCCCATCCATTGCTGAGAGAGTTGTGAAGTTGTTGGAATCACTAGACTATGATTCATTTCTAGTTGGATCCACACCAGTTGAAGAGCTTGCAGAATTGAATGATGAGATACGAGGGAAAATCGGACTTACAGATGCTGAGCTTCTCAAGTCTGAGTTCAATCGAATGCTAGGCAAGACACTAGCTGACATTCTAGGAAAATCAGTTGATTTTGAGAAACCAGATGTGGTCACATTCTATAGTATGCGAGAGGATACTGTGGATATCAGAATCAATCCCATCTTTATCTATGGCAGATATAGAAAGCTTATGCGAGGCATTCCTCAGAGCCGATGGGATTGTAGAAAATGCAGAGGGAAGGGCTGTGCAGAGTGCGATGGGACGGGTAGGAACTATCAAGATTCTGTATCTGAATACATTGCGGTTCCGATTCAAGAAGCACTGAAAGGGACCAAGTTCAAATTTCATGCTGCTGGAAGGGAGGATATCGACGTACTTATGCTTGGGTCAGGTCGTCCGTTCGTTGTGGAGATTTCAGAACCCCGACTCCGGCATCCCGATCTAGATATTCTGACAGAGATGATTAATAGCTCAGCAGCTGGAAAGGTAGAGATCGAGTCTCTTGAGATTACCAATAGGAACAAGCTCCAAGTATTGAAAATCAGCGCGTCAGAAAGCGTCAAGGAGTATGAAGCATTGATTCATACAGAAGAAGAGGTAGACGCTAATGCACTAGAGAAAGCGATGCAAGAGCTAAAGGGTGCGATACTGGACCAACGAACCCCGAATCGGGTGTCGCATAGAAGAAGCGACTTGATCAGAAAGAAGCAAGTGATTGATATTCGTCTGTCCAAGACAGAATCGCATACCCTAGAGGGGTACTTCAAAGTTCAAGGAGGGACCTATATCAAGGAGCTGATATCAGGAGACGAAGGGAGAACCTCGCCCTCCCTGACGCAAGTTCTAGGCACTCAATGCATGTGTACACAACTGAATGTTATGGCGGTACACACTTAACTAACACACCATAATCTTTAAGTTGCCACCCAAGAGGAAATGCTGAGCCTCTCGTATAGAGTATACCTTATTCTCTTAGCAGAGGTATCAAATCGAAAAGATGATGCGTTATGGTCAAGAATAGTCATGGATTCCGTGCACGAACTCGCAACTTGATGTCAAAAAGAATTAGGAATAAGGGTCTTAATTCATTGAGCGCGGTCCTTATCGACTATGAAGAAGGCGATCGTGTCAATATTGTCATAGATTCAGCCGTTCACAAAGGAATGCCCCACAAGCGATATCATGGCAGAACTGGAGTCGTTTCAGGTCGACGAGGTCGAGCCCTACTTGTAGATGTCAGTCTTGGAAAGGCAATAAAATCCCTTATCATTAGACCTGAGCATCTTCGACCAGTCAAAGGATGAGGGGGAAAATGCCGAAGGAAATCGTAAGTGAGGAAGAAGTACCACTCCCACAAGTGAAGAAACTACTCACCAAACGAGGAAAGGAAGGCGAGCTTTCATTTCAGCAATCTATCACTCTTGAACATGCATCTACATTCTCTAGAATGCCACCCGCTGAATCGACCAAGCTTGTTGATCGATTGATGAAGGGCTATGACTTGACAAGATTTCAAGCTGTTCAAGTAGTAAATATTGCACCAGTGAATGTGGAAGAGCTAAAGACAGTTCTTGATGCTAAGTCAACAGACCTAACTGAGGAGCAGTTGACTGAAATCACTGAGATGATTGCAAGCAAACGGTCGTGATACCTGAAAACTCGTAGAAATTCCAATGGCGCTAGCTAAATGCGCCTCCCGATTGACTTTTATCTCTAGCATGACTATTGATGCTTGATGTGGTCTGATACAACTAGGAGCGAAAATGAATGGAAGATTCTCAAAACAGAGCATTCGAGACGCACGCATACATCCTAGCAGTCATTCCACCGAAGGTATTTCTACGTGACAATCGACCACGAGGCGAAACAGTAGTACAAGCAATTGGTGAATCATTCTTCACGCTGCTCGAGCTTACGCCGATGAGAGGTGTGACCCTACACCCCCAAGAACGAGTGCCAATTACCAGGAATGCCCGTGGTAAGATAGATCATGTGAAACGACGTATATTCTTTGAGGACTTGGCACCTGAGAGTGCTGAGGAACTGCCACTGATTGTAGAGATTATTGTTACCAAGTTCGAACATAAGTTCGTTCAATTCTTCAATGAAGCCAAACCTCTGACCACCAGGATGCACTCATTGCAGCTGCTTCCCGGAATAGGCCAAACATTGATGTGGGCAATCCTTGAAGAAAGGAAGCGAGAACCGTTCAAGAGCTTTGATGATATTGCTGCAAGAACCAAACTTCAGCATCCAAAGAAAGTGTTGACAGCGCGGATTATCGACGAACTCCAAGAGGATGTCAAGCGTTGGTTATTCGTTAGGCCGCCAAAGAGAGATGAGGAAGAACGAGAACGGCCTCCTAGAAGATAGAAGATCCACTAGGGTGAGATTCCTGCACGAGTCCGAAGTACAATCGTTACTAAGAAAGTATTCAATCAAACCAAGCAAGGATAGAGGACAGAGTTTTCTCACATCTTTGAGTGTTACTCAGAATATTGTCAATGCCGCCAATCTAGTACCAGAGGACATCGTACTGGAGATAGGTGGGGGTTTGGGAATACTATCACAACTTCTCGCCAAAGAAGTGAATCATTTGTATGTGATAGAGATTGAGGAGAGTCTTGTACACGTGCTATCAGACCGCTTAAGCGAGCTACCCAACGTGACGCTGATTCATGATGATGCTCTGACTACCGACTTGCCAGCAGTAACTAAGATAGTGGCAAATCTACCGTACAGCGTGGCATCAGAGATAACCTTTCGACTTCTGAACGAGGCTTCCTTTGAGGTTGCGATTCTCATGTATCAGAAGGAATTCGCAGACAGGCTTCTGGCAAATCCGGGTTCCTCAGGGTACTCGAGGTTATCAATAGACTTCCAGTACTTGGGAACCGCCGAGCATGTTCTGGATGTCAAAGCAGAACACTTCTATCCTAGACCCAAGGTGGATTCTTCTGTGCTTGCTATTCGAAAGAGAGGAGAGGGAGTATTTGCCAAGAATGCGGAAGTGTTCTTTTGGGTTGTTCATGGTATCTATTCATACCCAAACAAGCAACTAAAGAAGGCACTTGGAATCTGGTTCAATCTCCTGAAATGTCCATCTCAGTTAGATCTGTTAGTAGAACGACTAGAAAGTGGCATTGATCTGACTACTCGTCTACGATCACTGCATCTGTCAGACTTGGTATATCTCTCAGACGTGATTCTCGGGTTGGTCGAAGAGGGAATACTACCAGATCCGAGGGGATGATGGGATGAGAGGAGTCGGTCGACCCGTAGATGTGCTTCAAGGTGTGTATCCTCCAGGAGAGGACACATATATCCTCCAAGACGCAATCGATGCATACCCTGCTGATACCTTGCTTGACATGGGTTGTGGCTCTGGGTACATATCCCTGAATCTTCTCGATTCGGTCAGAAGGATTGTCGCTCTGGATATCCAATACAATGCGGTTGTCAATACCTATCAGAATCTTCTGAAACACAACAACTTCTTCAAAGCAAGTGTCGCTCAATCGGACTTATTTCAAGCCGTATCACCATCTGCAAAATTCTCCCTAATCGCATTCAATCCGCCCTATTTGCCAGCTGATGATGAAGCAACTTCAATGGACCCTGCTCTAGTTGGTGGGATACAAGGAGTAGAGGTATCCAAGAGTTTCTTGGATCAATGCGTAAGGCACATGATACCTCATGGAAGGGTTTACCTCGTCGCTTCGAATCTATCGAACATCGAGTTCCTAAGAGAAACGATGGAAGAGAATGGGCTTAGATCTGAGATTGTTGCAGAAGAATCTCTCTTCTTTGAGAAACTAGTGGTTCTCAAGGGCGTGTTAGAAGGAAAATAGGACCTAAGGAAAGCGTTTTATAACATCTCTGAGCAGGGCCGCAAAGTACGATTGTGAACCCTTAGAGGGAATTAGACATGTCCAGCAAGGATTCAGCCGAGAAGGCCAAGAAAAAGACCACAGAGAAGAAACCGAAAACGACTGCTGAGAAGAAGACCCCTGCAAAGAAAGCACCTGCAAAGAAGGCTAAGGCTGGGTCTGATGGTGAAACGAAAACGACCGCCGCAAAGAAGGCAAAGGCAGAAAATGTCGTTGGTGAGCAGAGTCTTGTCTACATCGATTACACCGGCAAGACCAAGGATGATGGCAAGGTTTTCGATACAACTCTGGAAGAAGTCGCGAAAGCAAACGACTTGCCTACAGACAAGGGAACGTTCGAACCTATGCTCGTCGCTATCGGATGGAATTGGCTCTTAGCTGCTCTTGAAGAGGAGATGATAGGTTTGAAGGTTGGAGACTCGAAGACCATCGAAGTTCCTCCCGAGAAGGGTGCAGGTCCCAGAGACCCCAATCTGATCAAGAAGATTCCTCTCGCCAAGTTGCAGAAGCAAGGTGCACGTGGATACAAAGGCGAGGAGATCACATTCGGTAGAGAGAGAGGTGTTATAACAGCAAGCCTAGGACGCACAGTCCGTGTGGACTTCAACAATCCTCTAGCAGGTAAGACTCTGGTGTTCGATATCGCCATCAAGGAGATCATCTCGGACCCGATTGAGAAGCTACTTGCTGTTGTTAGAAGACGAATCCCTGCGATGCCAAAGGATGAGTATAGTGTTTCCATTAGTGGAAAGACGATTACAATAGAGCTTCCGAAGGAGTCAAGGTACATAGAGAATATCCAATATGCAGAGATAGGTATTGCTTCTGACGCTCTCAAGGTTGTTGAAAAGGCGAGTGAGGTCAAGTTAGTAACTACTTGGCAACGTCCTGAGCCTCCAAAAGAGAATCAAACCTAATAATGTAGTTCAAGATTTCACGTGGAGCATTTTGTTCCACGTGGAAACCTTTAAATCAACTCATCAAAACACGACTACCGTCACTAGTTCTCCGAGACTCAATCTCTTTAAAGGGAGTTACTCGAAATGGAACATCCAATGCAATCCGAACATGAACTTAAAACAGGTACAACAACAGTCGGCATGATTGCAAAGGACTGTGTAGTGCTAGCTAGCGATCAGAGAGCCACAATGGGTTTCTTGATTGCGAACAAAACAGCCCAGAAAATCTACAAAATCACCGACAGAATTGGTGCTACAATCGCAGGTTCTGTAGCAGATGCACAGAACATCATGGATCTCTTGAGAGCAGAATCAAAACTCTTTGAGATTCAGCGAAACAGACCAATCAGGGTGAAAGCACTAACACGTTTGCTTAGCAACATAATGTTCCAAGCACGAGGTGGCTATATGCTACAATGTCTCGTGGGAGGCTTTGATGACGAGGGTCCACAAGTGTTCTACACTGACTACATCGGATCCGTACTACCCGATAAGTTCACTTCAACTGGGTCAGGCTCACCAATTGCACTCGGTGTCTTAGAAGCCGAGTACAAGGACGATCTGCCAAAGAAAAAGGCGATCGAGCTTGCTGTTCGCGCTGTCGCTGCAGCAATTGAGCGAGATGCTGCCTCAGGTAACTCAATTCTCGTTAGTATAATTGACAAGAATGGCTACGAAGAAGTGGACAAGGAAACAATCCTAAAGATATGGAAGGGCGAATGATTCTATTCGCATCATTTTGAATATCAGGTAGTAGTGAGCTTGAGCCAAGTTTGGTTCGAGTGACAGAAGGAGCCAGCTGTAGTAGTTTTAGACTCAAAATGAGAAGTGACAATAATGGCTTCTAACAATGATAACAATGAGAACATCGATATACGTGAGGCTGTCAAAGCAGCCTTACCTAGATCTGCTGCAATTAGCTCAGTCGAATATGAAGGACCAGAGATTGCCATCTACTCGAAAGCCCCCAAGATTCTCCTCGATGATGGGGATAAGATAAAGGCATTAGCTCGAAAGATGAGAAAGAGAATCGTTGTCAGGTCTTCCCCAGAGGTCAGGCTTCCTCACGAGGAAGCTGAGAAAACTGTTAGAGAGTTAGTTCCTGAAGAAGCCGAAATTAGCAGTATTGATTTTGATGACTCTAGAGGAGAGGTCATCATCGAAGCTCAAAAACCGGGGCTTGTGATTGGTCGAAGTGGGACCACACTCAGGGAGATCACTCGTCAGACATTCTGGCGACCGAATGTGATGAGAACTCCACCTATAGAGAGCAAACTCATCAAGCAGATTAGATACATCATTCAATCAGAAGCGGCCAGGAGAAACAAGGCATTCAGAGATATTGGAAGAAGGATCCACCGACAGTCCATCAGTGACAATGGGTGGATACGAATGACAGCCTTTGGAGGTTTCAAAGAGGTCGGACGTCAGTCGATGTTCCTACAGACCCCTGAAACAAGTATTCTCATAGACTGTGGAGTGAACGTTGGGACTCCAAGTAAGGCATTCCCGAGGTTAGATATGCCAGAGTTCAATATTGAGGAACTTGACGCTGTCATCATTTCCCATGCACACCTCGACCACTGTGGAATGGTACCCTTCCTTTTCAAGTATGGATATCGAGGACCTGTCTATATGACTGCCCCGACCCTGAATCTCTCAACGCTATTACAGCTGGACTATCTGGATGTTGCAGAGAGAGAAGGAAAACTCAGACCCTACAGGGATCGTGATGTCAAGGAGGCTATCATCCATACGATACCACTGAACTACGGAGAGGTAACAGATATCGCACCGGATGTTCGACTCACATTGCATAACGCAGGGCATATCCTTGGCTCAGCAATCATCCATCTGCACATAGGGGATGGACAGTACAACTTGGCATATACTGGTGATTTCAAGTTTGGCAGAACTCGCTTACTTGAACCTGCGACCTTTACATTCCCCAGACTTGAAACCCTGATAATTGAGAGTACCTATGGGCATCCAACAGATAAGATGGCCCCACGACAGGAAGTAGAGAAACGGTTCGCGACCATCATCAAGAGAACAATCGATCGTGGTGGAAAAGTCTTGATTCCTGTGTTGGCTGTCGGAAGAGCGCAGGAGATCATGCTGGTCATTGAAGACCTAGTCACCAAGGGTAGGATTCCCAAGATACCTGTCTATCTTGAAGGGATGATTGCTCAGGCCACTGCGATTCATACAACTCATCCAGAAGCCCTTAGTAAGAAGATACGCGAGATGATTTTCCATCAGGGCGTCAATCCCTTCTTGAATGAGATCTTCGTTCAAGTTGATAATCCCGATCAGCGAGAACAGATCATCGAAGGAGAGCCGTGTATCATCATGGCAACCTCAGGCATGCTTGCAGGAGGACCTAGTGTTGAGTACTTCAGACTACTGGCACATGATGAGAAGAACACTGTTTGCTTCGTATCATACCAAGGAGAGGGTACTCTTGGTCGAAGGATCCAGAAGGGATGGAAAGAGGCACAAATGAGAAATCGTGAAGGGAAAGTTCAGGTCGTACAAGTCAATCTTCAGGTTGAGACTGTAGAGGGCTTTTCAGGTCACTCAGATAGAAAGCAAATCCTCAACTTCGTGAAGAGAGTCAACCCAGTCCCAGAGAAAATCTTGACCTGTCATGGCGAAGCCTCTAAGTGTATCAATCTTGCATCCACGATTCATAAGTCTTTGAATATCGATACAAAGGCATTATCAGTGACTGAAACAACGAAGCTGCGATAAATCCATCAGAAACGAACAAATGATGGAGCCACAATGACTGTGGAATCGTTCACTAAGGCGATATCAGCTCTATAGCTACGGGTTTCACCTCGAATCCTCTCTATTATTCGCTTGAGCTCCAAGTGTGTCTGCTCACGTCCATCATTAAGGCGTTTAATATCCAGAAGTACGATGTTGCCATTTCGGATTTGATCTACAATGAAGGGTACATCATCCAAGGACATTAGGCTCTTTGATCGAATGAATATCTCGTTCAACTCTGCAAGTCGTCTGCATTCATGCAGGGGATCAGGTTGTACAGGTTCGGTCAGAGGAGAGAATATTCCCAGACCAGAATGTGTCGATCTATCAGTTCCATCCGATTCGTTTTCTTCGCCTTTGCGTCTGAACAGGAATCTCACATGGATTCACCTCTTCGTTTCTAGTTGAATCAAATGCAAAGAAAAGAGCGAGTATTATCTATTAGGCTCTCGAAACAGATTTTACCTTGGATTACTCGGTATCTGTGAGTGGAAGTAATGCCTGCGATTAGGATTGAGGAAAATGAGCTTGATGATTTGAGGAAGAATCTTCGGTCGTTGGGCAATCGCTATGCCATTGAGATTCTCCAAATTCTAAGTCCTGCATCTGGAGATATTATCCCGGAGATGGGATGGGATGAGATCGTAGATGGTATTCTATCTACTATGGGACATGAAAGACCCAAACCGGTGCCAAAAGGAGAGAGATCTGCAGAGAAGGTCAAGTTTGACAGAGTGCGACAGAAGTTCTCTGCAGGAGGGACCTTGTATGAGAGCATGAATAAGCTCGTGAAAGCAGGGTATGTTCAGGCATTGGGAAGCAAGGGGAAAAAACAACGAACCTTCATGATTACTCACGAAGGAAGACTAGCACTATCCGCAATGGATGGAATGATAGGTCCTTCTTCAAGAGATACCGACCTCTTCAAGACCGCCAAGCTATTATTACGACACAAGAATTACATCAGACTACTACCCACTCAAGATAAGTTCCTGAATGAGATAGGAAACATTGAGGAGAACATCATCATCCAGATGCCACCAGGATCGGGGAAGACATTTCTAGCAATGGTTGCGGTCCTAATGAATCTCCAAAAAGGCATGAAATGCTTGTATCTCAGCCCATATCTCTCACTCAATACACAAATCATCAATGAGTATGGCGAACTATTGAGAGACCTTGGATATTCTGTCGTACGCCATGATGGTAGTCAACAGGTGACAGTAAATGAGTTGGAAGAGGCAGATCTCGTAGTGGGAGTGTATGAAGCCGTCTTCTCAGATGTCCTTCAGGGCGAGAAATGGACATCGAGAGTAAAGCTTGCAATAATTGATGAGCTCACTGAGCTTGATTCTCCTATCAAGGATGCAAGTGCGAGTAATCTGGGAACAGATAGAAGTGCCAAACTTGACATGCTCGTAACGCTATTGAAATCGAGGTCACAAGTCATCACCCTCTCATCAAGATTTGGTGACACTGAATCCGTAGCCAAATGGTTGAATGCTAAGATTTTCAGACCAAGCGTCAGACTCAATCCAGACGAGTATATTGTCACAAAGGAAGCTGATGGAATACAAGTAGCAAGTAGTGATGGTACACAAAAAGTCATACTCCAGAAGGAATATGTCCTCGAATCAGTTATCGAGCATCTTGGTGACCTTGAGAAGAAGGCCATCCTAATCGTTGTATCATCCAGATATCAGGCGGTATTTTTCGCTGGTGTGCTCTCGCGGCACTGGCCAAGGAAAGTGGATCCCTCACTCGCGGACTACATAGTTGGACAAGATAGAACACTACCTGTAGCCGGAGAGTTATACGAATTCCTGAAAAATGGTATTGCATTCCATCATGCAGGATTGAGTTCAGGAGTGCGTAGGAGGCTGGAAGAGAAGATCAAGTCAGGTGAAATCAAATCGGTAGTATCTACAACGGGAATAACTGCTGGTATTAGCTTTCCTTTCGATTGTGTAACGATTCTCTTCGATCGTGCTATGGGGTTCTTGTCTGTGCGTTCCAGATACTTACAGATTGCTGGGAGAATCGGAGAGTACCATCTAGCAAAACATGGAGGTTCTGTGTATCTTGTCTTTGAGTATCCTTCAAGAGTTTTTCAGACTGTACAAGAACTAGAGGAAACCCTTCTTCACAAGCCTCTTGAACCTATTAGACCTGGAGCTATCTATCCATCAATCCTAGCAGATCTTATGATTCGCGAGATGCTTAAGGGAAAGAAGTTCACACTACCAGAACTCGAGAAGGCAGTATTGCAGCAGGTGTCTGAAAGTTTCCGAGCGATTCGTTATGAGAACTATATCGACGATATCAAGAAGATGTACAATACTCTCTTTGCCTGGATGATTCAGAAGGATTCCTTCAATAAAGAAGGAAATGCCTACAAACTATCAAAGGATACCGCTGCTGCAGGCAAGTCAGGACTTGGCATTATCAGATATCTTGAGATAAAAGACAAGCTAGATGCATTGACTCAAGATGTGACCGATCAAGAACTAGTCGAAATTGCACTGTCCTTCGACATGGCACAAATGGTTAGGCCAAGGACCTCCTACCCCACAAGCATCGAACTTAGCGCGGCAGGACTCGAGGTTCCGGATAGCTGGTACGATGCTCTGACCCTGGGAAGGATGCGAGTTAAAGGTACAGCCTTAGAGATTTGGATCAGTGAGATGCAAATGCCGGAGGTGCTATCCATTGCCAACGAGGAGGGAAGGGATATGGTCATCAACAACGAGAACATCGGAACTGTAGAAATTGAGGAGGGAGACCTCGACTCGCTAATCTCCATTTGTGGCGAGGTCGCGATGAAGCTCAGTACCTACTTTGGACTCCTCAATAAACGCAGAATCTCCAGCAGAATGGAGATCTTTAGTGCGCAGCTCAAATATGGTGTGAAGGCAGATTTGGGAGCAAGCGACATCCTAGAGTTGGCAATAGAGAATGAACTTGGCTATCCAGAGCCAATCTCAAAGGACGATGCAAGAAAGCTGTTTACGACTGGATACAAGTCCATCTCAGATATTCTAAGAAAAGATATAGACCCTGAGAAGAAGTCACTCGCCAGGGACAGGTTTGCCAAGAACTCTGGGCTCGGGATCACTCATGCCAAGGAAATATACAAAGCGGCCCTCGCTCACGTACGGGCGAAGATAGAAAGGGATGATGATGAGGACTAGCCCTTTGTGAAGTCCCACAGATGATCATTAACATAGTGGGCCGAGAGAACGACCTTTCCCTTTGTGCATGCACGCATCTCTTCTGCATCCATCGTCGAGATTCCAACAGCCAGCGGCTTCCCATGTCGTTCATCAACGATTGCAACAACACCATCTTTCCGGACAGTGTCCTCAATCGTAATTACACCAGGTCGCATGATGTCTGCACCGTTGACTACGAATCGAATCGCACCCATATCCACTGCGATCCTTGGAACTCTGATCATATCCTTTAGCAAAGCATGTAAGGTGGGAAAGAGCCTACCCTCCTTCTCGAAGAATAAAATCTCATTCTGATATAAGAGAACATGAGTACCATCATCTAAGACTCCCGTTTCTAGCTGGGTCTTATCATCGATATTGACTGTAGTGCCCAATGCATTCTCAATCTTCTCAAGCTCTGCTTTCTGTTGCTTTCGCTTCAGTAGATGTCTTTTCTTGATCTTCTCAATCTTTGGCATCAAATAGTCATTAGCCATGGACCCTTTTGAAGGCACCGAAAGATTCGTGATCTGATATGATACATTTGGGAGCCATCGTCATCTTTTTAAGTCCAGCCAAGTGACTAGCGCCAACGTCGTGGGTCGTCAAGCCCTCGAACGAGATTCTTTGGTGAATTTGTTGAACGCAGGTAGACCTATGGAACTCCTTCAGAAATCCCTTAGCTCACAGGTTCTTGTCGAACTCAAGGGTCGGAGAAAGCTAAAAGGAAAACTACGAGGATACGATCAACACCTGAATCTCATTCTCGAGGATGCTGAAGAGATTGCAATTGACCCTGAAACTGAGCAGGAAACGGTCGAATCAATTCAGACCGTGATTGTGCGTGGGGACAATGTGGTTATTGTGAGCCCTCCCCCCAAGACGGCCAAGAAATAAAGGAGTAAGACCCGATGGGAAAAGGTACCCCCTCAAAAGGTAAGAAGAACAATCCACATCACATTCGATGTAGACGTTGTGGCAGAAGATCCTATCATGTGAGACACAAGAGATGCGCTGCATGTGGATTTGGGGTTTCAAGCAGACTCCGTCAATTTGCATGGGCACACAAGAAAGTCCATGGCGTCCGAGTTCGAGGATAATCTAGTATAGACTGTGCCCCAAATACAGGGCACAGATTCA
This sequence comes from Candidatus Thorarchaeota archaeon, assembly GCA_048884965.1. Taxonomy (GTDB): domain Archaea; phylum Asgardarchaeota; class Thorarchaeia; order Thorarchaeales; family Thorarchaeaceae; genus MP5-2226. The sequence continues at coordinate 36,309 of JBHLQH010000009.1, read as the reverse complement.
TTCTACTTCTTTTCTTACTTTCATGAATTCGTTAGTCAAAGCCCCACATCTCTATACGAATCACATTTCCAAGCATCGTCCCCTCAGAGGTGACAAGCATTAGCGGCCAATCACCGCCTTCGAGGAGCGTTCCGTTTGCCCATCCTGCAATAACGATACTCGCATTCCCAGCGAGCTGGACGGATGTTAAGTTCACCGATGTGCCGATGTCATCCATTATCGACACATTGTATCCAGCAACTGCGAGGGATACGTTAAAGGTATAATGGGCATCCTCACCACCATCCATAGACGAAACAATGGTCCATAACGGGACTCCCGCATAAGTAGTGCTGTCAAATGTCACTTCAGTTCGATGGTGGGAACACGACGCAAGAGCATAGTAGGTGTCATGGGGCATCTCCCAGTCCTGCACACCGCTTAGAGATAATAGCCAAGGCTCAACTTCATCTATTAGGGTGATGTTTACAACTAATTTGGCCCACCAGTGGCCATCAGAGAGATAGCTGTCCTCACTTAGAGTCGCGATGCGAAGAGGTCCTCCTTCAGGAAGAGGGCTACCACCTTCAGCATAGGCAAGGATCAAAGTGAACTCCTGGGGACCAATCGGATTCCCTGACTCATCATACGCTTCAAAGACCCCTTCATCAACTTGAGTTCTATTGTAGTACGTTGTATATCCGTCATCTGAAATCACCTCAATGGTATATTCAACGGGCAGAATTCCAGTCTGATTGAGAAGGTACTCGACAGAAACGCCAGTATACTCAAAAGGTCCAACAATAGTCCCCGAGGATTTCTTGTAGCCTCCCAGTCCAGTTTCTGATGGCAAATCCATTATCTCACTTAGAGTATAACCAAGAGTTGTAGATCCACTCTTTATGGTAAGGATATCAGCCTCTGGTTGGGGCCTATTCATTACAGATATCTCTGCGACATTACTAACTAGTTTTGGTCCTGCGGCCCCAGCGGAGAACTCAGGGTCAATGACAGCAGAGGCATCTGCATTTGAGAAGAATCCGTCCTCTGGTAGGAACATGACTCTAGGTCCTTCCTCATAGTCAGGGATAGTGGTTCCATTGAAAGAATAGGCTATGACCATGTCGCCTTGGATTCCATATTGTGCTAGACTTGGATAGACATTCTCATAGGTGAAAGTTTGAGAATAGCCATCTGAGGCATTGATTACAACGATGTCATTGGCATCCATACCACCTACCAATGCGACTATGTCAGAAACCCTTGCTCCAATGTATGTACCCAACCCTCTCGTGTTATTGTACGAGTTCTCGTATGATCCGAGTCTCTCGATTGGCGTGAGAGAAAGGAGCTCATTCATCGTTAGGGTATGAGTAGTATCATCAGATCCTGTGATATCTAGGATAGGATTACCAGAACCGGGATTCTGCAATAGCGCGATTGCAGCAAGAGAGCCAGCTGCGACTATGACCACGACCATCAAGATAGCATAGAGTTGCTTGTTTCCTCCAGTACTCATCGTTTTCACTTCCCGTTATGTTTTACTGTGCCTATCGATGCGAGATAAAAGTCTTGGGATTACGATAGAGATCAAAGTGAGAAGAAGGGTATAGCCCCAATCGCTGAGAGGATGCTGAAAAGCAGGAATGATAGCATCAGAACCAAGAGAAGGCTATCAATCCACCTCCAGTGTGCCTGTCGGTAGTAGTTCCGCTGGTCTGATGATCCAAATCCTCTGCCATCCATAGAGATAGATAATTCGTCCACCCGAGAGAGCGCAGAAACAAGTAGAGGGAAGAATGTGAATCTAACTGTTCTCATTATACTCCGTAGACTCCGAACATTAGTGGAGAGCCCCCTAGACCTTTGAGCCATTCTTACGACTTGGTTCTCCATATCAAAAAGAGGGAGGAATCGAAGTGCAATAACTAAGGTATAGGCGTAGCGATAGGGTATTCTTACTCTTGCTAGAGAGTATGCTAGGAGAGTAGGATCAGTCACTGCTACGAAAAGCATGCTTGAGAATACAATGAGTAGAAAACGTGTCGATATTATCAAACCTCTCTCAATGCCAAAAGTAGTGATTGGGAATAGGGGCAAGCTGCCTTCAATGCTAGGAAGGAGGAAGAAGAGGATTGTGCCATTCGTTGTTATCAGTACCTGAAGGACGAATAGGAGTATGGAGAAGATGACGAGAAAGCGTATCCTTCTCCTAGAGAGTTGAGGATGTTCTTTTGCAGCGACGAAGAGTAGTAAGACTGTACCAAGCAGAAATATACCAAGTAGCAGATTTGGGTTTATCAGAATGCTGATGCTAGTGATTAGGAGGGATAGGAACTTCAGCAAGGGATTCAATCTATGGAGGAATGAATCGGATTCTGTATAGTTCATAGCAGAACTCATTCCAGACCAACTCCTGATGTTGCATATAGCGGCTCCCCATTTTCTCTTAGCCACGATTGAATAACACGTGGGGGACCATCAACTAGAATGGATCCCTCTTTCAAGAAGATAAGCCGTGTACAGTATCGAGAAACGAACCATGGGTCATGTGTTGAGATTATAGTAGTACCTCCGACCTCTTGGGCTTTGAGCAGTTGTTGTGCGATGAACTCAATCCCTTCAGAATCTTGACCAATGAACGGCTCATCAAGTAGAAGAAGATCGGGAGAATGAAAGCAGGTAGAGGTGATATTTAGTCGTCGTTTCTGTCCATAGCTTAATGAAAACGGATTTTGCTCAAGTCTGTCACCAAGTCCAGATTCAATCAGGAGTCTTCGTGCACCTTCTAGGTATTCATCAGGATCCAATTCGAGAAGGCTCACCCCTAGTATCTGATCACGCCAAACGGTACGCTCGAATATCTGATGATTGGGATTCTGGAATACGACCCCCATACTCCGAGCGATATGGACCCTGCTCATTTCGTTAATCAAGGTCCCTTGTAAGAAGATAGTTCCCCCGTCGGGAGAGAGAAGTCCTGAGAGTAAAGCAAGCAGGGTGCTCTTCCCTGATCCATTATCACCCATAAGGGCAACAATCTCACCTCTGGAGAACTCAAGGGTTACGTTATCCACTGCCCTTTTTCTACCATATGAGTAGCTAATCCCGTTGGCTCTTAGAAGCGGCTCAAATGATGTAGAAGAGTGTGGTCGCAGATATGCAATGAGAGGTGCCTGAATCTCAGAAGGAGGGGTTGCTGTGAGCTTTCCCGTCTGTAGCTTTAGTAACCTATCAGCAATGGATGCCATTTGAGTGATGCTATGTTCAATGCACAGTATTCCCATACCCTCATCTCGTAGACGCAACAAGAGTGCCTTCAATTGTTGTACTCCCTTAGGGTCCAAACTCGAGGTTGGTTCATCCAAGACCAGATAATCAGGCCTGCCTGCAAGCATTGACGCAATCACTACTCTTTGTTTTTCCCCTCCGGATAGGGCATAGGTTGAACGATTCCGAAGATGATGAGCATCTACAGACTGAAGTGAACTTGTGATCAATGACTCAATCTCAGAGGAATCTATCTGAAAATTCTCGGGACCGAATGCAACTTCATCGACTACATTCAATGTACAAATCTGACTCTCTACATCTTGTTGAACAAGAGCAATATTCCTGGCAATTCTTGATATGTCAGCAGTGAGAATGTCCTCCCCATCTACACATATTGACCCAGATAGTGAATGGACAGTTTCAGGCTGAATGAATCCGGAGATGCATCGTGCCAGAGTGGACTTCCCTGAACCAGTTTTCCCTCCAACTATGACAATTTCCTGAGGGTGAAGTGTGAAATCTATTCCATCAAGGATCCTATTCTTCTCATCATACGATAGAGCAAGATTCTTGATTTCTAGCATATTCCTCGCCTAATAGAGTTCTAGTGTGGATACTTTCTGGACCCAATAGGATCCATCATAATTCCCTGCAATGATCCAAAGTCCGCCCCCATTCTGAGAGAGTATCAGTTCAGAATCAGCCATCACGTCCTCCAAGTCAGAGAATATCATGACATATCCATCTCTGGCAGTCACCCTTAGGCCCGTTGCATCAAGACGGGGATTAGCAGCAGATAGAATGATGCTCAAAGGAACACCTGTATAGTTTGTCAATGGAATGTGAGTATATGCACCATTGAGTTCAGCCTCAATGGTAATCGAATATTCCGTAAAGTCGGACGGCTTGTATCTATACGGATTGTCAACAAGACCTGTCACATCACATGTATTGGGGTCAGCAAGGAGATTAGATCCGAGTGAGAAATAGAATATCGAACCCATTGAGATGAAGAGGATGATGATGACAGCAGGGATGTTACGTTTCAAGAGTGACTTTGGAGTTCTTGATACGATAGGAGCGCGTATACTAGAGAACGAATGGTTGACAGCACCAGAATCATTCAGAAATTCCAGTGTTTCCCAAGCAAAGTATCCTGCGAAGATGGCTCCAGAGCAAAATGCAAGCATCGAAATCAATAGCAAATATAGGATATCGACACCTGCAAAGTAGAAGAGCTGAAGGACCAGGATATTAGAAGCAGCTGAAATACCTGCTCCAACCCACCAGATGCCGCGTACTCCACTGCTGGTGGAGCTATATTCACCTCCAATCTCTGCTGCAACATCGACCAAAATACCCTGAAGACATGAAACAAATACAATGACAATCCCATGGGTGCTTCCAGTGAAGAGCTCAATAATGCCTTTCAAGAGACCTCCGAATGAACCAATTCCGCGACGTGGAACTAAGACTCTCATGAGAACTAGCCAGAAAACATGTAGCCCTGCAAGAAACTGACCCGCTCCAAATGGCACGCCTAGACTTAGATTGATCAGATTCCCTAGGTAGCCGACAAAGGTACTTAGAGACCCCCCTAAGGACGCCAGTATTGCTACAGTGACTATTCCACGTGTATCAAGCGAATCAGCAGTTCTACTCACTATCCTACCACCTCAACAATTGATACATATCGAACCCAGCGAGCTCCAGCAGATGAGTACACATTACCTCCTTGACCGGGAGCAGATGTAGCTAGGCAATCATCGAGACTATACGTCCCATCCTCAGGGATCATGACCAATCTCATTCCGTCGGACCAATCTGGCACCAGTGTTCCATTATACTCAAATGCAAGCACCATATCACCTTGCAAGGAATACCAACTCGCATTAGGGTACACATTGTAATAGCAGAATAGCTGCTCAAAGCCATCAGAGGATATGACCTTCAATGTCTGTGATTCTGTGATACCTCCCACCAGAGATAGAAGCGTGCTGAGCTTGACTCCTTGATAGTCCCCTTGACCGCCCCAATTGGCAAACTGGTTCTGGAACGAGGAGAATCCTTGAATCGTATCCAAAGCCATGATATCGTTCAGGCTCAATGTGACAGGCTCGTCATTCCCTTTTAGCAGGACATGTTCTCGGTCGATGGAAGGTCTGCTCAAGTGTACAGGTTCGATATCAACGCCAGCATAGGTTATACTTGCACGGATATAATGATAGAAGCCTCCTTGCGGCTCTGATACTGCAAGACTTGCTCCGGCCCCACCTGTTACTACATACCTTACTCTTCCAGAATATGTCGTATTGAACATATGAATGTGGCCAGAAAATACGGTATCGATACCAGTTTCAGAGAAAAGGGTCATGAGATATTCTGAGGTCGTTGTGTTCAAGAGACTATGATCCTCACCTTCTCTAGGATCATAGAGTGGCATATGGGTGAAGACGAATTTCCACTCTGCGTCGGATCCACGGAGATCATTTTCTAACCAGTGCAACTGATTTGAATCAACATCTCCTGTTGATGAGTCAAAGACTGTAACATGAACAGGTCCGAAATCAAAGGAATAATTAGCTGAACCGAAGAGCTCCTCATAGACCATTCGTCCATTCTGTCGTATGTCATGGTTGCCAAGCGTGGAATAGAATGGTACAGACAGAGGTTCGATAGTTTCGAGTACCTCTTGAAACTGGGTTTCTTGTCCGAAAGGTGTAAGGTCACCACAATGCATCACGAATGCGGGATGGTTTTCATTCGCGTCCTCAACAATCGTTGCAAGGGCTCCCTGATAGCCTTGAGAGTCACCTAGGACATAGAATTCGATAGTCGAATTAACACTGTAGTTGAAGTAGAGGGAAGCAGCACCAAGGACTATGGCTGTCACTACCACAAATCCAATCAATGATGCGATGATCTTCCGTTCCATATTACGTAACATCCGTCTGTCAGCTGATATGTTTGAACGTGCATTTCGGTAGAAGAATTCGGGGTTATGAATTTTGGGTTCTTTCTTAATTGGTGAAGCTGTACGGAGTTATCGGTATAGTACGTGATTTTCCTCGAAACGTCTTATATTCCTCTTATTGGCTATTGGCATACGACACAAGTCGGATTAGTGATCAAAGTGGGGACAGAAGGCTCAGACACCGAACAGAAACAAGCAGTATACTGTGGAATTCATGCTAGATATAGCAGCAATGATGCAAGATGGTTCGCGACAATCTCGTTTGCAGTGATGATCCTCGCATACGTAGGATTAGCAGGATCAAGTATTATCTACTTTGGATGGTCAGTCGATATCGGGGCAGTCCTTGGACTGGGCTCATTCATCCTATCTGAATCAGTCATTATGATTCCAGTCCATTTCATTATCGCGATGATCTTCTTTGGAGGTGTTGAATGGTATGTCCTCTGTCGACACTGTCCATGCTATGACCATTCAGGAAAGGAACATGGTAATGAGAACAAGTTCTATTGTCTTGCCAACTGGGGCAGTCCCAAGATTTTCAAATACAGTCCGACACCCGTCAGTACTGCTGGGCGTGCTGTGTTTCTGATATGGGGAATTGGATGGAGCTTTCTATTCCCGTTGCTGTATCTATGGGATAGATTGGATTGGCTCGTGGGATATGGACTTGTTATGGTAGCATTCCTTACTACCCTTCGGCATTGGGGATGCAGCAGCTGCCCCAACTTTGGATGCGCCTTGAATTGCACACCAGAGCGAAACAGGGAGGCTTTTTCCAAGCTACTTGATTCTGGAGATATCTACGGATAGGCCTAGGTGCTTCTAAGTGTAGGAATGACTTCTCTTGCAATCGTCTCAAACATCGGGATTTGATCAGGTGCAAAGAAAGGATAGAAGAATACCAGTTCATTTATTCCAATGGCTTTGTATCTCTCAACAATCTCCATGAAAAGGTCTTCAGATGCGAATGCAAAGTTGGCTTCTTGCCCGAAGATGAGAAGAGAACGAACAATCGAAGCGGGATCACGTCCAATCCTCTCACATTCTCGATCGAGATAGTCAATACGTTCCATTGTCTTCTTGACGACAATATCTGTTGGAGCGCCAAAGTCACCACCAAAGGAACTCCATGAATCAGCATATTCTGCAACAATCCTTAGGGATTCCTTTACATGAGCGGCAATTGTCAAGGGCGGTCGCGGCTTTTGTATACAGCCCGGACGCATTATCGCTTCCTCAACTCTATAGTATTTGCCAGAATAGCTTGTGACCTCATTGCAGAGCATCTTATCTAGAATCTCTACTTGCTCTCTTAGACGCGCAACACGTTCCTTTGTTGTCCAGTTCTCGCTACCTATCATCTTGTATGAGGGATCAATGGAACCCGGCGCACCAGATCCGATCCCAAGCTCTAAGCGACCTCCAGTGATGATATCTACAGTCATGGCCTGACGAGCAAGGACTGCAGGATTTCTAAGGAGAATCGAAGTGACCAGTGTTCCAACACGGATGTTCATTGTATTAGAAGCCAATGCAGCAAGTGTCGTCCAGCCTTCCAACCATGGGGAATCAGGATGCGCATAATTCACAAAATGATCTGCGATCCAAGTAGAATCGAAACCCAACTCATCGAATCTTTGCCATAGCTGAGCAAGTTTCTGAAATGGCATGTCCTGCAACACTACTGCACCGAATCTCATCTTACTTCGCCTCATTGATTGAACCACGATAGACTGTCTTTCTGACATTATAAATCAAAGTCACAAGATGGGGTCGCTCATTGCTACCCTCCAGAAAGAGATTAGGGATTGGTAAATGAGGAAAACGAAGTAACAGTCATTAGGAATTGATTGGACCAAACGAATGGGATTGAATGGAGTATGAATAGCGATTCAGATACAGCTTTGCTGAAAGGGTTCCTCTCGGATCATGTGTCCTCAGAAAGAGTAGTAGATATTTGCATCGAACCTGAAACGGTCTATCTTGAGGACGGTCGTGATTCTCTCAATCTTAACTTTGATTTTATACTGCGAAACTTGACAGAGGAGAAGCTCGTCATCCGCTTCATCAAAGCAGCGATCTATGACGACAATGGGAGATTGGTCACATTTCAACACCTCAATCATAATGGTGTTGGAACGCCAGGCATCCATACCCTTGGAAAATTCGAGTTGGAAGGAACAGAAACCCTTGACATCTTCAATCCATTCCATCGGTTCTCAGAAAAAACACCACTTAGCTACCTCAGATACATGTTCACGCTCATCAATCCTGAGAGTAGGAAGGAGTACTACTACGGAAATATCATGGTCAAGCCAAAGAGGTATATTCAGCGTGTATCACTGTCCTTGCCAATTAAAGGATTGATCACCATTCTTGATGGACATGATTTCTATTCGCATCATCGACGGTTCGCAATGTCACTTGTCAGAAAAATCACTGAGAACAAATTCAGGTCCAACTTCAGTCGATACGCCCTTGATTTTACCGTGTTAGGTAGTGATGGAAACACTCGCAGGATGGATACTGATGAGTATGCTGAAAACTATGATTTTCATTTCAATGATGCAAGGAAATTCTACACCGATGGATGCGAGGTCTATGCGCCTGCGGATGGGAGAGTTGTGAAATGTGTCGATAGTCTTGATGATCTCTATGACTCGCAATTCGATATGGACAATGCCATTCGTGAAGATAGTATTCAAGAGATCGCAGGTAATTATGTGGTCATTCAGCATAATGAAGAAGAATTCAGCCATCTCTTCCACCTCATGCAGGACAGCGTTACAGTTACTGCAGGGGATACTGTCAAGAAAGGCCAGGTAATTGGGAAAGTTGGCTTCTCAGGAGCCGCTACTACCTACTCTCATCTTCACTACCAGTTAATGAATGGATCTAATTTCCTGATAGATGAACCGTTGCCCTGTGTATTCTCAGATGTGGTTCTCATTTATGGTTCTCAGAGAAAAAGATTCGAAAAGCTGGCAATTGACACTGGGGATATCATTCTCTCCGAATAGTATCAGGAACGGATAATCTTGAAACTGCAGGACCTATCGCCACGTGCCTTACAGGTGGTCTCTAGGACCGAGATGCTCGGATTATCCAAGGCCCCTTCGATAAAACCACTGAAGAACTCGCACATTGGCTTCTCGGACTTCTTCTCACGGCAGATGGGACATAGTTGGAAATCAAAGCATTCCTTAGATGTGTCGAATTTTACGATAGATATCTCGTTCAGTAATTTGAGGACCTTATCATGGTCGATGACGATCTCACCATGATATCGTTCCTTTGCTATCATGTGGCCAGAGTACCTGCCTAGCGTCAATGCCACATCTTTCAGATAATCATCCTTTGAGAAATAGTTCTCCAATTGTCGAACTAGTCTGATCGTATCTGTCGGATATCCTCTAATCAGATCCAAGCCCATGTTGAGGACCTCATAGAGCTTTGAGAGGGGGATGAATGTCGACATGAAATCAAGGAGTTCAGGATACTCAGAATATAGCTTCATCAGATTCTCATGGATCTGGATTATGTTTGATTTGAAAGGCTTGAAGAGGTCGCACATAACAAAGATGTTCTCATCATTCAGCACATCGTCGAAATCTGTCAAGAATTCGTGTTCAATCTGTTTGACTAGTAGTTTTGAAAGCTGTTCATATTTCGGATTGACAGAATGAACCACGAATAGAAGAGGGTCTCTAGAGCTGTAGACAAGCACGCCATCAGAAACGGTTATCGATTTTATCTCTTTGTGACCGAGTTCCTTCACTAATGTATTGATAGCACTAGAGAATCCGCCAAATAGTCCGAGGAAGCCATCTAGATTATCTACATCTTCTCCGAGGTCCATATCCACTCTAAGTACTGGAGTTCCATCTAGGTGAAGGATGTACACAGTCTTGATTATATCATCCATCAACTTCTTCTCCGAAGAGGCGCTCTGAGAAACCATAGAACTGATGGAAAGCTATGACAAGTATGAAGATGCCAATGACAAAGAGCAAAAGCCTCGTGGGTTTCCAAATTGTATCATAGAAGGCACTGGGACTGAACCAATACCACTCATCAATGGCGTCCATGGTTGTCGAAATCACACCGAATATCGAGAAGAGCAGAAGTGGTAGGAAAGTTCGATTTCGTTCCATAATGGGATATCGCTTTCTGGCATAGATGACCACAAGCAGGACAATGACAAAGACGACTGCCGCTCCAGCATCCAAGAATGCTTTGGTCAGGCTTAGGATATCATCAGGTGGGTGAAAATCGATTTGTAGTTCTTGCATCTTTTACAACCCCCATCTCTTCGCGCCATACTCGGCGATCTTGTATATTCCAAAGGCGAACATAAGTAGACCCAGAACGAATGTCGACCCATCAAGAAGCTGGAGGATATCTATGACAAAATCATCAAGCTGTAATGTATCAAGGGTGTCAAATATCGAATGAAGCAGTAGGAAGATAAGACCAAAGAAGATGAAGTTCCATCCACTTGTAATCTTGGCATGCTGCCTCTGAATGATATATGCGAATATGACTGCGACTAGAAGTCCAACTACGATTAATGCCTCGACGCTGATGAGAAATACATCTTCGGGGTCAATCAGATTAGTTTGAATGGAAATCACCCGGAATTTTACTTCAGACTTCTAGAAGTTAAGTCTTCCTGAGTCGAAGGAATTGATATCCACTAGGATAGGATGACGTTTCACGAGATGAGTAATCTGAATTTACAGCTTCTCTCGCCAGTAGCCTTGCAGGAAATCTCCTCCACAGAGATACTAGGATTATCGAGTGCACCTTCTATGAAACCGCTAAAGAAATGACACATGGGTTTCTCTGATGTCTTCTCTCTGCAAACAGGACAGAGGACAACATCAAAGACCTCGTTTGTTTCATCAAGCTTTGTAACAGAGATCTCATTCAGTAAATCAAGAACATTCTCTTGATTGATGACCATTGAGGGTTCAAAGTGGTTCTTGGCTATCTGATGTCCTGAATAGCGCCCAATAGTCCTGGCGATGACATCCTCGAGACCTTGATCATCGGAGAAGAACAAATTGAGTTGACGAACAAGCTTGATTGTATCATGAGGATATCCAGCGATGATATCTAATCCCAGATTAAGGACCTCATTCAGACGAAAGAGAGGCACGAATGAGGGGAGGTATGCCAAGAGCTTTGGATATTCCTTTCTGAGGTTCACCAAGGTTTCGTATATCTCTCTGATTTTTGATTCAAAGGGATTGAAATGCCCCTCATAGACCGATGAATCACCAATTCGAGGCAAATCATTGTAGACCCGTTCAAACTCGTATTCGATCTGCTCTACAAGTTGCTTTGCGAACTCCTCAGATTTGGGTTTGTTTGTATACACTGCAAAAAGGAATGGATCTTGAACCTTATATACCAATAGTCCTTCATTTACTGCGACAGATCGAATCTCAGGGTGCCCTAATTCGGTAAAGATTTCATCGATAGCGCTGAATAATCGTTCAAAGAGACCTTTGATGGACTGGGGCTTGATCTTGTCAGCTTCGTCGAGAGGCACCTGTAATAGAGGATTGCCATCCCTATGAAAGAGATAGACCGACTTCACAACACTATCCATCACGGTATATTGCATGTATATCAGCCTGAGTAGTTCGGTACAAACCTAAGTTAAGTCTTTTTGAAGCGTTATCATTCGAAATTTAATTATAGATAATACATCGATTGAAAGAACATCTATCTAGAAATCGTTAACTATTGTTATGGGTGAAAGCAATACCTGACTGACTGGAAAGAGCGTGGATTATCTCTTGAATTCCATGGCACATCAAGAGAAGAGAGAATCTTTGAGCTGAAAAAGAAAACAGGGACAGGCCATCTGGACCTGTCCCTTAGGCGGATGTACGAGATATGAGAATCGACTAGGGTATGTATTCGCAAGCTCCGTACCAATAGATGAATTCGTACGTGAACAGCTCACCATCGATATAGATGCTCAACACGAATGCAAAGTCACCATCCATAGGTGCAGGCCATGTGAACACTATCGAGAAGAAACTGGGATTCTCTGTTACAGAGAACGATTGAACCAGTGTTTCGATGTAGGTATAGTTAGCTGTGACATTATCCCAATACCATGCATCAAGATAGATTTCAACATCTACTCCGCTCAGGTTGTAGAACGCGAAATCAAGTCCGACATCGATAGTATCATCGCAAGTGTCTCCATCTGCATCATAGGTGTAGTAGTAGGTACTGTATTGCCAAGCAACCTCAAAGTCAGAGATGGCGTACCAATTTGTGTAGATTGCATAGTCGTGATCGATGACAGTGTATGTATCAGCATCAACCAGCCAGATGTATAGCTCGAAGTCTGTTGATTCATCCATTATGCTATTCAGGATATCTATGGATGGTATCTGTATGGGAACTGAATAGATACCTGGAGTGTCTATACTGAAATAGACGGAATAGGACCCCACATCTGACGTGTAACCAGTTGAGGCATCACCCCAGACTGCTAGGTCGACAATGAACTCTCCAGTATATACTAGCTCAACCAGAACCTCAATCATCAGCGCATCATAGAGACCATTACCATTAGCATCCAAACCGTAGTCAAATACGCCGTAGATACTAGATGCAGGCTCGAAATCAGACATATCATACCAACCGGTATAGAATGGCCCATCTCGATCAAGAACTGCATAGGTATGAGCATCCCACACCTGCACATTGACTTGAAAGTCTGTTGCCGGATCTAGTACATTGTTCAGGATAGAACCAGAGGGTATGTACAATTCTAGAGAGAACGATCCAATATCAGATGGAGTGAAGTATGCATCGAATGTCCCAACCAAACTATAGTATTCCATAGATGCATCTCCCCAGACATCAATGATGATAATGAAATCATCTAGCCGTTGGATATCTAACGTAACTCCAACAACAAGGTTCTCAAAAAGACCATTCCCATTCGTATCTTCGGGGTAGTCATAGATACCCACTATGCCAACAGAAGCAGGCTCGAAGTTAGACATATCGTACCAGTTGGTGAAAACTGGTGGGAAGAAGTCCAGTTCTTCGCCATACATTGCATCCTGCAAGGAGAGATACATCAGAAAGTCAGTTTCTGCATCAGATATGCTATTGAGAATGCTCGTAGATGGAACTCGTAGCTCCACTATCAGCAAACCAGGATCAGGGAAGGAGAGGAAGTCATAGAAACTGCCTATATGGACTGAATAGCCTGTTGAGGCACCACCGAAGAACTCCATGTCAAGGAACAGATCCCTTGGTTCATGGATGTTCAGAGTGACACTGACAACAAGATTCTCGAATAGACCGTTTCCATTAGTGTCCTCGGCATAATCGAATACAGACTCGATCCACCCTAGAGCAGGTTCGAAATCTGGGATATAGTACCAGTCTGTGTAGACAGGCCCTAAGAAGTCAAGTTGATACCATATCGTAGCATCGACAAGAGTGACCCAGAGTTCGAAGTTCGTGTACTCATCATAGACATTATTGAGAATGTCTTCTGATGGAATGTACAATTCGATGGACATTAGACCCTGCTCTGTAGCGGTGAAGTATGCAGAGTAGAATCCAACAAGACTCCAGTACCCTGTCGAAGCGTCACCCCAGACATCCATATAGATCAAGAAGTCTCGTGGGTTCTGAACCTCAATCAGGAAATTGACAACCAGATAGTCATAGAATCCATTTCCATTTATATCCAAGCCATAGTCATAGAATCCATAGATCGAAGCTGCAGGAGCCGCTCCAGGTAGAAGAGTGTAGTCAACATCGAATAGTCCATTCTGGTAGCTGAAGAACGCATTTGTAAAGGTAAAGGTCGCGTTGTCAATGCTCCAGACATCGATTACCCAGATTTCCATCTTTCCTTGATATTGCTGCTGGTAGAAGTCCTGACCATCCAAAATCACAGATACTGTTTGTATTCCTGGTGTTTCGATAATGGTATAGACATACGAGGGCATGTAGAAGATTGCATCGATGGGGTAGCTATACATCTCAAGCATGATATCGAATTCACATGGATAGCCTACCTCAAACTCCAGAACAAGCTCGATACTCTCATCACTTCCATCAGCATTCAGGTCAACATAGTTGACGGCTGAGATACCAATGAACTTCGCTCCAGATGTATCGAAGTCTGATGATACATAGGGTTCAGTTTCATAGTTCTGTACAAAGTCAGGAGTACCTACAAAATCAAGACCATAGTATCCCATCTCGTACAAGTCTAGCCAGAAATACAGGACTAGGAATGGTCCATCATTTCCAGCACCATTGATGACCTCACCACTCAGCAGGAGGGTGATTGTATAGTCACCTGGCTCGTACCATTGTGGTGCCAATGAGCTTCCATCATATGCGAAGACGACCTCTTGATCGGGAATCGACCAGAGCCAAGGCTGTAAGGAAAGTGCGAAGTATCCTGCAGATTCCACATGAATGGAAACGTCGAAGGCCAAGTAGTCAAATCGTGTGTCACCATCAACATCCAACCCATAATCCAGAATGTCAGTTATCTCGCTTACACCACCACCAGAGGTGAAGTCGGCCAAGTCAACAGTAAATACTTCACCAACTGCTAGAATGTAGGGGATCATCCCATTATGAAGTGTCATGAAATTCAATGGATGGTCCCAAGAGTATACAATAACGATCTCCAAATCAAGTGTGCCAGTTTGCCCAGTGACAAAGGTGGCAGGGTCGAACAGGAAACGCATTGTTTGCAGTCCGGGTACAGATAGGTCCAGAATTGGATCATATGCATTCCAGAAGAAGTATCCAGCAGGGTGATACAATGTGCAGGTGAAGTAAGTCATCCAGTAATCAAAGGTTTCACCGATATCTACTGTGACATCCACTGCAAGCCAGTCTGCAGTCCCATCAGCATCCTCATCAAAAGGCTCTACTGAATAGGTACTGTATTGCATATGGTACTGGCCAAAGTCTGCAGAATCCAAAACAGGCGACGTGTACACATTCAGTAGGTCCAGTAGAATTGTGAAAGTCGACGGATCACCAATGAACAGCTCTAGAAGCACATGAGAACCTACAAAGTTCTGATCTGCGACATTGGTTCCCTCAAGGAACAGATATACCTCTTGGATACCTGTGGCTGTGATCTCTAAGTTCTCAGCAAATGCTACTCCATAGAGCCACTTGTTCCATTCTGGACTCTTATCCAGAGCAAGGAAAGCATAGATGTCAAGAAGGCCTGGCGAACTGACATCGAGGGTTACACTTACTACTAGATAGTCATAGATTGAATCTCCATCAAAGTCCGTTCCAAAGATATCAGAACTGACATACTCTACTAAGGTGCCATTTCCTCCACTTCCACCTCCACCGGTTTCTCCACCTACAAGCATCCAGAGGTTATATGGTCCAGTCGTATCCATGTTTGCCCAAGGATCTATGAGCAATGACCAAGGATCTACTCGGAGGATATAGTATCCCTCTGTTTCTGTGGTAATCGTCACTACTTCACCACCACCGGTGTATCCGTAGTTCAGAATCTCACCTGATTCGCCGTACACAGCTAGGTCGTAGTCGCTATAACCAAGAAGACCATCAAGAATGAAGGTATAGGTTTCATCTGCTTCAAGCCAGACCTTGTAGTAGTCAATGTCTGACATGTATCCAGAATAGTTACCGAATGGTACCTCGGTGGCACCTGGAAAAGTATCACTAGCATCAGTACCAGTATAGGCATCATCCTCAGGTTGGACCATTTCAATAGTAAGGGTCATCTTCGTCCTCAGGGGATGCACAGAGCCGCCATAGGATGTTCCTTTCCAATAGTAGGCCGTGATCTCTCTAGAGAACTGATCTCCAGGTAGTGCATTAGAAGGCGCAGTCACAGTGAATGGTATGAATTGCTGACCGAAGCTGCTTCTATCACCAAAGAACTCTTTCCACATATCGCAAGTCATCGTTGCACGGTCGATTGTGATTTCGAATGCATCACTCTTGTCCAGCTTGAACCAGGGTGCGATTGGGTCTTGTCGGCTATTGACATAGGAGAAATAGCCAGTGAATGTCTCGCCAGGAGACAAGTAGAGGACATCGTACTCATTGAATGTCGGGAAAAGGATAGCAAGATACTTGTTCCAATTCTCGTTAGTTTCAACAAGGTCAACCAACCCAGCTCCCTGTACAGTTGTTGGAAGTCCGACATCCTTAGCATTCCACATCAGGTTTGCCTTGACCATATCAGGATTAGCTCGGGGATGAGCTTCGAGTAGTAGTGCAGCTGCACCAGCAACATGCGGAGTCGCCATAGATGTCCCACCATAGATACCATAGGCTGCTCCAGGCAATGTTGAGAAGATGTAGTCGCCGGGAGCAGCGATATCTGGATCGTAGTGACCAAACGCGCTTGGGCCTCGACCTGAGAAGGCAGTGATTAGATCATAACCATCTGAGGACGCGACAGTGATTACGCGTGGACCAGTGCCGGGGCTCTGAACAGATGATGCGGCAGGGCCATCATTGCCAGCTGCAATGGTGACTACGATGCCTTGTTGCCATGCATAATCGAGGATATCATCTAGGGCATCAAGACCCCAGAATGTTGATCCACCTATACTCATCGTTATGATATCAGCGTCATTGAGAATTGCCCATTCGACAGCCTCAATCATCCAGCTGGTTGCACATCCAATTGATGAGCAAACCTTCGCATTCATGAGCAGTGCATCAGGAGCCACGCCGATTTGATATCCATTACCTGCAACTGTTCCAGCGACATGGGTTCCATGACCAATTATGTCCTCGGGCCCCTCATCGGGAATGCCATCAAAGTTTACATCTATGAATGATTGCTCAGCAATAACCTTGACATGTCCATCACTCGTGTACATCAAATCGGGATGGGCCGAATCGATACCAGTATCGAGCACAGCCACCTTTACTCCTTTCCCAGTGTAACCAAGGGAGTGCATATCCCATGAACCGATACGACCCTCGCTATTGTACATGGATAGGTCGTACTCCTTATTGTCAACATCATAGGCCTGATACTCGGGTGCGGATAGGAGTCTGTCATCCATGATTCGGGTGATGCCTGTGGTTTGTGTAAGCATATGATAGACCTGACTCGTCTTTGAAATAATGACATATGGCAAAGTTGCAAGACATGTATATAGCACTCCAGAAGGAAGTGTTTCTACAAAAGCATCTCTGTCCTCAAACGAATTGAACCTTACAATCATCTGGTCAGTGCTACTTGTTTCTTCTGAGAATACTGTTCCAATCGACCTCTTTGCATACTGCAAGGTCTGATCCGTATCTCTAGAATAGAGCTTGTCAAGTTCCGCCTTGATCTCAGCAGGCGACATAACTTCGTTCTGTATTTCGGGGACCTGAACCTCAGGATTATCAGGAGCAAGATACTCGCTCTTAGGGAGGGTGTTTTGGTCCATCTGAGGGACGATGGTCCCGGCTTCACTTGGAATAGAACCAGCATTCACTGCTGGTAGACTGCTAAAAAGCGCAGACAATCCAAGTACTAATAGTAGGAGAATGGCCTTAGCCATCACTCTATTTCGCATTGAATTTCCCCTTCTTCACGATCACTCTCTCGAGCGTGTATTACATTCGGTATGGAAAGAATATAAAGAATTGTCTCTGATTTTTAACTTTCATACCATGCCAGAATCAGGTATCATGATCTAGGTTCTTAGAAATATGCGTGTACTTGAGCCATTTGAATCCTACCAACACAAGTTTGATAGGTCAGCGTGAGTCGTACAGAAAGAGGGGTAGTATCTTGTTCATAGTCAGACCTGAGAATGTGGAACGTTGTATCTCATGTTTTTCGTGCGTGTTTGCTTGTAGTAGGCGAACAGGACATGTCGATCTCGGCCATGCAGCCCTTCGAATCAAGTCCACACCGCCTCCGACTGCAGGAGGTTCTGGCGGGAATTATGTTGTCATCATGTGTAGGGCGTGCAAGGAGCCTGTCTGCCTAGAAGCTTGTCAATATAATGCGATTAAACAGAAGGCGGGTGGCGGCATAATTATCAATCAGGTCAAGTGTACGGGCTGTGGGGATTGTGTTCAGGCGTGCCCTCTAACTGCCATCTTCATAGACCCATTACGAAAGAAAGCAGTGGTCTGTATTCACTGCGGCGAGTGCGTCGACTGGTGTCCTCATGATATTCTTATCAAGGAGGAGGTGAAGGAATGAAACAGGGACAACTCCTCCACATCGATCTTTCAGCTCAGACCTCTAAGATTGTTGACCGACAAGACCTCTTCGAAAGGTACCTTGGTGGTGTCGGGGTTGCTTCAAAGCTCCTCATTGACAATTGCCCTCCCAATACACCCTACGTTGATGCTCCTATCATTTTTGCAATTGGTCCTCTCAATGTTTTCTATCCCTGTTGTGCCAAGACTGTTGCCCTCTTCAAATCCCCTTTGACAGGAAATCTTGGGGAAAGCTATGCAGGTGGCAAATTGAGCATGGCAATGCGACTAGCAGGTCATGATGCCATCATGATCACAGGAAAACTGGACAAGCCCCACTACTTGCTAATCCAAGATGATACTGTTGAGTTTCGGAATGCACATGCATTGTGGGGATTGTCCACGAGAGCCACAGGACGCATCCTAAAGGAGAAGGCTCCAGGAGAGGGAAGACGCTCGATACTTCGAATAGGAGTTGCAGGAGAGAATCAGGTACGTTACGCGATGGTCGTTGCTGATACTGTGCGACACTTTGGACGGCTTGGCCTTGGATGTGTTATGGGAGCCAAGATGCTCAAAGGCATCGTAATAACAGGTACCCAACATCAGAAGGTTCCTTCAGTGAAGGAGTACCGAAACGAGTACAAGAAGATACATGACCTGGTGCTGCGTACTGGCAGGATGGACAAATATGATATCATTGGGACATCAGTGAATGTCTTGCCACTCAACGAGATGCAGGCTCTTCCCACCCGCAATTTCAGTTCGTTCAACTTTGAAGGGGCTGAAGAGATATCAGGAGAACGCTTTGCTGATGAGCTGCTTGTTGGGAAAAGCGCTTGTGTTCCCTGTCCGATTGGCTGTATCCATATTGCAGAACTGCGCATCCAATTCGACACCAAGCATCGGGACTATGGCACTATCTATGTCCCATATGACTATGAGCTGATCTTCGCTCTTGGATCTAACCTTGGTGTCGGCACCACTGAAGGAGTGCTTCAACTTATAGAGAGAGCAGACCTAAGAGGGTTTGACGCTATGAGCGCAGGAGTTGTGCTTGGGTGGATCACTGAAGCCTATAACAAGGGTCTTGTTAACAAGGATGATCTTGCTGGCCTTGCACCCAGATGGGGAGATGTAGGTGTATATCTTAGCCTACTTGACAATATCACCAATCCTTCAAATGAATTCTATGAGATTGCTGGACAAGGTGTGAAGACTCTTTCAGAGAAATACGGAGGGGGTGAGTACGCGGTTCACTTTGAAGGGAACGAAGCCTCGGGATATCATACCGGTCCGGCGAACATAGTAGGACACATGGTAGGGATACGTCACAGTCATTTGGATAATGCTGGCTACAGCATCGATCAGAAGTCATTGTCCAAGTCCTTGACCAATGAGGCGATAGGGACTATGCTCGCAGAGGAGGACACCTGGCGATCAGTACTGAACTCCCTTGTACTATGTCTGTTTGCGAGACCCGTATTCACTCCGGACATCGTATTGAGTACACTCAAAGCGCTGGGAGAAGAGCGAACAGAGGAAGAGCTAGTCCGTATGGGAGAAGAGTCCTTCCATCTGCGAATGCAATTCAAGATACAGGAAGGATATAGTGTTGATACATTGAAACCACCATACCGGCTACTTGAACGACTCTCTCCTCATGGAAAGATCGAAGACAGCACAGTAACTGAGATTATCAACCACTGGAAGAAAGCTCACCGACTTTGAGATGCACTTGTTCTAGTTACTAAGCGTGCATGTTTCAGTCTATCCAGTTACATAATGCATTTTTAACAAGTAAGATATATAAACAAGCTTGGAAATTCTGCATTATGGTTTCGAGGGTTCGAAACCATTCGCGTGGTGTAAATATATGAAGAAAACGAAAGTTCTATCGTTGTTCTTTCTGTTTGTATTTGTTTTTGCAGCAATACCCATGTTTGC
This sequence comes from Candidatus Thorarchaeota archaeon, assembly GCA_048884965.1. Taxonomy (GTDB): domain Archaea; phylum Asgardarchaeota; class Thorarchaeia; order Thorarchaeales; family Thorarchaeaceae; genus MP5-2226. Next base: position 15,908 of record JBHLQH010000009.1, on the reverse strand, counting down.
CAATGCAAAACCATTTGTAATCCCAATGGAGCAAATGAAATTACAGCAGGATAGTAATGTGCGAGGCGTGGAAAGGCAGTCATTTGCACTCAATCCGCTAGACGTCGAAACGTATGTGTTGGAATCATCTCATCCCTATGCAAACAATTTCGACTATACCTGGACTATAACCGAGGCTGGAGCGACACAGATCAGAGTCCACTTTACAAAAATCGATGTGGAGTCCAGATATGACTATGTCTATGTCTACGACTATGCAAATACCAGACTCCATAGTCTCACCGGTCTCTACTCATCTGGAGGGTGGTCATCTTGGAGCTATGGAGAATCCATCAAGGTTCGTCTTGATACAGATTATTCGATTACGAAGTGGGGCTTTGCAATCGATCAAATCGAGTATATCGGTGGCGGCGGTGGAGGTGGCGGCGACAACGAGCTTGAGAGCGGTGTCACTGTGACCAGCTCCCTTTCAGCAACTGGAGCAACAGAGATGTGGACAATCGAAGTGGATGCAGACTGCGAAAGCATGTACTCTGTACTCACCTGTGGCTCAGCTGACTTTGACCTCTATGGAAGGCGTGGTGCAGAGCCTACAACCTCAACCTATGACTGGCGGGGTTATACCAGTGGTGGAGAGGAGGTCACCTTCAACACTCCAGGCGCAGGCACATGGTATATCATGGTCCGTTCATATAGCGGCTCCGGTTCGTACAGCCTCACGGTCACATTGACCTATGGCGGTGGTGGCGGCGGAGAGGCTGAGAAGATTGCAGTCTTCTTCTGGGCAAGCGATGCTGGCACACAGACCGTAATCAATGAGTACAAGGGATATCTACAGAATGAAGGATACACAAAGTTCTTCGAGTTCAGGGATACAAGTAACTTCTACAGCGACTTCTCGCAGGTAGCTGCGTATGAGGACGCTGATGATATCGTCTTCTTCTATCTCTTTGGACACGGGAACAACGATGGTTACCATTCATACACAGCCTTCGCACCCTCATCAAGCATTGTCTATTCGAACACTTTCAGGTCCTATTGTGATCAGCTAGATAGCACAAAGGTCGGCATGCTCATCTCCTCCTGTCACTCTGGTGACTTTGCAGATGACATGGCAGGTGGCGGCTATCTCGCGATGTCTTCATCCGATGAGGAACATAACTCGTGGGCAGTTGGTGCGCTCCCAGGAGAGGAGGTATTTGCCAACTACTTCTGGAATTATGTGAAGAATGGGTACAATGCAGTCGATGCATTCTATGCTGCAAAGGCTCTGATGCCAACAAGCGGCACATATGTGCAGAATCCGAAGATCGTCAATCAGTGCTCCTACACATTCTTTGGATAGAGACCCTATCAACCGATAATAGACACAGTCTGGAACTCACTGACTGTGTCTTTTCTTTTCCGTCCATCATGTTTTCGTGCCATTCAATTACTAGGAGAGTCCATCTACAACAGGATGGTGAGATGATGGATTCCCATTTGTTGGCATGGATTCGACAAGGGACAAGGGGATGGCCCGGATATGTATGGCTACGACCACATCTACTGTCCTCTGTTTACCGGTTTGGTATCATGAGGGATAATGAACAACCTTTTGAATTCATTTCTCTATAGCAGAGAATTATGCGAAGAAGAACTAGCTGTATCATATTACTGGTCATAATTTGCATTGGGGTTGTTTTGTATATCCAATTTGGAGGCGTTCCGATTAATCCAGATCCGCCAAATGGAGAGAATACATTTGACAACGAAGGGCGTTATGATTCTGCTAACCTGAACTACATGGGCATCATCTACACGAACCAATCTGACATCCTAAATTGGAATGGCGGATATAGCGAGAGTACAAACTGTCCTTGGGGGGCTACTCATAACGGGCTCGATTTTGCATTTGTGAATGACTCTGAAGTGATAGCCGCTGCACCGGGACTTGTGGAGGAGATTCATTGGACTGATACAGGTCCAACTGAGAATATATACATGATTCATGTTTCGATCAGATTCAATGAGTCAATTCAGATCGGGTATGTCTTTGAACCATGGACTACGAACTCAACAGATGCAGACCGACAAATAGAAATGCTTGAAATCGAGGTAGGTGATTGGGTAGCCAAGGGGGACACGATCGGTCATTTTCTTGCTATAGGAGGCGGGGCACATATACACTTCGCAGTCTACGATGGAGAAGCAACTTGCCCTAGACCATTCTTCTCAGAGGATGCATATCTTGAGTTGATGAGTCTAGTCCATTCATATCATTCAGATTGGGAATTGTGCTATCCCTAGTCGTCAGATGATGAACTAAGGTGGACACTTGAGATTTCTTTGATAGAAACCCCCTTTATTCCATCCAAACCTGCATTGGCGTACTCCCAGTATTTCAAATGATATCTCTGAACTCAGAATGGAAGACTTAGTCGATCTCCTTTTCCTAATGCGTATAGCATACCCCAGCTTTTGAGCGCACGCAGACGCGTAGAAAGCATGAAATGCTTTCGCGGGTATGATAGGTTGAGGGTAAAGCAAATGGATGATGAATGGAATCGTGCATTCGGTACATCCTTGGTGTATCTGGGGATAATCCTACTGTTTGTCTTCTTGCTGTCACCCGGCTATTGGAATATTCAGTACTACACATGGACCCCTCCCTATCGATATGATCTCCACATCCTTCCTTACTTGCTTTTACTTGCAATCTCAGTAATTGTTGGAGGTATATTCGTTCGTAGAAAATTCCCTCCAAGAAAGCTATATGTCACAAGTACTGGAAAGCAAATACATGTTGCCAGAATTTGGGAGAGAACGCATGAGGAAGAATTGTACCTTACTTCATGCGAGCTAGTAGTATCCACGAATCAAACATCAAATAGAACCGCACACGTTGGATACCATCTTATTTCAGCTGAACGACCAACATGCAACAAATGCTCCACAAAAGAGGGTAACAGAGTCCTCGAGGTTATGAGAGTCTATCGCGAAGGGTGAGAATGAAATTCGCTCAATGTAGATTTGGTTATGAATTAGAGAGCCTACGATTAGTGGAAGAACAAAGTAGTGGTCGCCTGATCCGGACTTGAAATTTGGACTCCCATACTTCTCCATGAAGTGATTTCTTGCTTAGATTATCATGTTTATATATTGGACGTCAGATATATTGGGCATCCGATAATAGATATGGATGTTTGATGGTGATATGATGCAGAAATCCTCTGAGATTGCAGATAGTAATGAATCCGATTTCTTTCAGGTTGTGAGAAATCGAAGGAGTATAAGGGAATACAAGAATATCGATATTCCCGATGCAGACATAATGAAGATGATTGAAGCGGCTCGTCTTGCGCCGTCCACAAACAACACTCAACCTTGGCAGTATCTGATTGTAAAGGAACCAGAAACTATCAAGCTACTCTCTCTTGTTGCAGGAAGGCAGGGATTCATAGCCAAAGCAAAGGCAGTAGTCATGGCATTAGCAAATAGAGAATCTTCTTGTTGTCCAAATAATCCGTCAATGTGGCATGTACAAGACACTATGATCGCTACAGAGCATCTTGTCCTAGCTGCAACTGCCCTAGGATATGGATCTTGCTGGGTCGCAATGCTTGATTCTAGAAACACGGATGATGTTGGCGTTGTAAAAGCAGCACTTCGGATACCTGACAATGTAGATATCGTTGCATTAGTCACATTAGGGATACCGAATGGTGAGCCAACGCCTCGTTCAACAAATGCATTGCATCAAATTGCGTTTTCGGAGGCATATGGCATTCCTTTGAGGGGATAGGATGATAGGATTGTGATGGAGGACTGACTTTGAAGGAAGTAGTAAGAGGCAATCTGTTGAATCCTCTTCCAGTGGCCTTGGTAGGCTCTATGGTCGATAACCGACCGAATTTTCTAGTGATTGGCTATATTTCTCCATTCAACTTTGGAAAACACATATTCTTTAGCCTGTACAAGAAACGGTACACAAGGATTGGCATCCATGAGAATATGACCTTCAGTGTGAATATCCCCTCTAAGGACATGTTGGAGAAGGTGAATATCTGTGGAAGCAAATCTGGTAGGGACTACGACAAGTCTTCGCTCTTCGAGGTCTTCTATGGTGAATTAGATACGGCTCCAATGATATCGGATTGCCCATTGAATATGGAGTGCAGAGTCACAGAGATATTAGACTATGACCCTAATGATGGTATAATTGGAGAGGTGGTGGCATCATATGCTGATCAAGATGTGCTACTGGATGGAAAAATGGACTTGAGAAAAGTCCAACCTATGATATGGGCGATCGGCGGAGATTTCAATTATTATTCGATAGGCAATAGGATAGAAACATGAGATGGATCTGAATCGGCTGAGATTTGAACTCGGGACTTCCTCCATGCCAAGGAAATGAAATTAGCATGTGTCCATGTTCAACTACTGTAGTATAAATTTAAGAACTTTCAAAGTAAACGAATTTCGGAGAGAGTGGATTTGAATATCAATGGAGGAGGGAATTGTTGGATCCCTACAGTAATTATATTGCTAATAGTCCTATTTTCTATTACACCTTTGGTTGAATTTGATCCGTTTCAATCAACTCATGATAACATCGATAACTCTATTGTAACTGAATCCTTTATTTCGAGTCAAATCCTGCATGACGCAATTGTAATTACATCAGACACAGATATCGTTGAACAAGCTGGTAATGAAGGGTGGTTAGGAAATGGATCGGCTAGCAATCCTTTCTACATCAGTAATTATCGAATTGAGGATGAATCGTGTTGTATATCCATCGAATCTGTGAGTTTGCATTTTGTAATCAATGGATGCCTATTGATATCCAGTTCCACTGGGGTATATCTCCGCAATTCTCCAAATTCGGTTATTAACAATACAGAATTGTATGGACATTCATTACGAGCAATAGATGTGTTGCAAGACAAGACTACCATCATGAATTGCAAAATTCACAACAACTCATATGGAATATTTCTCCATTCTTCTGATGAAACAAGAATCGAAAATGCTACATTATTTGAAAATCGCAACGGAATTTTCATCAACACATGTGATAATATTACAATACAATGCTGTGTAATTCGTGATAATGAATTTGGTTGCTATATGATTACCTCTGAAAATGCAGTGATAAGTAACAATGCTTTTGTCAATGACAGCATCGAAATAGTAGGATCTAGGAAAGAGGATTTCAATCATACACTCACTAATACTACAGTCAATGGGAAACCACTTGGAGTGTTCATTGAACAAAAGTCGAAAGCCGTGAATATGAATGACTATGGGTACATTCTGTTGTTCAACTGTTCCGAGATTGTTCTCTCAAGTGGTGTTTTTATCAGAACTGACTCTGCAATCGACATCTATCAGTCAGAGGATATCCAAATACATGATACATACTTCGAGATGTGCACTAATGGAGTGAAATGTCAAGAAGTTTCGAAACTAAGTATCAGGAATCTCACCATGAACAATATATCATGGAGAGGTATATACTTACTATGGGCGGATGATATAGAACTAGAGAACATCTCAATTTCAGGAGGTAGATATCCTCTGTATATTGTAGGTACTTCCAGAGGAACTCTTACAGATATCCATATCACAGATGCAGAGGAAGCTTTATGCATTGAACATTCAGTCGATTGTTTGATTCAGGACGCATCCTTTAGATGGAATTACATGGCCGTACGTATCACGTATTCTGAGTATTTGATATTTATGAATTCTGAATTTATGGGAAATAATGTTGGTTTGTATTGTCTTTCCTCTAATTCTATCTTAATCTATAATAACAAGGTGATTGGAAACGAAACTTATGGCTACGGTATCACATTTAGCGAATCCAGCAATAACACAATCTTCAGCAATCTCATCACAAACAATCACAATTGGGGAATCAAGCTCGATCATGATAGTGACTACAATCTTGTTTACAACAACACGATAGCTTGGAATATCAGATCAAATGCTGTAGATGATCTCTTTTCGTCTGCTGTAAATATTGAGGGCATGAATTGGTGGGACAACGGTTCTCTAGGTAACTACTGGGGAGATTATTCTGGTGTGGGATATTACGTAACTGATGGACATGGTGATGGTATCGATCATTTCCCGATGAAAGCAGATACAGTTCTACCAACAATAGATACTCCTGAGAACATTTACTGCAGTCTGAACGAGTTAGACCAAGTTATAGAATGGAATGCTAATGATGCTCATCCTCTAAATTACACGATCCTCTGCAACGGTTTTGTTGTGCAATCCGGTATCTGGAATGAAAGTAGGATTACGATAAATCTAACCGGACTCATACCAGGAATCTACATCTTTACTATTGTGATTCGTGATACTTGCTGGAATGAAGCCAGTGACTCTGTTCTTGTAGTGGTTTCTACTACTAGTCTAGGTCCATCTTTAGACGTGGCTATATGTATCGGGACAGCAATAGGAATCTACCTTGGATTTGCTTACTACAGGCAGATCAAGCAGAAAGCTGTTACCGATTGATTCATGCTCATAGACACATCATTTAATCACGTATATGTAATTCCAACGAGCATGAAGATTGAGAGAATTATTAGATAGATTCCAGTGAATATATACCACCACATCTTCGCCATTGATGTGCAAGAGAGATTTGGCCGAGATGTGAACTCGGGACCTCCCACAGACTCAGGATTATTGCTATAGATATATCTGATTGTTTCCGTGGGACGATCACAATCCAAGGTCGTGTTCCTGCATTAGAGGAACTCTATCTTGAAGGTATATTCGTATAGGATTCCTTGAACGTTGCTGGTTTCAGGACGGTCCGCTGATAGAAGGTACTCAATAGGTGGGTGGTATATTTTCAACCGGAGTGTCTTGCGACCATAATTATACCTGTAATCATACCATTTATTCCTGAGTAATCCATCAAGTGCATAGCCAGTTTCAGTCCTAAGAGCGCCACTTTTTTCTTGATACTGTGAATATGAGAGATCATCATAAGGAAGGATATCTTGGGGATCAATCGCTCTTTTCTGAAGAATCTCATCAGTTTCAATATCTATCTCAGATAACCATGTCTTATGTGCACTGGATTTCTTGTTGATAGATAGAATTGTAGGTTTGTACATCAGCCAGGAAAGGTAGGCATCAGGCGTATCATCTAGGACCTCGATTCTGCGAACTACTTTTCCTGAGTAGTCAATGATGTAGACGCCCTTTTGACGTGTGGCTTTACTGGTACCTCCTATCAATATCATAGGAGACTCTGGTGCGCATAGGATAGACCAGATTCCTCGGACCTCCGACGTAGTCCGTGTATCTTCAACGAAATCAAAGATGTGGGTCCCACTTTCAAGAAGATTATAGCAGAAAGTGCCTCCATCATGTCCAAATGGAATATAGTTCATCGGAAGTTGAAAGCACTGTGCATGTTCCTCAAGACCTTCCCAAAGAGGCTCAATGTTCCGCTCAATCAGCCTATCTGCATAGACTGTCAAGTCCCAGACAGGATTCCCATGGTAACCCTCATAGGAGTTGCTGAATCGCGCTCTCATTGTGGACATACTGGCATGAAAGGTGTATGAGTTTGCTTCATTGGAATTATCGTCAAGAACCTTAGGCTCTCCAATTTGCTTGATTTCAATCATCGATTAGTTCTTAGAAACGTGGTAGTTAAATCTTCCAGTCGAATTTCGAAGTCTGATCCCTAGACCATGCTGTAGTTAGACCTACGGATGAGAAGAATAATGGTGGACCGGCTGAGATGTGAACTAGGGACCTCCTCCATACGAATGTGATTTGACGTTGAAACACAGCTTTAAAACCACCGATTTTGGGATATCTGAAAGGAAGAATGAATCCCGAGATACAATCAATTACTGATAGGATACCAGCATTGAAGGGTGTCAAAGAACTAATTGTGGAAAAAATCGATGGTCTTACTAATGCGAATTATCAGATAACAGCAGGTAAGAATCAATATGTTTTGCGAATCAGTAGAGAGAATGCTGAGAAACTTGGTATCAATCGTGATTTCGAATATGAGGCATTACAAGTAGCTTCCAGTGTAGGGATTGGACCAGAGGTAATCTATTTCAGTAAACCAGAAGGGCATCTTGTAACTCGTTGGATAGATGGACGCCATTGGACGCATGATGAGTATCGAAGGCCGGAGAACATACGCCTATTGACACAGACAGTCAAGCAATTGCATTCTCTCCCAGCTATTGAAGGTAGGTTCTCACCCTTCAATCGTGTCGAAGCCTATACTCGAACCGCGAAGGAATATGATATCCCTTTACCTTATGATTTCGAAGCTCTATTGGATACGATGAGAGAGATAGAAGAGGATCAAAGAAAGGATCAATCGGATTGGCTACGGTTCTGCCATAATGACCTCGTTGCCGTGAACTATCTATACTCAGATGAACAGCATAAAATCACGATAATTGATTGGGAGTTCGCAGGAATGGGAGACATCTACTACGACCTGGCGACACTCGTATATACTCACGATAGTATTGGTCCCATTCCACCTGAATTAGAGGAATTCATGCTGCAATGCTACTTCACTGAAGTCAGTAATGACTCGTGGATAAGGCTCTCAGGAATGAAATTCATGTTGATGCTTTTCACAGCGATGTGGGGGCTTTCTCAATATGGGATGCAAAAGGCGGGATTCATCGAAGAAGTCGAGGGCTTCGACTATCTTGAATTTGCCCAGTATCTCTTTTCTCATGATGTGGAGTCCTGTCGGGCAGCTTATCTGAAACTAAAAGAGAAACAATTGATTCCAAAGTAAAGAATCTTTATGAAGAAGTGGTGGACCGGCCGAGATGTGAACTCGGGACCTCCTCCACTTTGGTCGCACGCGAAGTGCGTCGATTCTAACATATGAAACTATACAATACTATCAATCTTCCTGAGGGCACTATTATAGACATTCATGACATGATTGTCGACCTGATATATTACATCCTTAAGTGTTTGAAAAGCATCCTTCTTCATTTTCAGATCACTGCGAAAACGGATTCTTATTGGCCAATCGAGAGAATCTTGGAACTGTGCTCTTACATGCGTATAGTAGTTTTGTCGACAAAGAGAGAAAAGATTCCCACAGTGATTTCTCAAATACTCCTCTTTTATGTATTGAATCCTCTTACCATTTAAGAGGTAGGATTCCAAAAAGTAAGACCCACATAAAGACTCATACATTAGGAATAGCACCGTTGCCAGATATCTACCAGAATGAACAAGTGAAATTGCTTCGTTCATTCTATCCATGCTAACCTCGATGAAGCGGCGAGTTTGTTCATAATCATGTTTCAGAGAGAGAGAATCTCCACTAATATGAAGTCCATCTTGGAAGCGAGTCCAAAAAAAGAAATGTGAGGGCCCCTTCTGGAGCTGAGTAAACTCGATAGGTGTGAAAATCTTCGCATCAATAACAATTTTATTGGATTGATAGGGTGTGATTGTTCCTAGAATGATTTCCTTTGGTATATCTTCGCATGCCAAGATATCAAGGTCAATGTCGCTCAGAGAAGTATTAGTCCCTCGTGCCCAAGAACCTGTAAGATACACAGATTTGCTATTATATTCAAGTTCATTGAGAAGCGAGAGAATGCCAAGTTCTTGTAAGCCTTTGGGAATCATGGTTGATTTCATTTCACTAGTTTCCTATTAGGTATCTAAATGGAGTGCTGAATTGGATTGGGAGGGATGGTGAACGAAAATTCACCATCCTTCTGCATGTTTAGGAAGAAACGAACACATCTAGGTCATATATTCCGCCGTATGAAGATGCGATATAGATTTTGATATAATAGAATCCTGAGCCGCCTGAGAAACAATATGATTCAGTACCACCAGATCCATGAGAATTTACAGTTGCGATCAGTTGATAGTATTTGTTGTAGACCTTAAAGGCAACATCAAAGTCGCTGCGTTCGGGATCAACATAAATGCTGTAATATGCAAGTTCATAGGAATAAAATCTGAGTTGATCGGAATCAACTTGCCAGCAAGGCTCATTGTCAAAAGACAGATGGTCATTTACATGAACATATCCTAGGATTTGGTTGTAGCTTACATCTACCTTTGAAAGTGAGTTACTTCTGGCGCCATATAATGCTGAGGGTACATTACCAAGTGTTACGTTGCTAACATAGCTTCCGGCATACTCCTGACAAGTTGCAAAAGTCTTACCATTTGCTGCTGCAGCCCAAAAATATTTACAGTAGTCACTTTCTGGCTCGGTTTTTGGCGAACCCAAAAAACCATGGTAAGCCTTTACACCAGCATTAAGAGCCATATTTGCAATGAATTTGTTTTCATACTGCGGATATTGAGTTGTCCATCCTCCTTCGCATGAAGCGGTATAGAAAATCTCAGCCTGGGACATATCTTCTGGTACGTCTTCCCCCCCGAAATCATATCCATAAATGGTCATCCATGACCCAACGCCAGAACCTCCATACCCATGTCCTTCAAAAATGATGATATTTGCATTATCTAAATAGCTCACCATCTCTGAGAGCATAACTGTGTTATCCCAAGTATCCTTGTGATAGTTATCGCTCTCAAGACGATATCCAGCACAATCTAGAGCTGCGGTATGAGCTGGGTCCAAAGAACCAGTACCTGTAAGACCAGAACGACCCTGTGCTAATACGAATTCACCGTAGTAGCTATTTGTTGTGTCAATAGACAGAAATGAACCAGTGCTTGTACTCACATAAGTTGAAGCAATCAGCTGTGAGTCAACTTTAACATCGAAATTCCAACTCAAATCGTATTGTCGCGTGTCCTCATTCTTGAATAAGAATGGACCTGATTGTTCAATTATGACATCGTTTGTACTGATGATTTCAGACACGACATTAGAAGTCACATCTGGATTTACATACATTGATGAAATTGAATCGTAGTTGCTCCATTGTATCTGAAGGTACCGCACATTGCCTGTGTAAGGGTCTATTCTGATTCTAAGTGAATCATCAACTACCTTAATTCCATCAATAATATGATGCCATACAAAAGTCCAGTAAGACTCAAGACTCAGTACACCAGCATATTCACAGTTTTGCGGCCAAGAGAACAGACACAATTGTGAGAGAGTTTCAAAGAAAGTGTATGCTCTTTCTAATGCATTCTGATCTGATATTTCAGAGATATAGTATAGAGTGTCTGGATGATTTGTTGTATCGATATAGCTAACGAGTAAACCAGTTTCCAAATCAATGCGAAGTTCTATCAAATCCGCACCTGTTAGAGTCCAAGACATACATCTTACAGTGCTACTAGTCTGCGGATCAGTCGTATCATAAACATCCTCCAATCTGAGATTTTCTGTGGAGTCCATAACAACTTTGGCAATAGACGCAGCATATTCGTTCAATTCATCGTTGCCTTCATCATGATGCAATAAGGTACTATAAGATGATGCAAATCCTACATACATCATTGTAGAAGTGACAAACAATAATACTATCAGAATGGCATTCTGCGCATAGTTTCGTTTCCTAGCTCTATTTCTAATCACAGTTCATCCCTCCACCACGAGGTGGCTTTGTAACAGATGAACTATCTAATAAGATTTTTTCATTCATTGGATCTGCAAATTAGATTCAATCAATTTTAGGATGATAGAAGTAAATTAGGTAGGAGATGTTTTCCATAAAATTACACTTTCGATGAGAGATGAAATGATTCCAAAGGCAAGAATCGTAACAATAAGAAACATAATTGATTGGGGTATATTGTTGAAGAATACCAGAAGAGCAATTAGTATAGATATATAGAATGAGATATACAGAAGAAAACGAGGTATCATATTACTCCTAAAAATCATATAGAAACGCATTACTCCAACTTGTACAGTCCTACTAATTACATATTCACCATAGATATTCTTCTCTACAAGACCCATTCCAATGAGTTTTCTCAGATGATACTCTGCAAGACTGGCGCTTGATAGTTTTGTTCCTCTTTGGATTTCGAGACGACCCAGAGGTTCCTTATTTTGTAGCATGTACCAGTATACTCGTAGAGTCCGGCCTGCTAAATCTAGCTCAATGTCGTTCTTTGAATCCTCTTGATCTGCCATGCTTTGTCCTAGCTCCACTAAATATTCATAGTATCTGGGATTATACTTCGCCAGAATCAAACAGATATCTCTTACGAATCATATAACTTGACGATACAGCTACTGTTACCCCAATCGAGAGACTTGTAATAACTACAGGAAAAAGAGTAGGTGAATCATTTGTATTGATTATTGCAGGTGCATTACCATTGGTTCTTTGCTCGTCTAGTACTTCTCCCGTATATGCATCAATATACACATAGACCAACCGCGAATCTCTATTGATTGCGAGATGCCATATTAGGTGAATTTGTGGTGATCCATCAGATGACTCTAATCCTAGAACTGGAGCAATGAGAATCTGTGCATCTATGAGGGATATGTTTTCAGGTTCGTAGAACGCTCCAGCTATCCGCCCCGCTTCCCATTCAGGAAGGATTCCTATTGGTGGTGGAGGGTCAATCTTCGTCCAGCGATATCCAAATTGAGTGATAAATCCTGTCCTCTTGTCTATTCGAAGAATAATACCTTCACTTGAGTAATCTGGATTGATAGAGGAATCATGGGGATAAAGCCCAACCGGAAACTGACCTTCATAATGGCGGAATATTGCGTAGTAATTATTCAAATCAGAGGGATATTCATTCACTCCCAAATATCGCGCACCATCTGGGATTGAGTAGTTATGCAGTGCCAAGAAATCAAAAACACATTCCTCAGCAACACTTGCTGAGATATAGGAGCCATTTTCATAATAAGATTCGGGTGGGTCAAGGGAAAGGGAAGAGAGATTCCATCCAATCAATTCTCCTGTAATGGCACTGACGAATAGCAGGGTGACAATATAGTATCCTTCAATGGCAATGACCCAAGTTGGATTATCTCCAACCAAATGTTGCCATTGAACAGAAACCGATTCAAGCTGATTCTCATTAAAAATGCTTTGCAGAAATTCATATGCTGCTTCTCTTGCTTGTGATGATGAAATGAGAGGCATATTCCAAAGGTTTGAATCGATGAAATAGGATTCATTGTTTGAAGCCATACCAGACATGTCAATTATTGGCATCGTCCCAAATTTAGAAAGGTCTTTGAATATAGTATTTGAAATTGGATTTCCCTCGATTTCATTAAACATGATGTATGAAGATGTTCCGACAACAATGATCCCAAGGAAAATTCCAAGAACAATCATTAATGCCAAAATTTGCTTTCGAATTCCTTCGACCACTAATTACCACTCCTTACGATGATTAGGATAACATTGACTTGAAATATATAATAGACTAACTTTTTCAGCTGTTATTCTCTGTTTTCAGAAAGGTATCTTTAATCATAATCAATTCGAATTTATGAAGAAAAGAATGAATGATGGACCGGCTGAAACTCGAACTCAAGACCTCCTCCACTTTGGATGCACCCGAAGTGTGTCGCAAGTGCCAAGGAAGAAACGATCTATTTACCTTGCTTCCGTATTGCCTTCTGGAGATCCTCTAAATCATGTCCCAAAATGTATCTATAAAGCCAAATCGGAATCCCAACATCATCCCGCCGCTTCTCTTTCGTTTCAGCATCTTTGGTCGGAATTCGCGTAATCCAACCCATCTGTAAATCAACACGAAATGCTTGCTGGAAGGGTCTACCGCCAGTACTCCAAGAAACTCTAAAGCCAACATCAAGCAAATCCAATTGGACCTGCCGTTTCTGACTTGGACTCGGAACATCTATTGTTAATGATTTACCTTCGGACACATCCTATCCCCCGAACTTTCATCAGAACTACAGTATCTTCTTCCTAATAACAGTATAAGTCGAGGAGAAACAGAGGAAGAAATGGTGGACCGGCCGAGATGTGAACTCGGGACCTCCTCCATGCATTCAATGATCGGAATAATCTAGAATATGCAATTTCAAGATTCAAAAGCGGTTGCTATGACACCAATAATCCCTGTGAAGAAGATGTCAACCCCAGAATCATCTCTTTCAAAAGATAGCTACTTCTGTTATCTGAAGGATTTGCAAACCTTCGGAGCCAACTAGATAGATATACTCTCCACATACCTTTACATCCCAAGGTCTGCCACCACCATCGAAAAGCGCGATTTCAGAGGGAGAGGAAGGATTGCGTATATCTAGAAGATACAGTCCAATTTCGAAATCTACTGCGTATAATACGGAGCCTTGTACATCGAAAGACTGGAAATTTCCTTCTGAGTCGAATTCTGATATCTTCTCAATATTGTAAGGATCTGATACATCATACACTTGGAGCTCGCCCACACCTCCATTGTGATTTGCAAGGTAGAGAATACCGTTAGATACAGATGGATCCCAAAATCCTGTACCGTCCTCTCTGTTGGAAAGGAGTGATGGGTGCATTGAGTCACTAATGTCGATTAGTGATAGTCCCTGAATTGTCGAATATGCAATATCACCCTCAATTGCCAAATGGATGCATCTTTGACCATAGTTCGAAATGAATTCTGGTGCACTCGGATTACTGGCATTCAATATAACCAGACCTTCCTCATCATCAGCGAGATACAGCAAATCATCAATTAATTCTATGTCATAGGATCTACTTCCGGTAAATCCGGGTATGGGAGTTGGATTTGCCACATCAGATATATTGAGAATTATAAGACCTTCAATTTGGTCTGCGATATACACGATATCACCTTCAGAGTCTATTGCAAAGGGGAGTCCACCAGCATGGTAAGTGCCTACAATTGTAGGTTGCATGGGATCGGCAATGTTGACAATGATCAGACCATAGGTACCCTCTGTTCCAGTATCAATAACAAAAGCAAGATTTCCTTCTACATGAACTCGTAAACCTGCGCCGCCGGTATCGATCGCTCCAATCAGGTCAATCCGTATTTCTGTATGCGTAGGATTATTGTCAGTCGGAGGGATTGAGAGAAATACGAATGATAAAGTTAGACCTATAGTTAGAATTGCTATCAAACCCAGAACGAGTGGAGTCCTCTGAGACAGGGTCATTATACATCGCTGTTCTCGGGTCGATTGTTTGTTAAAAGAAGCGACTTTGGCGCAAGCCATCTCAAACCAACATTGGAAAAGATGATGGACCGGCCGAGATGTGAACTCGGGACCTCCTCCCTGCCAGCATACAGATAATTTATTTCGTAGTGCGGCTTCAAGGTGTAGAGGCTGGGATTGTTTGAAGAGTTATATTCTATTGTCCAAGAAAAGTGAGTTAGCATTTGTTGAGCACTTCATTGAAAACTTCACAAAACCAGGTGATACTGTCTTTGACCCATTCGCAGGTTTCGGGTCGACTCTCTTTATTGCAGAGAAACTAGGACGGATACCGTTTGGCATTGAGATTGACGAGGAGCGATACAACGTTGCGCATTCACATCTTAAAATGAAGGATAATATCATTCATGGGGACTCACGAAGACTAAACGAGTATCAAATTCCTCAGTTGGATTTCGTGTACACCTCTCCAACCTTCATGTATAGCGATGAAACAAAAAATCCTCTTTCAGCATTCAAGGAGGATGGAACCTACCAAGACTATCTCGAGGAACTTCAAAGGATATTCAGGATGATTGGTGTACTCCTAAAACCAGGAGGAAAAGCAATCGTGGGAGTATACAATCTAGGAGCCAATGACGAGCAACCTCTGACTCTCTTGGCATGGGATATGGCTCGATCGCTCTCAGAAGTCCTTAGATTTGAGAAGGAGATCATCATTTGTTGGCAGGAAGAGGATGAATCATGCTTTGAGCTATTTGGGTACAATCACTTTTACTGTCTGGTGTTTGAGAAGTAGTGGTGGACCGGCCGAGAT
>JBHLQH010000008.1:64196-136111 GCA_048884965.1 Candidatus Thorarchaeota archaeon | reverse complement strand
AGATGGCTTTACGGGAAAGTAGAGGGTCTCCAAAAGGGTGAGTTCACAGCTATAGAAGATGAAACGAACAGAACGCTATTCTTTGACTACGTACCCATGAGCGCAGGAGGTCGTGTACTCTTTGATGTATTCACAGTCGCAGGTCAGAAGCGTCACAGGCACCAGCGAAAGGTCGTTCTACAAGGGTCTGACGGGATTCTCTTTGTGGCAGATTCATCTCCCGATCAGCGTGAGGAAAATACCGAGAGCTTTGAAGAGCTGAAGCTATTCCTCGGGGACGATCTCGGCCGAAATATTCCTATAGTCGTTATGCTTAACAAACGTGACCTACCTAACAGGATGTCACGCGATGAGATGCTTGATCTTCTTGGCCTCGGAAGCAACGTACCCATCTATGAAACGATTGCTGTCCAAGGCGTCGGAGTTAAAAGAGCATTCCAAGCAATAGCACGTGAGGTCATTCTGAAACGCATGTACAAATAGATAAAAGAGATACAACCCAAGGTGAAACCTATGAGTCAGTCGCGCGGTGATACATTGGAAGGAGTGCTTAACGAGCTCCAAGGGAGCATTCCTGAGATCGAGGCATGTGCAATAGTGAGTGTCGAGGGGTTGCCTATTGTTTCAGCTCTTCCGAACGAAGTAGATGAGGCAAAGGTCGCAGCGATGACCGCCGCAATGCTCACCCTTGGGGAGAAGGCCGCCATTGAGCTTGGAAAGGGCAATCTTGAACAAGTCATCATCAAGGGCAACAATGGCTGGCTATTAGCGATTCAAGCAGGGCTCAATGCCTGTCTTACAGTTTCCACTACTGACCAAGCAAAACTCGGTCTTGTATTTCTTGATATGAAACGTGCGGCTGATAAGATCGCAGAGATGATTTAGTAGCGACCTCGGATAATTCATTGGTTGTGCAAATAGTTGAACGTTGCTGGCCCCGTCTACAGGCTTTACGAATGGTACCTACACAGACAACTTGACGAAAGTCAGAATCCTCGTCATATTGGACTCATTCTTGATGGAAACAGACGATACGCACGACAAATAGGCGCTGAGGTACCATGGTATGGACATCGCGCAGGTGCTCATAAGGTCCTTGAGGTACTGAAATGGCTCTGGGAGGCCGGTATCAAAGTATGCACTCTCTATGCCTTCTCAGTGGAGAACTTTCAGCGTGCGAAGGACGAAGTAGATGAGATCATGAGAATCCTCACCGAGAAGTTCTCTGAGATTATTGACAATCCTGATGTGAGCCGTTACAAGGTACGTATCAAAGCAATTGGAAGGGTCGACTTGCTTCCACAGGACCTGCAAATCGCGATTCATTCTGCTGAGGATCAAACAGAGGACTATGAAGACTATCAGCTGAATATCGCTGTGGGATACTCAGGTAGGAGTGAGCTAGTGGATGCTGTTAGAGCGATTAGCCAAAAAATAAAGGATGGAACACTCAGCCCTGAGAGCGTGAATGAGGACCTGATTGAGGACCATCTATACACAAAAGACATTCCTGATCCCGATCTGATCATTCGAACCTCTGGTGAGGAACGCCTGTCCGGCTTCCTACTATGGCAGTCTGCCTATTCTGAGCTCTACTTCGAACAGGTCTATTGGCCTGCAGTGCGGCGTATCGACATTTGGCGCGCAATTCGTTCCTATCAACAAAGATCACGACGGTATGGGAAATAACATACTTTTGGGTTTCTCATGTGATACATGAGTATATAGTCCAAAACGGTCTGTGTTGTTGTGAGTCGATATCAGGCTCATGTATATTATGAACTTGAAAAGGGTACGATATCATGCCTCGAACACCAATCGATGTATACAGAGGTCTCACACAGACAAGGATAGGAGATGACATCAAGAGTACAATCAATGGATTTGTGATGCCATTCTCTGAGCACATCTTTGCAGATGAACAGCTATCTACTCATTTATCAAGATTCATTGGTCTTATCAGCAGGCTTACAGCCTATTTGGATTCACGATATGTTGTTGGACGGGATGATCTCACCATTGCAATAGATCTTCTTGATCAAGTAACCTCTACAACCAAATGGTGGGTTCTGGAACGAAGGAATCCTGGACTGACCCTTCGACCTCGTGTGCGTGATCCTCGTGAGTTTATGATATCCACACGAAATATCGAATTTAGCGGAGCCACTCAATCAAGAATCAAAGGTGCGCTCGATAAGCTATTGCGGTTCCTAGAGGAGCAAAACATTGGTAATACATCAGAGCGCCAGAATCTATTAGAATTGCTTGGCTCTTCTTGGTCCCTCTTGAGCGCATTTCTCAGTCGAAACGAAGGCAGGGTCTTAACCAATGAAGAGGACTTCGAAAGGTCATATGATGTCATTCGAATCCTTCTGTTCTATACCACCCTCGAGGACTTCCATGCATTGGTCGCAAGCAGAGGTCTGGCTACCAATCCTACACTCATTAAGACCGCTCGTGTATCATTCTCCCCTGGCTTTGAGAGGAGCATCGAATCATCAGTAGCAGCTCACTTGGAAAAGCAGCATGAAGCCCTACTGACCCGTGTTGTGATATCGAAACCTAGCGCATCTCGAAACATCCTTACAAACTCTCTTCGATTTCTGGCACAACTACAGAGTATCGAAAGAGAACAGGATCGAGTAGAGGAAAGTGACTATGAAGAGTTCACTCGGGTATCAATCAAACAGCTTGAAGGTATCGGCATCTCACCGGATAGCCTTGATAATGAGATATCTGTTGTCAAACTATTCAAGAAACTCAAACCAGAGGAGGGTCTCAATGAACGTTTGGACCTGCTATCACGCCGAATCGAGAGCTTCTTGATAGACGCATCTGGTAATCGAGATTTCCTGTTGCAGAACGCTCGGTTCATCCCACGGCTTCTATCCATATTGCTCCTCATCGCCGCAGGAACAAAGACTACATCTGATGAACTGTCAGATTCCGATATCAAGAGAGGCCTGATTCTGCTCAGAGATCTGGTTAGTGGGTAGATGCCTTCTCTGCATTAGGATCATCAATGAGGATCCTCGCATCAACGACAAGGACTCCCTTTCCTTTCTCATAGACGAACGTAGGATTACAATCGAGCTCATTAATCTCAGGATTCTCGTCAATCATTTTGGATACAGCCAGAATGACATCGACCAAGGCATCGATATCTCGTGGTCCTTGACCTCGTACTCCCTCAAGGATCTTTGCAGCTTTTATTTCGCTGACCATCTCTCGTGCATCAATCTCAGTGAGTGGAATCAGTCTAAATGTGACATCCTTCAACACTTCAACGAAGATACCACCCAGACCGAACATAATGGCGTGTCCGAATTGAGGATCTTTGGTCACACCGACGATAACCTCAGTTCCCATGTCCGCGAATTGACTGATGAACACACCGCGGCTCAGGTCCACGTCGATACCCTTCTTCTCTCCATACTTCTTAGCGTTCTCTATTATCTCAGCGAATGCCTTTCTCACATCATCGTCATTCTTCAGGTTTATCTTGACTCCACCTGCATCTGACTTGTGAAGGATGTCCTTTGATAGAATCTTAAGGACTACTGGATACCCCATCTTTGAGGATTCCTCTACAGCCTCTTCTGCGGTGGTCGCCGTAGCATAAGCAGGGATAGGCAGTCCATAGGCACTCATGATATCTTTCGCTTCGTGCTCAAGGACAAAGGTTCTGCCCTCCGAAAGCGCAGTTTCGAATATTTTCTTGGCGAGTTTCATTTATTTCAGACCTCTCAATCCTGTTTGCTGGTGAGCCTCTCTTATTTATGGTTTGTCTGACCCGAATGTCTTCTTGAAATCTTTGCCGTATTTGATTTCTCCATACTGGGCTAGTGCCTTTGCGGCTAGAGCGCCTTTCTC
The DNA here is from genome assembly GCA_048884965.1 of Candidatus Thorarchaeota archaeon. Taxonomy (GTDB): domain Archaea; phylum Asgardarchaeota; class Thorarchaeia; order Thorarchaeales; family Thorarchaeaceae; genus MP5-2226. The sequence continues at coordinate 132,238 of JBHLQH010000008.1, read as the reverse complement.
ACCTGTAGCATAGGTGGGTACTCCCATTAGCTCCATGATCTCTCCTGCCTTTGTCGTGAAGCCACCTCCCATGGATATCACGACGAAAGGCTTTCCTGACTGACGGGAGAAGTTCGCTATCTTGTTGGTAATCTCCATTCCAAGAGATGGTGTCTGCAACAGCATGCCCACGACGAAGATGTCGTACTCATCACTTGCAATAGCCTCTTCAAATACAACGTCATAGCGGTCAGAACCAGCATCACCAACCACGTCCACTGGATTGTTTATACCACAGTATGGTGGCAGCCTTTGGGTGAATCTTTCGAATAGCTCAGGAGATGGAGCTGGCTGAGAGAGGCCCAACGCCTCTATCGCATCTGTGGTCATGACCCCGAGTCCTCCTCCATTCGTGATCATGAGCACCCTATCTCCCTTCGCTGGCGGCTGCATGGCTAAGGCCTTCGCCATGTCGAACATCTCCTCGAAGTTGTGTGGTCGAATGATACCAGCCTGTCGATATGCCGCATCAGCGATATTGTCAGAGCCAGCCAAAGAGCCAGTGTGCGACATCGATGCTACCTTTGCTCTTGCTCCTCTTCCAGACTTTACGACGAGTACAGGTTTTTGTGGCGTGATCTGTTTTGCAGTATTGAAGAATGACCTCCCTTTCTCAACATCATATCCTTCAGTGTAGTAACAGATGACCTGTGTCGTTTCATCCTCTCCCAGATAACAGAGAAGGTCGTCGTCGTCGACATCACACTTGTTGCCGAGGGAAACTATCTTCGATATACCGAGTCCCATCTCAGATGTCCAGTCTGATATCGCAGCGGCGAATGCACCAGATTGGGATACTAGGGAGATATTAGCCACATTGCTGGATCGTGGTCTTCCACACCGGTATTCAGGAAGGAAGAACGTGTCTATGTGGGAATGTGTATCGATTACTCCAACGCAGTTCGGGCCAATGATTCTGATCCCATGCTTGCGTCCAATAGCCACTATCTCATCCTCAAGTTCTGCGCCTCGTGGACCAGTTTCAGAGAAGCCTCCTGAAACCACCACTACCGCACCTGTCCCCTTTGCGGCTATATCCTCGAAGACCCTCGGGGTGATTCGTGCTGGCACCGCCACAACGACCAAATCAATTGGCTCAGGGATATCCACGAGGGTGGGATAGCACGGAATGCCCAAGACAGAGGTGTATTTTGGGTTGACCGCATAGACAGTGCCTTCATACTGTGGCTTGATGAAGTTCTGAACTATCGCTTGACCTACGCTGTTTGGGCTAGGGGACGCTCCATAGATCGCGACACTCTTCGCATTGAAGAATGTATCAACACCTGAAAGATTCGCACATTGTGCCACGACAATTACCTCTATCGATGATGAGTCTACGAATACATTGCGATATATTGCTATACTTGTAGCTTGCCATATGGTATTTTGAGAAATCACCCTTAGCACAATATTCAAACCCAAAGGAACTCTATGGTCCTGTGTGACCTTCGATATAATGGACCATGGACAAGTAATCCTTGAGGCGGATGCTGTCAGCTATGAAGAGTGGCTTTCAAAGGCGTTCTCAGAGAGGCGTAAGAATTTCTCCGACGACCTGTATTGCTATAGCCCTACTGGCTATCCATACAAGATTCCGGCTCACCAACATACCAATCCCCATAACTTCGCATCTTTGAGCGTCACGGGATCTTCTTGCTCGCTGCATTGTGAGCACTGTGACGCAAAGCTGTTACGAGGTATGCAAGGCACTCCCACTCCTGAAGAACTTCTCAAGGCATGTGAGAAGGTAAAGGAACGAGGAGGCGATGGAGTATTGATAAGTGGTGGTTCCGACTCGCAAGGGCATGTCCCACTAGATCGTTTCACGGATGTCATCAGAACTGTGAAGCAGGAGTTAGGTCTCCAAGTGGTGGTCCACACCGGACTAGTATCTGAAGAGATCGCGACCGCACTAGGGATTGCTGGTATTGACGCAGCCATGCTTGATATCATCGGAGATGCTGATCTTGCACGGAGAGTATATCACCTAGAGAATGGTCCTCAGAAGATGGCTAAATCGCTGGATTTGCTGAAGGAGAATGGTATACCAATCGCACCTCACGTCCTAGTGGGATTGAACTATGGAAACCTTACTGGGGAGATTGAGGCTTTGAAGATGATTGCCGCTAGGAATCCAGAAGCTGTAGTGATCATTGCTTTGAATCCTCTGCGAGGAACCCCCATGGAGAGCATCTCACCTCCGACTCCAGATGCAATAGGACGTGTCATGACCATCGCGCGACTTGGGATGCCGCATACTCCACTCCTCCTTGGCTGTGCTCGACCGATTGGTGATCACAAGATCAAGACGGATGTATTAGCTATCAAAGCAGGGATTAACGGTGTCGCATACATAAGTCAAGAAGGTGTTGACCTGGCGGAAGCGATGCAACTACGCGTCGTGTTCAAAGATATCTGCTGTAGCCTTGCACCTATTGATCTATCGAAGCACTCCGGCGGATAAGGAATCCTGCCAGCTCATATCCTATATCAAATAGCAAAAGTCCGATGGCGGCAGGAAGGAGGCCTATCCATGGGATGACCAGCAAGATGGCCGTTATCTTTAGAGTGAACCGGTACTCGAAGAAACGTGAGATGAACGGATTCGCTTGGATATCTGTCCATTCAGTTCCTTTCTCATCAAAGACAGAAGCCATAAAGAGCATGATGAGGATTGTTAGCCAACCTAGAAAGTCCATGATCGGAGGTATACCAAGTAGGAGGAGCATGACTGCAATTGCTATGAACCCGATGGAGAACTCCTTTCTATTCACCTTTCCTGAGAGAAGCACGCCTATCACGATTGAGCAGAGTAGAACAAGGTCCCATTCAGTATTCGACATCAAGAGCCCAAACAGGACACCAGAAGCCCCTAATGGATACCATGCGAGGGATGGACGATGCATCTCATCGAGTAAATCGTCTCCCAACTTTAGACAGAACCCTGCAAAGAAATATGCAATGAAATACACAATCCAATCTAGCATCGTCGTCACTCACATAACTAACGTAAGGTGGCCCCTCCGACTAACTATGACATATCATCGGACAGAGTCCTCATCTAGCCATTGGTCATCACGGGGACCATGTAATCATTACCCGTTGACCTGATAAGAATTAGCGTCTACTCAAGAACGACCGGAGTACCGATTGCCTGTCCTGGCAGGTTGGTCCTGAACTTGGCACGTACTGCACCACTGTTTCCGTGAACCCCAAGGACCTTGCCTAGGAACTCTCGTTCAGTTTCGGCAATCCATTTTACCTTTCGACCTACGAGGGTTGCGGCCTGATTCTTATCCTTAATGGCGTCGAATACAAGGATGACTTGATTTGGATGCTGGAGATGTTTACCTCTTCTGTAGCTTACAACGACACCTTTGAGGCCTTTCACTATTTCACTCTTAGACATATACTATCCCTCGTACTGAAGAATTCTCGTTGACGCTCTAGGTGATTAATATAAGAGTTGCGAATTGTCCACTTTTGTCTTCTACCGCATCCTAGGAGATTCCTGGCCCTGTATCAGGGTCCCGGGAGCCATATCCTCTGGATGGTGCACCAGGTTCCAAGCTACTTGCATCGTTTTTCAATCCCTTGTTCAGAAGCACATCCCGCACAGACCAGCCTATGGAATCCTGTCTTTGAGCTATCCTATAGAGGATATACCAAATTCTCCCGTCCTCCTTCTTATCAGAACTGATCAAGTCCAAGGCAATTCCTTTAGCAACACCAATCTTGTCTTGGGCGGGTTCTAGATGGTCCAGCAGCTGCCTTTCTTTCTTCGTTGACTCGCTCACTCGATAGGCACTCTGTATCATTGTCAGAATGGATATCCCGATCACAAAGAGTATCACAGGAAGGAATGCTAACAGATTATCCATTGAGATAGACACGCTGACCATAGTCACGATGGTCACTAACAATACCGACGAAAATACAATACCGTCAATGACTGTATTGCGAACACAATCCATCCGCCACTTGTAGTATCGTGAAAGGGTGCTCGAAGGCTTTCGAAATGATGCTAGATCTCCCAGATATGTGTCCCTTGCTTTACGAGCTAGCGAGATCCATATCATCTGAATAACGAGAGCGATCAAGACGATGACGAATGAGAATGTGCTGACAAAGGTCTGCATGGTTCTAATGAGAGCTGGTTTCCTGTTTAAGATTATGGACTGAAGTGTAGTAGATTACTTTCGGAAATCTCTCCAAGATGTTTGTGTGCACATAAGGATACAACGAGAGTGGGCAATACCTAACAAGAAGATTGCATAACAGTATCTTGGAGGACGGTGTGCGAATCTGGGTCAAGCCCTCCCAAGCATCTCGGGTTCGCACACTTCCTGGCTATATTCTATAAACCCCATTCTTCTCCGAATGACTTATCTCGATAGTAGCATGGTTCGATGCTCGGTGACTGATGTGGACAAAGTGGAACACATTGACCCCGAAAATGCGAAGACCGTGTCCGCACTTCTAAGCTCTATGAGAGATGTCGGAGTGCTAGGAGCAGGTCGTCTTGGTAGGGCTACTACAATTGTTTCCAAGATGTTCAATGATCCCGATTGCCTAACCTATCTGGCATTATCTGGCCCGATGGTCCCTGGTGGCTTGAGGAAGGTCATATCATACTTGGTCCAAGAAGGCTACATCGATGTCATCATCACCAGTGGTGCGAATATCGTTCACGACCTCGTTGAGGCCTATGGAGGGTCTCACTACCGAGTACCTAGGCATAAGGAGGACTCTGAGCTTCGAGAGGCTGGAATGGGAAGGATTGCAGATCTGTATGTGCAAGAGCGCGACTTTGAAATCTTTGAATCAAGAATCTACGAGTTTATTGACTCATTGACAGAGCACGAACGGATCTCACTGTCACCTAGCGAGTTCATCAAGAAGCTTGGTGACACCGTGGAAGATAACGCGTCCATTGTTAGACAGGCGTCATTGAAAGGAGTCCCTATATTCTCTCCTGGCCTTATGGATTCGATGCTGGGGTTCCACTTGTACACCTATAGTACGTCAGCCAAGCTGTCCTTGGACTTTGTGAAGGACCTCCGGATACTTGGAGAGATGGTCACTGAGTCGAAAAGAACCGGGGCTATCATGCTTGGTGGGGGTCTTACAAAGCACTTCACTATGGGAAGTACTATTCTTCGAGGAGGGCTTGATTTAGCTGTCCAGATAACCCTAGACCGACCTGAAGGTGGCAGCCTTGGCGGTGCTCCACTGGAAGAAGGAGTATCTTGGCAGAAGGTACAGACAGAGGCTTCCTTCGAGTCTGTCATCGGTGATGCAACCATCATCTTTCCCATGATGATCATAGCTGTGCTTGATGTATAGATATCTTCAGGAAGCGTTGACACAAAGACTATTAAATATAGTTAACATTCTATAGTGCAGAGGTTGTGAGATGACTAAATACCCATTTCCATACAAGACTGATTCTATCTATTTCCAGTATCATGTCAAGGACTTCGATCGTGCAAAGAAGTTCTATGAGGAGGTCATGGGCCTCGAAAAGGTCTGGGATGGTGGAGCTGAAGTGGGCTGGGCTGAGTTCGAGCTCCCTGTGAAGGGCGCTAGGCTTGGTATCAATCTCCAAGAGGGAGATATAAAGAAAGGCTCTGGTCTACTGACGATAAATGTAGAGGATATAGCTACCACGAGGGAGTATTTCGAAAGCAAGGGACTCTCTCCGAGTGATATTGTTGATATTCCTGACATGGTTTCCTACTTCAATATCGAAGATACTGAGGGTAATCCTATCCAACTCGTTGCAGATCCACGAGTCAAGTCAGATTGAATCAATGCCCACCAAAAACTATCAAGAGCTCATTTATTGAGCTCTTGTCCTATCCTGAAGAATTACTACTTCTCAAGCAGAGTCCTGAAGACGTTATGATGATCTTCCTCATCTGCGAGGATTTCTTCAAACATCTCTCTAGTGACATAGTCCTTCTCAGCTTCCGCCATCTGGATGATTTTCTTGTACATCTCTATGGCTTCTTCTTCAGCTTCCTTATCAAATTCAATCATCTCGTGGGGTTTGTTTCCCACCTTGATTTCTGCAGGCTTGGTAGTCGGAATGCCTCCAAGGTAGTCAACTCGCTCGGCAATAGCCTCTGCATGTTTCATCTCTTCAACTGCAATCTTCTTCAATTCCTCGGCGATAGCCAAGTGGTCGAATCCGTAGATCCTGACATGTTGCCACATGTATTGGATACTAACCTGAATCTCACGTGATATCGCTTCATTTAGCTTATCTATCAGTTCTTTTGACACACGTTTCCCTCCGGTGCAAGACACCTGCCCCAGTATTGCATATCTGCCTAATTAATGCGCGCTAATACACCATCTTCTGTTTCCCAAAAATAGTTGCTTGTAGCGTGTGTTGTAGCCTTTATATGAAACTAATCAAATAGTATATTGTTTATTTCAATCGAAAGCAAAAGGAGGAATGATTACGTGGAGGTTCAGATGCTTCTCGATACGTTGAGTCTATTCATCCGGGATCGTGAGAAGGTCTTTTCTAACATCAAGGAAGAAACGAATCTCAAAGAGTACTATCTTGTATCGACCATCGCAATTCTCGCCTTCGGAGCATTGTACGGGGCAGTGATGGGTTTCTATGCAGGTGGCATACAGATACTCTTCGATGCACTGAAGATTCCTCTTCTTCTCCTTATCGCACTCTATGTCACCCTCCCGACCTATTATGTCTTGAACGGGATACTTGGAGGTGACCTAAGCCTTAGACAGCTGACAGTCTTGTTCATGGTAAGTGTCTGTGTCCTCACAACCATGCTGATTGCCTTTCTCCCTGTCACCCTATTCTTCACACTCACCACCCCTGAGCGGACATTCGCGACCTATGGATTCTTTATCCTCCTGAATGTCATATTCTTCGCTCTCTCAGCCCTCACCGCTGTTAGCTATCTCTGGCAGGGATTTAGCCGAATCCATGGGGAGAACAAGAGGTGGATCATGGCTACCTTCATTGGCACAATCGTTCTAGGCTTCGTAGGAACTCAGTTGGCATGGGTCCTTCGACCATATTTCCATGATACAGGAGTCTTCATTGCTCCACCAAGCGGGAACTTCTACATTGCATTGTTCGAGATAATCCTTCGTCTGGCAAGAGGATACTAATCAGAATAAGGCGCATCACCATAATCTAATCGATAGTTGTATCCAATCCTGCCCCCGATAAGAACGAGTCCATAAACGAGCATAAGGAATATGAATGCAGTCCAATGATTCGGGTCCCCAAAGAGAGCCATCACAATAAAACAGACTACAATTGAGATAGATGCAAGTATCAAGTACTCTTTGTCATTCAGTAGCAATTCAAGCATTATCGATTTATCCTCCTCAAGTAGGTGTTCAGGAAGCGAACACAAATGAATGTTAGCTGCTGCAACCTCATGTGATTTTGTACGCTCAGGAGTTCAAACGTGTCGAGTGAAGATGAACATTGTCACAGTCAATCATGTGCATGGGCATAATTCGCTCGTACTATGCGACAGTTTCTATGAGAATATAGGCAAAAGAGAGTTTCCTACATTTCTGTGCGAATCGAAGAAGGTTTTTATCCTTCTACTAATAGCGTCGTTAATGAGGAGCAAGGATTTGAATCGTAGGCATGTATCCATCACTTCTCTTGGTTAACCAAAGAGAAGTTAGGCGGGGGAGGGTGGAAAACGTGCAATCGATTCACTCTCTACAAGTGATAATGGTCCTTGTTGGATTCTTTTTACCACTATTAGCTGGAATCATTATCAAACAGCGTATCAGAAGAAGACAAGAGCCCTATTGGACCTTCTATGTTAATCATCCAAGAATAGCTGCAATATCGATAGCCGTTATTGAGTCGATGTCGCTCGTAATTGGTGCAAGCTACATAATCTTTCTCTCGCCTATACTCGTTGTCGAAGCTATTGGATTTGCACTGGCTGCTTTCATCTGTCACTTTGTCGATGCTATCATGGATGCTGACACACTTGGTCTACAGCAGCATACAGATTCACTTGAAGATGAGGCAAATACATCATCAGAGTAGATAGTTTTGCCTATAGCCCCGATCATCTCACAGCACACGACCAGTAACGACTCCTCAAATGATAAACATTTTATTAGTTCAAAATAATCCTCACCTCACGTGGTATAGGAAGATACGATATGACATCGCCTCAAAATGAATCAGGTGCACGTCGCACCGAGATTCTTTCTAGGATACACACACCCTATGAAGAGCTACTTGTAGGTGCGGAACCGGATTCGCAGTACTATTTAGATCTCATAAAATTGAAGATTGCCCTTAGTACGAATCTGCTCTCACTGGAACAAGTGCATAAACTAGGCGAAGAGCTGCATAAGGATGCAGAGTCAGTCATGAGTACCTTCATCCCGCTCTATGAGCCTTGGTCTCAGGAGATGATTGACCGTGTCATTGAGAATCTTAGATATCTCATGAAGCATGATGTCGTGAACGCAAAGATACTAGACTCAGCGATCTATGACGTGCTTGGACACAAGCGTCCCCATAGAGTTCCAGTGGGCACTGAGGCAGAAGTCTTGAAGTATTTCGCAAGGAATCCCATGAGAACCTTCAGGGATGCATCCTTAGAGTTGAGCATGCACAGAAGTACAGTATACGAGGCGTACAAGAAGCTAGAATCACATCACTGGGCAAGGATACTTGGTCACAACAACGTCACTGGCTTTGGATTGCAGCCAATATACTTCCTCTTTGAGTTGAATGATCATGAATCATGGATGCAGATAGAATCCTGCGTTCAAGCCTTCCCGTTCACATCGCGAATCCATAGGTATCCGAACAGTGAGACCATTGTTTCTGCCTTCCTGCTACCGAACTCCACTGAGAACCTACGCGAATTCAAATCTGGGATAAAAGAGATGTCTGATGAGTTCTTCAGCTACTCATCACTGCATCTCTATGAGGGGAGTGGTAGACTCATGAATCCAAGCCTAATGCAGGAAGGTGCATGGCTCTTACCAAAATGCATCACTGAGAGGAATCTTGATGCAAAAGATTCAGGTGGCCCATTTATCGGAGCAACAGAGCGAAATGAATTCATGGAGGATCTGACCTATGTTGATTTTCATCTTGAGGAGATCCTCTGTATGAATCCACGGATGAAGCCAAGTGAGGCGAAGACACACCTAGAAGCTCAAGGACTTGACATGCCATTGCGAACCATATCTGAACGAAGGAATCTGCTCATCGACCGAGGTATCCTCACTCCATTCCTCTGGTTCGCAAGGCTAGGCTTTCACTATGATATTCCTGTCGAGGTCATCTGTAATGCAACAGTATCCGACAGACTTCTGAACATATTGGCTAGCTTCCCGCTGGTCTATCTATACTTCAAGTCTCATCGCGGGATGATATTCTGGTTGGAAACGCCACAGGCACATCTAACAGACTATCTATGGTTTCTCAACACGGTGAGAGAAATGAAGGGTGTGAAGTCTGTAAGATCCATCCTTGCTATCACGTATCGGGGTGGAAGACCGAACAAGGACATCATGGCAGGATTCGAGTATGGCGATGAGGGATTTTTGATTTCCCCATCAGATGTTGATATTACTGCACACCTCGAATAATACGACCTGGCCAAATGTTAACCCCAATTTTTGAATTCTCCCGACACTTTGTTTGGGATTTAGGGACTGACCCAGAAACTAATTCATTAGAATGCATTTTGAAGCAGTTTTGTTTCCCTTATAATAATAGAAACCATAAGTAATTGTGAGAGGCATGTGAAGAATTAGGAGGGGATATGGGGGAAAATGAAAAATATGAAAATGAAGCATATGGTCATTCCTCTGAGTTTCATCTTGCTAATTATCCTTGTTCTTCCATCAATGATACAAGTTGGCATTGTAGATCCACTTGGGATCGAAACCAAACTTACATCCAAGACGGGGTTCGATTTTAAAGAAATATCTGAAACAAAATCAGAAGAAATCGTGAAAGTAGTGGGAGTATATGATACCGACTATCGTTCAGGTATAGATTATCTACCTGCATTGGTGCAAGGTGTTAGAGTTCTCGATATTTTTGATACGATTGGTGGGGTTGTTTTAGAAGTACCTCTGAATCGAATTTCAGAACTCATTACATTGCCTTTCATACTCAGAATAGATGATGGGAGCCAACGGGTTTATGCTTGTTCTGGAAATCCCCGTGAAGCAACACATGTTAATTGGCTGGCTACAAACTATCCCGGATTGGATGGTGATCTTGATGGAGATCCAGATCAGTACACACCAGATGACATCGTGATTGCAATTGTTGATACTGGGATAAGTACAATTCATCAAGACATGCCTGATGCGAAGGTAATTGGATGGATAGATTGTGTTGGAACTGGTGGCGGTGGTGGTGGTGAAGATGATGATGTCATCACCTCTATTAAACCCGCAATCTGCACAAGTGACAACTTTGATATTGGAACTTACCATGGATCAAAAGCTGCTGGAATTGCAGCAGGAACTGGATCAGTTGATCCAACTAAATCAGGAGTGGCACCAGGTGCTGCACTTGTGGGTGTGAGGGTCCTTGACTCTGTAGGCAGTGGCACTTTGGAAGATGTCATGGAAGGATTCAACTGGATAGCTGATAACAAGGATATCTACGGAATTGAGATTGTCAGCTGTTCATTTGGTTTCTCTCCGTATACAGCTAATTACGCACCTGCATTTGGGGCATATGATACCTTGGCCATGCTTGCAGACACTCTAGTTTCAGAACATAGGCTAGTTGTTGTATGTGCTGCTGGAAATAATGGAGGCGAAGGTGCAGGGACCGTTACTACGCCTGGTACAGGTAAGTATGTAATCACAGTTGGTGGAGCATATGATCCGACCGTGTATGAAGATGGATGGGCTATCTGGATGCATCAGCCAAATCAATTACTAGGCTCTGGTCGTGGACCCTGCTTAGATGGACGCATCAAACCAGATATTCTTGCTCCTGCGTGGGATTTACCAACCCCAGACCCAGTATCTACTACGCAGTATTCTGCATTCAGCGCAACCTCAGCAGCGACAGCATTTGTTGCAGGATTCTGTGCTTTGTGGCTCGACTATGACATCACTCTAAAGCAGCTAGATTCTGATGGACAACCCCTTATCAAGAAACTTCTGATGGGTGCTGCAACGGATATGCCGGATGATTCCAATCCCGGCGTGAGGGACAATACCTACGGATGCGGAAGAATAGACGCTCAAGATGTGATGACATTCTATCATCGCGACATGGCAGATTCTCTTTCAGCTGCGCCGCTTGTATATTCAATCGGAGGAGCTGAGTATTGGCGGTATGATGAACCCATCGGCTTTAGGGACACGGAGGATTGGTATAAGACCTATTTGAAGTGGGGCGATATTCTGAAGGTCCAGTATATCCAAGACGACCATGAGATGTCGGTTTGGGTTTCTATTTTCATCTCCTCTGGGTCAGTCATGTCATTTCATTCCTACTTTGGGAATGACGTCTATCTGAATTATGAAATCATGAGGGATGGATACTACTATGTCAGGATAAAGTTCTACTCTTCACAGTTCGATCTTGATTATAACCTGCGGATATGGGGATATGATGGTGAACCTAATCCCCTCCCCCCAGAAATTCCTAGACCTCCGCCTGGACCATATGATTAGTATTCTAATAGAGGATGGTTGAACGTGAAATCATCCTCTCGTTCTTTTTTTGGCTTTCATATAGCTTGACTAGACATTATTATACTTTGGAATTTTGGGTCCTTGAATGCTTCGAAAGACGCTGACATGACAGACTACTTTCGATATCTTGATTTGGCCAAATGTTAACAACGTGTTCGTATTTCTCCCGACACTTTGTTTGAGATTATAGATATGAATTTCATTTTAGCACTCACGAATGCATTTTGAAGCAGTTTTCTTTCCCTTATATTGGTGGATGTAGCAGTCATTGTTGAGAGCATATGTTGAGCGGGGGAGACCTTCATCTTGAACTTGGAGGAGATCGTAGAATGGAAATTGGGAAAAAAGCATTAATTCTCGCTTGCATGATGACCTTTCTGGTCGTTCTTGCAGCTATGCCTGCACAAACTGCAGCATACGGCGAGGTGTGGTACGAGTACAGCTACCCGAAGTATACAGCAAACGACTATGCATATGACTACGGATTCCCTGACTATCCAGGGTCTAATGCATATTGGCTTCACAGTGAAGCAACGCTGAAACAGACCTACAAGTGCCGTGAGCTAGGAGGTCGATTAATTCGCACACTCATTAGCACTACTTGGTACAAACTAGAACACTGGACCTATCTTGGATATGAGGATGGTAGTTGGGCGGCAATGAACGGGCAGGTGCAGATGTACTTGATTCGTAGCGGATCTACCATTTGGCAGAGTCCTTGGCCATGGACAAGTCACTATGTAGTATATCCCAACATAGCTTACCAATCAGGCGACTGGTTCAGGGATTGTGCGGTTAGTGGAGGCTATCCTGAAACGCTAATCAATAATATCATACCGTGAGCTGAGCTCATTCTGAAGCTGGTGCAGGGAACGATTTGACACTCTGCACCTTTTTTTGGAAACTACCCCCCTCACTAGTCCGTATTGCCATCACCGAGATTGTGACTGCAAGACTAGCTTGCCCTCAGTTTTTGTCTAAAACTCCAATCATTGAGTTGCATATCACATCTTGAATTCATCGCTACTATATCTAGATTTATTAATTTTCAAAATGTAACACACTTGAGTCGTGGTGGATATCACTTGGGGACCAAAACACAGTTTGAGAGAGTATTGAGCCTATCAAAAGATGGTGAGCTGGATAAGGCACTCCATGAACTTGATTGCTTGGAGAAAGATACCGATCTCTTGGAAGAATATCAGATTGAGATAGTTCTTCTAAGGTCTTCAATTCTCTTACAAAAGGGTAATTACAAAGAGGCATTTGCATTAACCAACATAATCTTTGATACCCTCTATCCTACTTCATCCTTAGCCTATATTGACGCACAGCTGATTAGAGCAGAGTGCTTCTACAAATTAGGGAAATATCAAGAGAGCTTTGATATTCTAAATGAAATTGAAGCCTACTTCAAAGACATAGAAGAGAGCGAAGAGCAGGTAGACGAACGCTACGCGACATTCCTCCTCCTCAAGGGTATCTATTGGAACCGTAAGACGGAGTTCGAGCAAGCTCTTGTAGCATTGGAAGAGGGACTTGCAATTGTCAAGGAGATCAGAAATGAGCCTCTCTTGATAAAGATCTATATCAATCTGGGTACCAACGCTTGGCATCGAGGTGAATATGACCAAGCTCTGGAATACTACAGGTTTGCTCTTCGAATGGCTGAGAAGAACAAGTTACAGCAGCATATCATCTCTGCATTGAATGGTCTTGGTGTCACCTATTTAGATAAAGGGAATCTTGAACTTGCAGCCGAGTATTATCAAGAGTGTTTAGAAAAGGCGAATCTAGGAGAAAATCTTCACGACACCTTGATCGCTCTGAATAATCTTGGCAATGTGTATAGACAGATGGGTGATTCCATCAGGGCTCTAGAGCATTACAGACGAGCATTAGCAATCTCTGAAGAGCTAGAGAATAAGCCACACAGAGCATTCATCTTGAACAATATCGGGATGATTGAGGAGGACTTGGGAGAGCTTGGTCTTGCTCTCGTTCACTATCAACAGGGCTTATCAATCACTGAAGAGCTCTCCAACCACCAGCTATCTGCAATACTCCTACACAACGTTGGGCATGTCTACCAAAGAAAGGGTCAATTGGATCAAGCACTTGACTATTTACATCGCGGTCTGTCCATAATGACCGAAATAGGGAATAAGTTCTTCATTGCACACATCCTGAACACCATAGGACTTGTTCACCAAGATAAGGGGGCTTTCAAGGAAGCATCGGACTCCTACGAGAGAGCCCTAGTGATTCGAGAAGAGATATCGAATCCTATTGACATATCTGAATCACTTCTTTCACTAATCACTCTGAATCTACGACAAGAGGGAAGAAGGATTGCTGCTGAAGGACATAACAAGCGTTTGAAGGAGCTAGCAAACGAACAAGAGAATCCCTTCATCAATCTAAGAGCTCGAATCGCAGATGCGATGCTCTTGGCTACTGGGCATCGACTAAAGGACAAGATGCTTGCACAAGAGATGTTCTCTACAATAATGAAGGAGAAGATGATTGACCATACTCTCACAGTCTTTGCCGCACTTCAGCTATGTGATCTACTTCTGGTTGAATTACTTAGTTCTTGGAATGAGCAGGTTCAGAAAGAGATTGGAATAGTGCTGACTCAGCTTGCTGATATTGCTGAGAAGCAGAACTCAACTAACATTCTTGCAAAAACCATTTTCCTTCAGGCCAAGCTGGCTCTAATTGAATTAGACATCGATCAAGCTCTCAATCTGCTACAAAGAGCACAATCTATTGCGAAAGAAACTGGTCTTCTGTCATTGGCAATTAGTATATCGAATCAGTATGATTCAGTTCTTGACAATATTGATAGACTCACAGAAACCGGAGAAGGATTTCTCAACATGACAGAGCGAATCAATCTTATGCAGCTAGAACGCACGCGAAAGCAGCTTGTATACAACCAAGACATAGTACTTCCTGCAATCACAGAAGAAATCCCCCTCATGCTACTAGTGTTTTCACAGAGCAAAGGCCTGATATTCCAGTGTCAATTTCCGAATAGTGACAGATACGACGTAAAGATAATCGAATCCATTACTGAAACAATCTCTAGTCTTGGAAAAGATGTACTCAACGAAGTTCAAACCACTCGAAGGACCCGAATCAATGATATTAACCTAATTTACGAACGTATTGATTCATTGGTATTTTTCTACCTCTTTAAAGGTCAATCTTTCCTTGCCACGGAGAAGCTCACCTATCTCACACAAACCCTCCGGTTGAAGCTCCCAATTTGGCAGAATACTTCATCGGAATCAGTGTTAGGGATATTACCTGAGAAACCAATTCAAGAGATAATTCCTGAAGTATTTGACCAATGCATTGTAGAAACTCGACTCAAAAATATCGATTTCAAAGAGATTCTCGATTCTGCAGAATCAACTCTGTCTGAAATTGATCTTTCAGATGCGGTATTAGCACTCAAAGAACTTCTGAATCCAATTCGCTTAGCTATCATGAAGACTCTATTGATTCATTATCGTATCCCATTCTCTGAACTTCAATCTATACTTGGAGTGACCAAGGGACGACTTAACCATCATTTGGAAACTCTTGTTGAAGCAGGATTGATTGAACAACGCTATGAGTTTATTGAGACTGCACCTCGTTCTGTGTTCTACCTTAGACCTGAAGGAGTGGAATCCTACCAGAGATTGCAGAATCTTCTCCATACATAACCCATTCTGACTAAGAGCGGGAGGTCTTCTAAAAGCCCTCTTTGAGGAAAACTGGTTTCCAAACTAAGTCGTCCTATTATTAGTATACAGGATATGTACTTCATACCTCAATTGGAGGATTTGAAAGGATGAATACAAAAAGGTTCAAACTAAGAATTGTAACTCTTTCAGTGGTAGCAATAGCCTTCTCTTGCTTCATCTTATTGCCATCCGTTCAGGCGGCAACATACTCAGACAATACTTATGGTACGGCAAAACTAGATGTAGAAGTTGAAGCAGTACGAACAATTTTTGGACATTTGCGACAGCAGGATCTGTCTATCGCGATAGCAGCTGATACTAAGGGTTCATACAAGATCGTCTTTACAGAGATTGTTGTAGAAATGAAACCAATTGTTGGAGCTGGTTGGTGGCTGGATCCCTACAGAACTACTCAAGTCAATGGTGACTTGAACACGGTTCATATTGCTGAAGGGAATGACCTCAATAAACGAATCCATCCTGCAGATGCAGCGGCAGAAACTCAGGCAGGTTGTCAACTCCTTAGTGAAACACTTGGAATTGTCACTGGTCTTGCATTATCTCCACTTAGCGTAGGAACTGGTCTCGTAGTTGGTGTTATTGTCGATGGTGTCATGCAGACATTCTTTGATTACATTGGTGAATCAAGAAATGTCTGGGATCCTGATGCTAATGGTGGAACTGACTATTCTACAAAAGTTAGATGGGATTATGGCTGGAGCAGTGTTACCGGAATCAAACCATCAGTCACCGTTGCTGGAGGAGTCAGTGAGATGCAGTGGACCTGCGAAAGTGGATATACTAGCTATTACATAACAATCACTGCAAAGGTCGGATGGGGGAAGGTTAGTGTCCAATACAGACCTAACACTGCTGATGTCTGGTACCTTGAACACATTGCAACCACAACCCTAACGAAGAATATCTACTATCAATAGGATAGTTCCATGTGTGATATTTGAGAGCTGTAATGGCAAGGATTCAGCTCTCTGCTCTTTTTTGTTTACATCGCCATCACCGAGGTGGTGAGGACAAGCTAAGCCTGCCCTCGGTTCTTATCTAAAACCCCGATCATCGCAGTACGCACAGCCAGTATGAGGACGGAATCGAGTTCCTAGCCTCAATGTGAACATACTACTCTCATAGATTCTCTCGAATGTGAAAATATAATCTCCCCTTCTCGCGTTTCATTCGAAAGTCAAATGCCATAATCCATTTCTCTCACTATTTTCTCTGAAGGAACATGTGATGAGAAAGTGGGCTTTGCTGAAGTATCGATTCTAATGAGTGCTCTTTTCTTAATTGGTATACATGGATACCTGCTGCTCAAGAAAAGATATCCGGAACCGAAGAATCAATCTGTGTGGAGAATCAGGTTTGCTTTCTATTTTCTCATAATTATCATTGCGATGTCATCGGTGTTCTTTGCAATCTTTTCTATGCACATCGCTCTTGGTGCTAGTGAACCTTACCTTGATGCAAGAAGTGTCGATTTCCTGATATTTCCACTATCTATTGTTTGGTTTCCGTTTCTCTCGGCTTTTTTACAAGATGATATGAGACAAGATGCAAATGATCCACATATGAAACGGGATGCTTTCCTTATGTCTATCCTTACTCTAAGTCTATTCCTATCGTTCTTCACCCTGAGATATCTTTGGCCCACGCCATAGTCCTATCTCTCTTGCCAACTTTCGGATATGGTTAATGACTTAGATATACAATTTATTAACTAGTAGCTATATTCTATAGCTAATATTCGTGTGTAAAGGGGCCAATCATTACAATGAGAAATAGAGGTCAAGCTAACGGGATAACCCTCAAGGTCTATGCTGGAGCTACTGGTGTCTTGCTTGCAATGGATATCGATGAACGCCTTCGTGAGGATTTCCTCGGATTCGCCATCAAGCGAACACACCAGACGAAACAAGGTGCTTCCGTATCTCGCTGGATTCAAGGTCTTCTCCGTTTTCCAAAGCAAAAGGGGAAGAAGCTTACTCCGATTGGAACGAATAAGGCACCTCTTCAGAAGTTCAGATGGTCTGACTATCTGGTTACTCCGGGAAAGGATTACATCTACAAGCTGTATGCCTTGCATGGTGATTACAAATCGCCCACGATGACCGAAGGTCCAGACGTCGCTATCACGACGGAATCTCTTACAGGCACAATACATCAAGTTGTGTTCAACAGAGCAGCAGCTGCGAGCCAAGCATACCAGAAGAAGTTCGCAGGAATCAATCCTGAGGATACAGACCTTCATCCTACCTTCAGGAAACTTGCCCAGCTATGGTTAGCGCGGAATATGGATGTGACAATCAAGGATTTCATCCAAAAAGCGGTTGATAAGAACTGGGCTTTGGATGTGGCGATATATGAGATCGAGTTGAGCTGGGTCGCTAAAGAGCTAAAGAAAGCCCTAGAGCGGGGCGTGACTCTAAGAATACTCTATCACGATAAGAAGGATGATGAGCAGACCCATGAGAATGAGAAGTGCATCAAATCACTCCCAGCAGAGGTGAAGCGGGGTCGCGTTACAAATGAGATATTTCATCAGAAATTCATTGTGCTAAGTAACAGAGAATCAGAGGACCATGCTTGGAACCCTACAAGCGTTTTGACCGGCACTGCGAATTTCACCTTTAACGGAGTGTATCGCCAAGCAAATGTCGTTCATATTGTTGAAGATCCCCCTCTTGCCCAACAATATCATGCCCTTTTCAACAAGCTATGGGATGACTGTCGTTCCAATCTGAGTCTAACACGTTCCTATATCGAGTCTGAGAATATAATTCCTGCAAAGGGCAATGATCCTGCAACACAGGTAATATTCAGTCCACGCGAGAACTTCGGTGATACAAAGAAGGTAGTTGAAATTCTCAAAGATGCAAAGAGTGATGTTCTCTTCTGTACTGCATTTGCATTGCATCCAGATGTGCTTCAAGCACTAAAACCTGAGGAAGATGATGAGATCATTCGGTATGGCCTTCAAAACACAGAAAGTAAGATTACGGGGATTCACAGACGAGGAGAGTTCGTTGCCGCTGCCTATTTGAAGAAGGGTTTCGAGTCGATGGTGAAGGAGTCATTAGCTGGTCAGAAAGGGAATCTCTTCATCCACCTCAAGACGATTGTTCGTGACTTCACGACGAATGAGCCTTGGGTCATCGTTGGCTCGAACAACTTCTCTAATGCGAGCTCGCACGACAACGATGAGAATATGCTAGTTATTCGAGGGAATACAGCTGTTGCAGACACATACATCTGTGAGATGATGCGACTCTATGACCACTATCGATTCAGATGGAACCAGAAGAGAAAGTGGCTGGTCAAGAAACAAGGTCAGACCAAGCTCAGAAAGGACAGTAAGTGGACGAAACCATACTTTGACCCAGAGAATCTTGAGTACCATGAGCGAGTTAGATTCTCAGCACCCTAGTGTACATGGTTCGAAAGGCACACGCCATAATCCTTTTATTCAAACCCTCAAGGCTCACTCTGACTAAGCCGCTCAGGCTTTAGACCAAATTTCAATCAGGTGAACCATTATGGGAAAACGTCCAGGACAATGCTATCGAGAACAAGATCGTCCTCCGTTTGTGAGGAAACGCTATATTCACAGGCAGCCAGCGAGCAGAATAGTCAGCTTTGACATGGGCGAGACAGCTGGAAAGTTCGAGGTAGAGATGTCCCTGATTGGTCTAGAGAGGTGTCAGATTCGCAACCAGGCACTAGAGGCGGCTCGTATTGCTTCTAACAGACACATGACCAAGTTCGTGGGCAGGAAGAACTACCACCTCCGCGTGCGTGTCAAGCCATACCACTATCTCCGTGAGAATAAGATGATCTCCGGCGCAGGGGCTGACCGTGTACAGGATGGTATGCGTCGAGCATGGGGCAAAGTCATTGGCTCAGCAGCTAGGGTTGACACGAATCAGGCTATCATCACGATCAGGACCAACCCACCCTTCATCAAGCAAAGTATGAAAGCACTTGAGAAGGCTGCACCAAAGTTCCCAACACCCTGCAAGGTAGTCTTCGATAAGATAGACCCCAACCTCAAGCGAAAGATGGGATACGGCGTCTAGACCCATTTGTCAAAACTAGTTTCAGCATTCTATCTTGAAGTGGAATTAAGGTCTTCGGACCCCTCATCCTGCGCTCTAACAATCTTCACAATTTTCCTTATCGTACCGGTGAGCGTCGCGATCTCCCTTCCAGTCATGAAAGCACGATGGAGTAGGTTTCGAAACACCTGCTTTGCGATGGGTATCCGGAAGTCCTTGATGGTGGTCTTGTCGATGAGCTCATCAAAGAAGAATGCTGCCTGCTCACGCTCTTCGCGTGTGGCTGGTCTGATATCCGTAGGTCGACGCTCGGGTCTTTCAGCGTACTTGTTGTAGAGCTCATAGAGTGTCACGGCTACAGCATGGCTAAGGTTCAGACTCCCATATTGCTTCGATGTGGGGATATTGAACGCTATGTCACAAAGAGCAAGCTCATCATTGGTCAATCCGACCGACTCACGTCCGAATACCAGTGCGACGGTCGCAGGGATGGATGTGGGGTCCGGTAGCTGGCTTACAAGGGGTGTAGCTCGTGTGACACTGTGATTGCTACCTTTCCGTGCGGTGGCACCCCATGCCGCCTCAACATCTACTAGGGCTTCTTCGAGGGTCTCGAAGACCTCCGCACGTTGCAAGATGTCCACTGCTCGCACGGCGAAGATATGTGCATATTGGTCCTCTCTGATATCGTCACCGACGATACGTAGTCTATCAACTCCAAAGTTCGCCATGGCGCGAACTGTGAACCCGACATTACCGGTTTCCTCTGGGTCCACGAGTACAACAATAAGGTTTGGAAAGCCATCTACTGGTTCCTCTTCAGCCACATGCATTCCCTCTTATCTATGGGCGAGCTGCAGCACATCACCCTCATCAAGGGGGTAGTTGAGTCCGACCTGTCGACGTTTTATCTTGTCATTCTCTCTGATGATTGTGGCTGACTTGAAGCGTTCAACGAAGAGTTCCTTATGCACCTTTGCGGCAGCATCCTCAACGACTGAGCCTACAGGAAGAACGATCGGCCTGTTCTCTCGTTTCTTCCCAGGTATCTTGGTATATACTCTGAGAATGTCAAGATGGTCATAGAGGGCCCAGCTCATACCATCAAGGTTCTCCTTCCGTACTGCAGAGATGGGGATGATATCGAACCTGTCGTTATACTTCTTCTCAAGTTCCTTATATCGCTCTTTGGAACCTGCTGCATCTCCCTTTGTGGCTATGATAAGAGCACGCACATAGGCCACACTCGCATCCATCGCGTCGACGAGTTGTTCGAACGTGGATGGCTTTTGGAACCGTACGATGATGTTCGTGATTCTACGGGCTTGGAGATAGTCAATGACATCCTCCTTTGTTCCCTCGAAGAATTGGACTCCATAGATCATGTGTCCGCCCAACCCGGTACGCTCTATCCTGACAGCGCTCTTCTCCTTGTTGAGCCGAATCCTTGCTCTATCGAGCTCCTTCATGATGATTTCCATCTGCATATCGATATCCTGAGAGAGGTCCACAACAAGAGCGATACAGTCAGTATTTCGTGCTACGCCAAGGGCCTGTCTACCTATGCCAGAATCATAGCTCCCATCGAATACACCCGGAATCTCTACTAATTGAATATTGATATCCTCGAACACGAGCATTGCTGGAGTTGGGATGGGAGTAGTGAAAGGATAGTCCCCAACGTCAAGCTCAGCATTGGTGACCGCATTGATCAATGTGGATTTTCCGCTATTCGTCACACCGACAAGACAGATCTGCCCCGCACCTTCTTTCCTGATGACGCCTTCCTCAGCGCCTGCACCACTTCGACGCGCTCGAGACTGTTCACGCTCGCGCTCTACTTGAGCTTTGAGTTGAGCCAGCTTCTTTCGATAGTCCCCTCTCATCCGTTCAGCACCCTTGTGTCTAGGTGCAAGGGACAGAAGCTTCTCTAGCTCGACGATTCGTTGTTCAAGATCTTCTGTGTCCTCGTATATCTGCCGCTGTTTATCGAATTCAGGTGTGACATTGGTAGGCATAGGAGGTCACCAATTTGTTGATTCTTCTATTTGTGATGGTATTATGAAGATTTCTTCAGGTGCTATTCTCAGGGGTCATATATCACATTTATGTCGAGTATGAACCGCTCAGGAGTCTTGGGACGGGATATCGTACGCCATTTAATCCCATCTAAACTGACCTTGTCATCAATGTCATAGATGTAGATAGAATTTACTGGTTCGTCAGATTTGATGGGGTCTTGTCCCTCCATCTTGGCCAGATAGATATTCTCTCCCCAGGGTTGAAGATATTCAATAGGATCAAGTCGCTGAATGACAATTCCATTGTCCAGTGTTCGCGTCATTCCTTTCGTCATTCTATCCAAGACCTCGAAGGCCTTCAGCAAGAAAAAGGAGATAGACCGCTCATCTGGGGAAACCCGTCTGAGAGTAGCCCCTGGGAATGATATGATGTTCCATTCAGATTCTTTCACCATCCCCAATGAGATAGTGACATCACGTCGAAGGTCCTTGGACAGGAAGAGTGCGACATTCACAGATCTTGCTGCCGTCACGACTTGAGGTGCATTCTCACCTCGTTTCACGCTAGTCTTGTCAATAGGTAGGTCATTGAATAGTATAAGATAGGTACGACTCAACGCCAGACACCTGATTACATACCTGGCAGACCTGGTATGTCTGGGAGACCACCTCTACCACCCCGACGACGAGACTTGCCCATCTGCTTCATCATCTTCTTCATGGTTTCATACTGCTTGAGCAGGTCTCTCACATCTCTTTCTGATGTCCCAGAGCCCCTTGCAATTCGCTTTATCCGAGCTGATTTGATCAGCTTTGGCTCATCGAGTTCGTCCTTGGTCATGGAATTCATGATAACCTCGAATCGTTTCAGGTTCTCCTCTTGAACCTCGGCAACTCCTTCGGGCAACTTATACTGAAGCCCCAGCATCTCCATGACCTTCCCAAGAGGTCCCATCTTCTTGAGCTGCTTCAATTGTGCCATCATGTCTGTGAGCGTGAATTTTCCTTTCATGATACGCATGGTAGCATCTTCGTCAATCTCAATCTGGGCTTCCTTTACCTTGTCCACTAATCCTCTGATATCTGACATACCCAGAAGACGCCCTGCGAACTTGGTCGGGTTGAATGGCTCGATGGCATCCATTCCTTCTCCAGTCGCGATGAACTTGATCGGCGCTCCTGTTGCAGCTACAGCTGACAGAGCACCACCACCTTTCGCACTACCGTCCAACTTTGTGACAATGATAGACCCAATCTCTGTGGCTTGCTTGAAAGCAGCCGCCTGCGCGCCAGCCTGTTGTCCAAGCGTACCATCGATGACCAGTACGATCTCTTGGGGCTTTACAGCCTTTGAGATATCCTTCATCTCCTTGATGAGCCCGGTTTCCTCCCTGTGCCGACCAGAGGTATCCAGTAGGATTAGCTCCACGTTTCGTTTGGTCATATCCTTGTAGCCGTTCTTAGCCAGCTTTACAGCATCCTTCTCGCCTTCATCACCATAGAATGGCACATTGGACCTCTCTGCCAGCTGCTTGAGCTGACTGAACGCACCTGGTCTGAAGTTATCTGCGCAAATCACCCCAGTCTTGATACCTCTCTTCTGATAGTACCGTGCAAGTTTACCTATCGTCGTTGTCTTTCCTGATCCCTGAATGCCTATCATCATCACTAGATTGGGCTTTCCAGGATGGATGGTAAGAGGTACTGCCTTCTCACCGAGGAAGTATGCCAATGTATCCCATACAACTTTGATGATATGCTCTCGACGGGAAACACCTCGGGGTAGGTTCTCATCTAGGGCTTGCTCCTGTACTCTATCTGTGATAGACATAACCAAAGTGACATCTACGTCTGCAACCAGCAACGCTCGTTGGATGTCCTTCACAAGCTCTTTGACAAGCTCCTCATCTATGACGCTTGCACCGAAGAGGCGTTTGAGTGCGGAGTTTAGTGATTTACCGAGACCCTCTAAGACCAATTCTTCTCACCGTCTTTTCAACCTCGAGGGTTACCCTTGGACATATCAACCTTCGCTTCCGGTTATCCATCCTCGCAGAGGAAGGTCTAAAACGATTTGATGTCCGTCCAAAATCCCGTGGGTGAATACTTTGTCAGAAGAGAAAGAGACAAAAATCCGTATCGTCAAGATCAAGGATGGAACTGTCATTGACCATATTAATGCAGGACATGCCCTTGATGTTCTTAGGATTCTGGGTATCACGGGACGTGAGGGATCCATTGTTAGCCTTGCGATGAACATCGCCAGTTCACGAATCGAACGAAAGGACATAGTCAAGCTTGAGGACCGGTTCTTAGCAGAGAGCGAGGTTGCAAAGATAGCACTGGTCGCTCCAGATGCCACCATAAACATGATTCGTGACTCGAAAGTCGAGAAGAAGACCAGAGTCGAGCTTCCTTCTACTATTACCAATGTGATCGTCTGTCCAAATACACGATGTGTCACAAATAAGGAGCGAGAGCCAATCGAGCCCAAGTACGAGGTCCTCTCGAAGCAGCCAATGAAGCTAAAATGCACCTATTGCTGGACTCACATCGAGGAATCGGATATCATTGAGCAATTTACTAAATAGAGCTATTATCCAAAAATCCGTTTGCAAATGTTTTTTACTGGTCTTACGGTCTTGCTGTGCTGTGGTATCTAATGGTCAGTGACAAGATAGCTATCATTGGCGACCGTGATACGGTCACAGGTTTCCGTATGGTCGGGGTCCGAGAGAGCTCTGTTCCTCAAACCCCTCAAGAAACTCGGAAATCATTACTTGGCTACTTTAGAGACCCACGAATGGGCTTGATAATAATCACAGAGCCCCTTGCAATGCAGGTAGAGGATACCATCCTAGAGCTTTCGGAGGCTCCTGTGCCTGTGATTCTATTAATTCCTGATAGGACCGGCTCTACTGGTGCATATGAAACTGTATTGAGAGAGCTAATACGTCGGGCAGTTGGAATCGAGATAAATATGTAGTCAATATCAGTTGAAGGAGAATCCCATCATGACTGAAATAATTGGAAAGATTGAGAGCATCGCTGGCCCTGTAGTACGTTGCTCAGGCCTTCCTTCAGTACGAATGTATGAAGTCGTCAGAGTTGGAAATGAGCATTTGATTGGAGAAGTCATTGAGGTTGGTGATGAAGAATTCACCGCTCAAGTGTACGAGGAAACATCTGGATTAGCTCCTGGAGAGCCTGTGGTCGCCACTGGTGACGCTCTGTCTGTTGAGCTTGGCCCTGGTCTCTTGGGATCTATCTATGATGGAATCCAGCGTCCATTACCCGGATTGCAGAAGCTGTCAGGTGACTTCATTAGCCGCGGACTAAGTATCGAAGGTCTTGATAGGGAGAAGAAATGGGAATTCAACCCCACTGCGAAGGTTGGAGATACGGTGGAACCTGGAGATATCATTGGTGAGGTTCCTGAAACAGGTATTATCACTTCAAAGATACTGATTCCTCGTGGCGTTAAGGGTGAAATCGTTGAGATCGTATCAAAGGGCGAGTTCACCATTGTCGAAACCATCTGTAAGGTGAAGGACGAGCACGGGGACTTTCATGAAGTAGTTATGCTTCAGAGGACTCCAGTACGAGTAGGTCGCCCCTTCAAGGATCGTGTTCCTCTCGCAATCCCCCTTATAACAGGACAGAGAGTGATTGACACTTTCATGCCCCAAGCAAAGGGAGGGACAGGTGCAATCCCTGGTGGATTCGGTACTGGGAAGACGGTCACCCTGCATCAATTCGCAAAGTGGGCTGACGCTCAAGTCGTCGTATATGTCGGTTGCGGAGAGCGCGGAAATGAGATGACTGAGGCTCTTGAGGAGTGGCCCCATCTGAACGACCCACAAAGTGGTAGGCCCCTGATGGAACGAACCGTCCTTATCGCAAACACCTCGAACATGCCAGTGGCTGCACGTGAAGCATCGATCTATGTAGCTGTGACCCTCGCAGAGTACTTCAGAGATCAGGGCTTCGATGTTGCCCTCATGGCCGATTCGACTTCCCGATGGGCTGAGGCTCTCAGAGAGATCTCTGGTCGTCTTGGACAGCTACCCTCAGAGGAAGGATATCCCGCATACCTAGGATCGCGACTTGCACAGTTCTATGAGCGAGGCGGCCGTGTCAAGACCTTAGGAGCAGAAGATCGGACCGGCTCAATCACCATTTGTGGTGCAGTGTCACCTCCTGGTGGTGACTTTTCAGAGCCTGTGACGCAAGCAACACTCCGTATCGTTAAGGTATTTTGGGCTCTTGACAAGGACCTTGCAGCGCGAAGATTCTTCCCTGCCATCAACGCCCTAACGAGCTACTCACTCTATCATACTACTCTTGAGAAATGGCATCGAACTGAGCTTGGTGAAGACTGGCCTGAGCTTGTCAAGGAGTCTATGGCATTGCTGCAGAAGGATCAAGAGCTTCGTGAGATTGTCCAGCTAGTAGGACCTGATGCGCTACCTGAGGCAGAGAGAGCTACATTGGAAGCAGCCCGAATGATCAAGGAGGACTTTCTGACCCAGAGCGCCATTCATGAGATAGACACCTACTCTCCAGTGGGAAAGACCTACCGAATGCTCCGAATCATCATTCACTTCTCACGTAAGATGGCTGAAGCAGTCAGTTTGGGTGTTAGCGTGCGGAGAATCCTTGAGTTCAGTGTCCTCGATAACATCGCAAGGATGAAGATTGCGCCATGGGATAGCTATCAAACAGCGATGGATGCAATCGAGTCCAAGATCGGGAAAGAGTTCGAATCGCTCTATAAGGAACTGCATGAGAGTGGCATAGTTTCTCCGAGCATGTAGATGCTACCCAAATCAATGTGGTTTTTATCTTAGGATGACCACCATAATGTGAAATGACTCGAGAAAAGGCACTCCAAGTGATACACTCTGAGATAGCATCATGCACCAACTGTCCCTTACATGCTTCACGAATCAATCCAGTCCCAGGAGAGGGATCCGCAGATGCCAAGATCATGTTCGTTGGTGAGGCGCCCGGAGCGCAAGAGGACAAGACAGGGCGCCCATTTGTCGGAAGGTCCGGAGAGATACTTCGAGAACTGATTCGGGAGATTGGCCTATCTGAGCATGAGGTCTTCATCACGTCAGTCCTTAAGTCGCGGCCACCCAACAATAGAACTCCCCGAAAGGACGAGGTGGATGCATGTATCGGGTACCTTGACAGACAGATTGAGGTTATAGACCCACGAGTGATTGTGCTCCTAGGTGGCGTCGCCATTTCATCAGTGATTGGTCCCTGGCGGCTTAATGAGGCACATGGTAAGTTCTACGAAGCAAAGGGGCGGACCTACTTCATGACCTATCATCCAGCTGCGGCTCTTAGATTCCCCGAAACAAAGGAAGTTATGCGGGAAGACTTTCAGAAACTCTTGGCTGAATTGAGTGGTGGTTAAATTCCCTTTCGCCGACTTGATATCGTGAGGTCAATGAATCTAGGGCTAACTTCCATCCTTCTCCTACAGAGTCCCTTTCCATTCGACTTTGGGACCGAATATTTAGGCGCCCTTACAACGCTTCTGAACCTGTTCTATGCGCTGGCCGTGAATGGATACCTCATCCTAGTTCTTGTTGGGTTCATTGTATTTGCGACTGGCCTTAGTGATGGCACTGCGAAGGGCCTTGTGATCTTCGGTGTTTTCCTCTTCTTCGTAGGTCCGATGATAACCAATTACTTTGCCAGCATGGCGGGTCTTGGAGTGTTGACCATCGAAAGTGCAACCTCTACCTTCTATGGTCTCTTCGGTATGTACGAGAGTCAGGTAGTAGCGCTGATCGTGCTCATAGGAGATGGTGTAATGGCGGTCTGCATCCTTGTAGGTGCCATTCTATACTTCAATCCGACCTCTGGGGATCTTAAGGCAAGGGGTCACTCATTGATTGTAAGGGGTGTGATGCTAGCACCAGTTCTCGCATTTATGCATGTTGTGCCCTTTCTTTGAGCCATTCATTACACTTCGTAAGTCTTAAAACCGCAGAGGACTATCCACGGTCTACGGATTCAAGATGTAATCTAAGGCGGATTTTACGATGACACGGGAGTCTTCCATCTTATATCGGACCGTGTCCGATGTCAGTGGCCCACTACTAATTGTAGAGCAAACCCACAATGTGGCTTATAACGAAGTAGTCAAGATTCGAGCTCCAAATGGCGATCTCTTGACTGGTACAGTCCTTGAGACCGGTCGTGGACGAGCTGTGATTCAGGTCTTTGAGGGAACGAGTGGACTGGATGCAGACGTTACTGCTGCCAGATTCACAGGAGAGACGATGAAGCTCCCTGTTTCTTCCGAGATCCTCGGCCGCGTTCTTGATGGCGCAGGGAATCCCCTCGACAAGGGACCACCCCTTACTGCAGAGGACCACTGGGACATCTATGGCTCCCCGATCAATCCCTATGCCCGACAATATCCCCGACAGCCCATTCAAACAGGTCTCTCTGTCATCGATGGATTGAACACTCTTGTGAGAGGTCAGAAGCTCCCTATCTTCTCTGGCTCTGGATTGCCTCATAACCGAATTGCCGCACAGATCGTTCGTCAAGCGAAGATTCCCGGTGAGGAAGGTGATTTCGCTATCGTCTTTGGAGCAATGGGAATTACAGCAACAGAGGCACAGTATTTTATCAACTCCTTCGAGGAAACAGGTGCCTTAGAGCATACCACTCTATTTCTTAACCTAGCAAATGACCCTGCAATCGAACGCATAATCACGCCTAGAGCTACGCTTACTGCAGCAGAATATCTTGCCTACGAGTCCGATATGCATGTCCTTGTCATTCTAACGGATATGACCAATTATGCCGAAGCGCTACGTGAGATCAGTGCTGCTCGCTCTGAGATACCCGGCCGTAGAGGATATCCTGGCTATCTCTATACAGACCTCAGTTTGATATATGAGCGTGCAGGCCGTATCAACGGAAGGAAGGGAACCATTACTCAGATGCCTATCCTTTCTATGCCTCAGGATGATATGACTCATCCAATCCCTGACCTATCAGGATATATCACAGAGGGGCAGATGATTGTCGGAAGAGGCCTACATCGAAGAGGTATCTATCCACCTATCGATCCAGGTCCATCTCTTAGCAGACTCATGAAAGAGGGAATCGGCGAAGGTATGACAAGGTTCGATCATAAGGAGATACAGGCACAGCTCTACTATGCCTATTCCGAAGGTCGAGACCTTCGAGATCTTGTTGCAGTTGTTGGCTCTGAAGCCTTGACTGACCGAGATCAGAAATACCTCAAGTTTGCCGACCGCTTCGAGGAGGAGTTCATCGGACAGGGTGAGTTCGAGGATAGATCCTTCGATCAGACACTTGACATCGGCTGGAACCTTCTGAGCGAATTTCCAGAACGTGAGCTCAAGCGATGTGACCCAGATACCATTACCTGGGCACGAGATCGTGGTGCGTACAAGCCTAGCTAGTCTAGATACAAAGCTCTCGCTAGGTCATGAGACCCCTTATTAGACTGGATATCAGACATGATGCAACTCAGATGACCATGGGATTGACCAATGAGGGTTCTTGTAGTAGGCAGTTGTGGGAAACGTAAACGCTTCAACTCACCAAAGGCTCCCACCTGCAGTGAGATTACTGGTAAGGCAGACCTACCGGTGTGGGTGGAGAGGCTATCACCACTGACCTGTGCCGCGCGTGATATGTACACGGGCAATCAAGCAAGGGAACTTGGAAAAGGTGTAGCTCTCTTACGGAGCATAAAGAACGTCGAAGTACACTACTATATCATATCTGCAGGATTTGGCCTTCTTCATGAGGATGAACCAATACCTCCGTACGAATGCAGCTTCTCTTCGATGCGAAAATTGGAGATTAGAGAACGTAGCAGGAGTCTTTCAATTCCAGATGAGTTCAGAAGAATCATTTCCCAGAGATTTGATTTTTCATATATCGCCTTAGGTTCCAAGTATATAATCGCGTTAGATGATGGCTGGCATGAGGAATTGAGTGGCACTATAGTATTCTTCGGTGATGGTGTTGCTGGTGATAATCTTCTCAGATTTCCCTCCAACGCAGAAGTAGTGAAAGCTTTCTCATCTGCGGGACACAAAATCCACGGTGTCGCAGGCTTCAAAGGCGATCTTCTCAGGATTCTAGCTCAGCACGCACTCCTTCTAGATGATCCCTACACTGAGATAGCAAATTGGACTCTCCCCGGATATCTAACCAACATCATCAAAGACCTTGTAAGATAGGCCAAAGATGAACTAGATCATTCTAATGACCACTCGTGTGAGTTCATGATTCACAACAATTCCCTTCTCACAGTCATCATAGATAATATTCCCTCCAAGGGAGTATTCATCTATCCGTTCAAGGATCTTCATGTCGATCTCTAGAACACGTTTGCTCATACTATCATCCAAGGAGGACTCGAGGAACCCGATTGGAATCTGATTGCTCATAGGGGACCATGAGTGGCCTGATACCCCCAAGACTGAAAGTCTAGTGTCTATTTCCAGGTGCAGTTTGACGTTCTGGTATGGGTGCAGGTAATTATTACCCAGTTCAATACTCAATAGAATGCGACTCTCATCAATCAAATGATAGTTGTGAGCAAGATTCACGACTGGCGGTCCATATGTCCCCTTTCTTTTCTTTCGTGAAGGGGTTCGTTGTGATTTCTTTGCTCCACCAGGTGGTATCGCGATTGCGCCTTCATAAGGTCCCTCCTCAAGGAGCTTTTGCTCTCCTGCCCATTTGACAAGGGTCTTGAAGCCATTCAGCTTGACTGAATTCAACAAGCCAAGCTCTGCGCCTTCTTTCTCCTGTTGCTCCCTCACTGCCCTTATTATACCCTCACGAATTGCTGTTACAGTATACTCCTCGAATCTTTCATCCTCTCGAAGATTCTTCACCCAGGTTTCCACGAACTCCGAGATATCCCTAGCCGCTTCAAGTCTGAAACTATTTTTTGCAAACCACTGCTTTCGTGTTTCGGACACATAGTGGACTGGTCCAAAGGACCGGCACGCCTTTTGCCACTCACCCAAATCGTAAACTGTCAGGTCTTGTACAACAAGGTTCATGATATTCTTGAAATCCGAGTCGCTCAGATCTCCCCTCTTCTTGCTCATTTTATGCCCCCCAGACAATGAAAGATATACTATCTTCAAAATCATCTCTGTTCTAGGAGATATAAGCACCTTCGAGGAACGGGCTGACTAAGGGTTCACCATTGAGATGATGTGAGATGGACACATGCTAATTACTCAAGACCATGTTTCAAATAATGGTCCTTCTCCTTCTTTGCTCCAAAGCTTCGAAGTCCTTCAGATTTCAGCTGTTTCTTAATGTCCCTGGCCTGACCTGTCGTAAGCTCTCCTCTATTGAGTAAGTAGTCGACTATCTCAATGGCTTGAGGTACGGTATCACATCGTCGAATATAATCAATAGCATTAGGAAGGAACGTTCCTTCATCCGAAGTCTGTTCTTCATGGTCTTCCGACATTATACGGACCCCATCTATAGTATACTCCTGAGTGCTTCCTTTTTCAAGCTCCTCATTGAGAGCTGGATACGCTTTCTGAAATTTGTCCTCGTCACTCATGGAGAATCACCGGATTAACTCCAGTAGGCTCAGCCTACGTAATATCTCCAAAACTTCTCTTATAATCCATTTGCTGGCGGACTAATTCACCTATTTGATGAAATGCCAAGGTAGTTTCCCCAAAAGGTGATTCCCATCGCTAGCTCGACCAAGAAATTCTATCTTTGTTTCCTTCTCCGCTCTGCGCCAGGCGCCGAAACCTCCCTGTGTGGCTGCCACTTTGATTACTTTCCCAATAGAGCGATCGCCAATAGATAGAGCCGCTTGAATTCTGGCACTTCTCGGGTCCAAGGTTTCTAGGGATGTGCGAGGTACATTATGTAGCTCCTTCTCAAGCAACTTGATTCTTGAACGGAGCACCTCTAACGGGGGTTGCGGTTCACGTTCCCATCTAGTATGTGCCTTTGGAATGAATGGATTCACATTTGCAGTAACACGCAGCCCAGACTCTTTTGCGAATCGGCTTGTCATAGTCGCAATTGCTCGTACATCATCATCTGTTTCTCCTGGAAGACCAATAATGAAGTATGCCTTTACTGAGCTAAGTCCTGCATCCTTGGCGTAGCTAACCGCATTATAGATTTCATCATCATCGAGTCCCTTTCCCATACTTCTTCTAAGGGACGCAGAACCAGTTTCAGGTGCAATGGTGAGGGTTCTCTGCCCTCCTTCTTTTAGCAGTTGAAGAAGTCTTAGTGTTACCCTATCAGCACGAAGAGAAGGAGTCGAAAGGCCTAGTTTTTTCCCGATTACCCATTCAGCTAGTTCTTCCAACTGATCGAGATCGCCCAATGAGGATGCAATCAATGCGATCTTGGATACTGACGACTGTTCCACACCTTCCTCGATGATTTTCATGAGCCTGCCTAGTGACCTTACTCTTCGCGGTCTGCAGATATGACCTACCAAGCAGAATTTACATGAATGCCCACACCCTCTGCTGACTTCTACAAGTAGGGATCTGCCAAAGACAGTTTCATGTTTCGATTGCTCCTCTACATTGGCAAAGACTTGCGCAGTTGGATGGAATAATGCTTCTAGACTAGGTATGATGAGCCTTGAAACGCTTGCTTGAGGTAGAGAGGGAACATATAATCCCCTCACCCCCGCCAGTTTCTCTAGCACTTCCCTACGGGAACCAGAGGTAATGGTCGCATCGATGATGTCGTGAATGACTAGATCTCCCTCTCCGATGACGAAGGCGTCGACAAAATCGACATATGGCTCAGGGTTGGCACTTACAGCTGGTCCTCCCACAATGACAATTGGGTCCTCGTTCGACCTCTCACTGGCAAGAACATGGACTTTTCCCATCTCAAGCATCTGAACGAGACCAAGTATATCCTCCTCATAGGTGAGGGAGAAACCTAGAAGGTGGTTGTCATGAAGAGGTCTCCCAGTTTCAACCGAGTTTACTGGGGATCTAGTATCATATCTGAAGTACCGCTCACATGATGTGTCTGATCTACCGTTCAAGATGGCATAGAATAGATGGGTTGCCAAGCCGCTCATCCCTGCACGATATGTAGAAGGGTAGCAAAATCCGAACAGGACATCAATCTTACTGATATCCTTGAAGATTACATTTTGTTCGGTGAATGCCTCATATGGCATAATTTTCCCTCATTCTGATGGCTTCATCTCAATCTCTTGTGTGGACTGCTTTGCAATGACCAAGGTATTCGGAGGGATGTCTCTATCGACAATGACTCCGACACCTGTTCGTGCGCCTTGATGAAGCACGATTCCTGTAGATATCGAAGTACCTATCCCAGTCTTCACATCGTCTCCGATGATTGCTCCAAGCTTTCTCCTTCCTGAGCTAACACGCTCTCCCTTGACAGTGACCTTGATGTCAGCATTATCATGCCGAAGATTCGCAGTAATAGTCCCAGCTCCAAAATTAGAGCGCATTCCAATAATCGAATCCCCAACATATGAGAGATGTCCGACATTCGTACCGTCCATGATTATCGAGTTCTTAATTTCGACTGCGTTACCTATCTTCACCTTCCTACTCAGAGAGGTATATGCCCTGATGTAGCAATTGGGTCCTATGACACACTCAGGTCCGATATATGCAGGTCCCTCAATATATGCCCCACTCTTGACTAGCGCACCTGGCTCGACTATGGTATTGCCTTTGATAGTAGCTCCTTCCTCCACTGTACCCTCGATTCGTTTCATTGCATTGCTAAGGATCTTTTCGTTTGCCTCAAGAAGGTCCCAAGGCTTCCCTAGATCCAGCCACCATGAGGGTATTTGATGGACGCCCACCTTCTCCTCTCTTATGAGCATCATAATCGAGTCTGTAATCTCATACTCACCTCGTTTTGATAGAGGCGTCTTAGCGATAGCTTCCCATAGGTCAGGTCCTGCAGCATAGATGCCCATATTGCAAAGGTTACTTACCATCTGGTCTGGCCTTGGCTTCTCAATCAGGTCTACCGCTCGATTACCCTTCACTTCAACTATGCCATACGCAGAAGGGTCCTCGACAGGTAGGACAGTCAGGCTCAATCCGAAGTCATGGCCGCGATGGAAGTCTATGAGGGTAGTGAAGGTATCTGGGGCAGTCAATACGTCCCCATTCATGACGATGATATCATCTTCTCCTGCAAAGTCACTTGCATGACCCGCCGCGTGGGCTGTCCCCTTTCTCTCCGTCTGCTCCACATAGGAAATCGACATCTTGCCCCAATCAGCGGCATCGATGGCCTCTCTTAGAAGATCTCCGCGGTAGCCATAGATGATGAGGGTTTCTGTGATGCCAGCATCTCGTAATGCCCTGAGAGTATGAAAGATGAGTGGTGAGCCTGCTATGGGGAGGAGATGCTTTGGTCTGTTTGCAGTGAGTGGTAGCATTCGAGTAGAATTACCAGCTGCCATTAGTGCTGCCTTTTTCATCGCGAGTCACTGATGGTTTATGCATCGTTGTTATAGAGTTTGTTGGCGATTCACGGACAATTTCAAACCTCCTCTAGCTTCTGATTTGGCGCTCAAAAGGGCAAAATTGCCTAATTCAAACGATTGTCTATGCTCGCAGTTTCTAATTTTAATACCGCGGTCACAGACTGCGATATATTAATAAGCATCTTTGTTATACTAATAAGGTGTAGTTTGTGGCAGTTTATCGCTGTCACACTCTGATAATTTACAAGTAGGTAATTCAAAATGATGAGTGATAAACAACTCCGAGAAGAGCTCAAGAATATGAAGCTCACCAAGAGCCAAATGATTGTGCTCGATATACTCCGAAGCAGTGGTCAGGATGGTGTTACACCCAAGCAGCTGCTCGATAAGGTATCTTTTGCACCAAGAACAGTCCGATATGCTCTTCGAAAACTCTTGAAGAAGCAGTTGATTAAGCGCGTACCCTGCCTGCAGGACATGCGACAATGGATCTATGTTCCTGCATAGACGAAGGGAACTGATATTGAAGAGTAATCCGACACTAATAGCCCTGAAGGCTATTAGTTGTCTGCAATACGTTATTTGTTAAAAATGCAATACGAAAATGGAGAGTTTGTGCTTTGCAAGGGAACAAGCCAATGGATACCCTGAAGGTTCTTACAGGAACTGAAGCCATAGATGCTGTAAAAGCACTAAATGACGAGAATCGTCGTCAGATACTCCATGCGTTACGTGCTAGGAGGATGTCAACCTCCGAGCTCGTAGATTTTCTTAATTCTGAACAGAATGGGGATGGTAAGAAGGAAGTCAAGCCCCAAACTGTTAGATATCACCTCAAGGAACTTGAGAAATGTCATCTGATTGAACAGGTGGGATATGAGCCAGCTGGTAATGGTGATAGTCACATCATGCAGAAGCTCTGGCGAGCGACTGCAGAGAATGTATTCATCGCCACAGGTGATATGGAACTGATGCCAGAGCGTGAATCCTATGACTTGGACCGTACTCTTGATATCATAGGTACTATGCGACAACTGGGAATGGCTCTCAAGGATGAGAGCGAAATGCGGTCTGTTGCCGAGGACTTTGCTGCTCGTGATGCAATCTACATGCGTGGACTCGAACGAGCCAAGGAAACCCTACGCGACGTCTGTGAGCTCGATCCCAAGCTATACGTAGTCTTCAGAAGAATCCTCAGTGTCGTCAGACTGGATGAGACTGATTACCTCAAGTACTGGGAGGTTAGCCGAAGGATAACAGACATCCTTCGAGACGCCTACCGCAGAGGTAAGGGAAAGAATCCCGAAGTCTATTAGTCAGGTTCAGGCTCGAGCCTTCTTATGCTCAGGATGTTCCGTTTGCAGGAGCCTCCTAATCCTTCCAGCTATCTTGGGACCCACACCCTTTACTTTCTGCAGGTCCTCCTTACTGGCATTGAATACCTCCTCTAGGGTCCCGAACTCTGCCAAGATGCTTCGTGAAGTTACAGTATCCACCCCTGGGAATCCTGAGAGTATATACTCAAGAGCATCCGCATCTGATCCTTTCGTGTCCCCAGTACGAGTACGGAGTGGTTTCTTAGAGTCTACTTGCTCCATGTGTGCAATCCTGTAGAGGACATTCGCAGTTTCTTCCGCATTTCGAGTCCAGATGATAGGAATTTGTATCCTGATTGCGATTGAAGCCAATGCACCATAGATTGACGCAGGATTCACTGCACGTAGTCCTATAATTTGCTCTCCCTCAATGATCAGGACTGGACGCCGGTATGCTGATCGAAGAGCACTTAGCTGTGTGAAGAGTCTTCCATCGATCAAGGATTGGATGAAATCATTCGATTCCTTCCGTTCGATAGCAACATCCTCGGAAGCGACATAATCTCCAATCTCTAGGCTCTCTCCAGATATCACGACATCCAGTCTAGTGAGTTCCCTAGCGACGGTGGTCGGAAGCTCCCGGGAATCGACAATGAGCTTGATTTTGTCCTCGGACTCCTTACTCTTGAAGGTGAACTCCTCGGACTCAACCTCTGCTTCTTGCCCTTCTACCACGAACTCGTCAAGGCTGGCTTGCTTCTCATCGTTTTCCTTCTCAGCCTCTTTGAGTGCCGATGGCATCTTCTTCAACTTGTTAATCACACTCCAATGATAGAACTCATCGTGAGTTCCCTTTGCTACAAAAATGACAACACGTCCGGGTGAATGACGTCCTGTTCGTCCCTTTCGTTGGATGTATGGTACTACAGAAGGTACACAATCATAGAAGATTACAAGATTACACTCTGGAATATCAAGACCTTCCTCTCCAACCTGAGTCGCAACGAGTATATTGAACTCATTGTTCCTGAATCCATCGAGCACCTCAATCTGTTTCTTCTGACTGAATCCCTTGTCAGATCCCTTAGAGCTCTGACCCACAAACCGGCTGATTCGCACATCATCAAGCTGCTCAAGAGTTTCTGAGACCTCAGCCGCAGTATCTCGAAAGCGAGTGAAGATTAGGATGCGTGAGTCAAGGTCGACCGATAGCTGTTCGCTAACTATCTCAAGCAGTGCATCTGACTTTGGATGTCGATATCCCTTGCTGACCAACGCGTGCAACAGGTTCTCAAACTGCGTGAACTCCGGTTGGGAGATGAGATCCTTTACTCCCTTGGAGCTTTTCTTGTTCCTGATTTCCTCATACATGCCCTCGATATATCTCTGTGTTGGAGCAAGGCCTTGCGTTCCAATGAATTCGATAAGATGTACGATTCTAAGAGCTGCAGTCAGATTCTTGATTAAATAGAAGAGCTTCGTTGGCGGCTTTGTGTGCGTACCAATCTCTTTTCGGACCATCGCCTGTGTCGCAAGGATTTCCTTTCTGCTCAGACGTCTACTGTCAGGTAGGGAGTACCCATGGTCAATAATAGGTCTGGTATAGGTATTCAGCATTGAGTAGAGCATATCTCTGAGCACTTCTATCTCTGCTGTGAGGTTGATGAACTGGATATCGCTTTGCACAGAAACGAGATACTTCTTGACGTCTGGGTCATTCTCAGTCCTGATTTCCACTTGATCAAGTCTGAGGTTCTCTCGAACTGTCTTGATATGGTCCGCCTTGTGACCTGGTGACGCTGTCAGACCCAATGAACATTGGTTGCGCCCCTGTTTCTCATAGAGTTCTGCGATGAAGGTATAGGCATAGTCACCAACACCTCGATGCGCTTCATCATAGACAATCAATGACACCTCGGACAGATCATAGCTTCGCTGAACAAGATCATTTTGAAGCGCTTGAGGTGTCATGGCAATAACCCTTGATTCTCCCCAAGAGATCTTCCTATTCTCAGGTCCATCATGTCCGGTCAGACAGACGACCTGCTGATCATCCAACGCTAGGATGCGTCTGAGAAATCTTGCCTGTTGGTCTACGAGGGGCCGAGATGGTGCTAGGAACAGGACCTTTGAAGTCGGATACTTGGAAAGCCTTGCGGCAGCTACTAGAGCTCCGATGATTGTCTTTCCAAGTCCAGTGCTTAGCACGACAAGAGTGCTCTTCGTTGTGGCAAGCTTTGCAAGGTTAACCTGATACTCTCTATAGTCAACGGAGTCTCTCCTTATCAGCGGCCAATCCACAGTCTGCGAGCTGCCCTTCACGTTTTCCTCACTCTGAGATGCATTTCCTTACCATTATGTGGTATTACACACTGTAAAAAGGCTCCTACATACTGCCAAGACTGGAGCTGTTACACATGGCCAACAAAGACGACATGCCAACCATTGAAGCTGAACTCTATGAGCTAAGTATGCCAGGTAGAATACTTGGTAAAGAGGTCCTTGATAGCAGGGCGCGCAGGATCGGCATCGTCAGAAGCATTAGGATCGCGCTCCATCCAACCCGCTCCGAGCTCATCGTGAAAGGAGCTGAGGTAGAGTTTCCTGTGGACTTTAGCAAGGTCGATACTGTTGGAACTGTAGTCCAGCTGAACTCTGTCGTTAGTGACGCAGAAGAGATTGAGGTGCACGATGTCATCAGGCTTCAGAAGGAAGTCCTTGACGATATCCGAAGCTATCTCGGTGGACGGTAACTCTCACGATAGCCGCTTGCGAAAGAGTACCACCACTACACCTATTCCGATTCCCCCGACAACTATCCCTACTGCCAAATAGGAAACAGGTAACGATGTATCATTTGTTGTGGTAGGTTGTGTCAGATTTACTGGAACGGATGTATTGAAGAGGTATCTTTTGTGGCTCCACACATTATCATCATTCTCTGCATACACATCCAGACTGTGACGTCCAGGGGTTTCCGGGAAGCCGCTTACCACTGTCGTGTTTGGCGTGGAATCCCAAGAGAATAAAGCATTGCTTGGAGTACGACTGAAGTAGAACTCGGGAAGGGTTCCTCTTGGTTTCCTACTTTCGTTACCAAAGGGGCGAATCTCTATCTCGATTTCATCGCTGAATGGTATCTCATAGTTATCGACAGGTTCAGCGAATCTGTTTATCGTCACAAAGTCTATTCCAAACGCATTGATGTCCGCTCGCAAATAGTGATTGTAAGCGCCGCCCCAAGGATTGTCATACAGTCTGGCTCCGCCACCACCAACGATGAGGTGCACGACTCCATTCACGGTCATTCGATTGAAACAGTGATCATGACCTGCAAAGAATGCTGTGACATTCTCAGCCTCGAAGAGGTCTTGGAGCCTATCTCTTTCTCCCTTAATCATATCAAGTGCGCTATTGATATGGGATACAGGATAGAGGGGTTGATGTGCAAACACGAATTTCATCGTATTCGGTGTAGAGGCCAAGTCATCCACAAGCCAATCATATTGTTCACCTGTGATCCTACTCCAAAGTCCCCATTCTTCGGTATCCAGGCATGAGAAATGCACTCCCGCATAGTCAAAAGAGTAGTAGGAGGACGGTTCATCAGGCAGCTCAAAGGCATCAAGGAAGTACTCCAACCTACGAACACCTGCCACCTGTTGACCATCATCATGATTGCCAACTACCCCATAGAGTGGAGCGTAGTGACCAATTGAATCTGAGATATCTGTGAAAGCAGTCCATGCTTCGTCATTGTACGCATCATCCTCTTGTACTTCCCACACATAATCTCCCGTGAAGACGACAAGATGAGGACGTTCTTCTGCTATTAGCTGCGCGAGCTGACCAAAGACCCATGGCTGCCTGGTACTCATCCCTGGTCGATTATCTCCAATTACGATAAGCTTGAATGGGTCTCCGTCAGCAGGTGCTGTCTTAAAGTCATAGACCGGACTAGAAATTCCTGCTGATACAACTTGATAGTGGTATATCGAGTCCATCTTCAGGTTCTCAAGCATCACTCTATGGTCCGTATCGAGCGTTGAATTATCGATCTGCTCTAGGAGACTCTCATTGAGTCCATACTTGACAGAAGCATCGGTAGACTCCGTTGTTCTCCAGAATATCATTGCGGAATGGTTAGTGACGAGATTGACCGTTGGCCCCCTGATGATTCCTGTCTGAAGTAAGGCACTTTCATTGTATAGTGTGTATTCCAGGCTACTTGTTGGAACTGTCCAATAGCTAGGTGACACAATAAGAATTGCCAAAAAGACCCAAGAAGCTCGTTCCCTGAACACTTGAAGCACCATTCCTGTATGGGAGAACAATCAAACCCTCCAACCCGTTTTGAAGGTTTCAGTATGATTGAGATAGATTTCCTACCCTCATACGAAGATGTTAATAGCATCATAGAATTACCGAAATCTTTGGAGTTGCTCTTATGGACCTCACTATAGAGAAGCTTGCGAAAATGATTGACCATACAGTGCTAAAGGCAGATACGAAGCGTAGTAAGGTCAAGGAGATCTGTGAAGAGGCAATAGAATACGGATTCATTGCCATCTGCATAAACTCAGTACATGTCGCATATGCGGCAGAACTTCTCAAGGACTCGGATGTAAAGATTTGCAGCGTTGTCGGATTCCCCCTTGGCGCGATGACCTCAGCTTCAAAGGCCTTCGAGACCAAGGAAGCTGTAGCAAACGGAGCCCATGAGATCGATATGGTCATGAATGTAGGAGCTCTACGAGATGGGAATACCGATTTCGTCAAGAGCGATATTGAAGCAGTGGTCGCGGCTGCAGGAGATGCACATGTAAAGGTCATACTTGAGACTGGACTATTGACCGATGAGCAAAAGGTTCAGGCTTGTCTAATCTGCAAGGACGCAGGAGCACATTTTGTGAAGACCTCGACAGGCTTTGGCCCCATGGGTGCAACGCCCCATGATGTCCGTTTGATGCGAGAAACAGTGGGGGACGAGATGGGTGTCAAGGCAGCTGGTGGAATAAGCACCTTCAAGGATGCTTGGCGTGTCATTCAGGCGGGTGCCAACAGGATTGGAGCAAGCGCAGGAATCGCTATCGTTGAGGACTTCCGCTGGGCACAATACAGTGATTCTTGGATGGTTGAGGATAAGCCATGCTGGACATGTCCCAGTAGACAAGCAAGTATTGCAAAGCAACCAAAGGAAGTCTACTTGTGGTACAAACAACGATGTGTAACATGCGAACATGGTGATCAGAACATATTCAATGACTAGGAGGTATTGCTAATGGGAGAACAAGACTCTACTCAATCATATACAGATGCCACGATCCTTTACGTTTCTCTAAGTGATAGGACTTTTCGAACTGAACCGATACCTGATGACCTATACAGGCAGTATCTTGGTGGAAGAGGATTGGGCGTCAAGCTGCTTTATGATGCACTCAAGCCTGGGACCGATCCTCTATCACCAGAGAACTTGCTTGTGTTCGCAGTTGGACCAAGCACCGCCACGACGGTTCCCACAGCTGGACGGTTCGAGGTGATCACTAAGTCCCCACAGACAGGGACTATCTTCGATTCGAATTGCGGAGGCTATTTTGGCCCTCAACTACGAAGGGCAGGATACGCAGCGATCGTGTTTGAAGGCAGGTCAGAAACCCCTGTCTATCTCTGGATACATGATGATGACATAGAGATACGTGATGCGAAGGAGGTCTGGGGAAAGGATACTGAGAAGACCACTGATAGACTACTTGAGCTAACTGATGAGAAGGCACAGGTCGCGTGTATTGGACCTGCTGGAGAGAATCTTGTCAAAATGGCTGCGATTATCAATGACAAGCATAGGGCGGCAGGTAGAGGAGGTGTTGGTGCAGTCATGGGTTCCAAGCACCTCAAAGCAGTTGTTGTGAAGGGCACAAAGTCTGTTGAAGTAAGTGATAAGGACCGATTGAAAGATGCTGTGACACGAGCGAGACGTTTGATCAAGAAGAACGGTGTGACTGACAAATCCCTTCCAGTCTATGGCACTGCTGTCCTAGTGAATGTAATCAATGAGTATGGAATGCTTCCAACTAACAATTTCCAAGAAGGGACCTTCAACGATGCTGAAGGAGTATCTGGTGAGAAATTGCTGGAGCGATTGTCTGTTCGGACCTACAACTGCTATGGCTGTCCAATTGGATGTGGACGAGTCAGCCGCGTCTATGGTAAAGAGGTCGGAGGTCCTGAATACGAGTCGATTTGGGCACTAGGACCTCAATGCGGCATCAATGACCTCGAATGGATCACAGAAGCGAATCACAGATGCAACCTAATGGGAATAGACACGATATCCGTTGGCAGTACCATTGGTTGCGCAATGGAATTGGTACAAAGGGGAAAGCTGCAAGCGTCCTTAGCATTCGGTGATAAGATGGGCTTACTTGAGATGATCGAGGACATCGCTCATCGCCGAGGACTTGGAGATGATCTATCAGAAGGTTCTCTACGACTTGCGAAGAAATATGGACTACCAGAGCTAGCGATGCAGGTAAAGGGTCTCGAGATTCCCGCCTATGACCCCCGCGGAGTCCAAGGGCACGGACTCGGATATGCTACTTCAAATCGAGGTGGCTGTCATTTGCGTTCATATCTGATTGGCCCCGAGATTCTAGGAAGTCCAGTACTGGTTGACCGTGATAAGACCGAAGGTAAGGCTGATTTAGTGATTCTCTTCCAGAATCTCTCTGCTGCCATGGACTCTATGATTGTCTGCCGTTTCACTAACTTCGCATGGACAGTGGATGACTATGCTGAGATGCTTTCAGCTGGAACAGGGCTAGAGATCTCAGGCAGAGACCTCCTCAAGATTGGGGAACGTATCTACAATCTTGAACGGATGTTCAACAACCGAGAGGGCTTTACGACTGAAGATGACAAGCTACCGCCACGCTTCTCTGAACCGCTACCCGAAGGCAACACTCGCAATCGAGTTTCTCACAGTAATGAGATGCTAGGCGAATATTACAAGCTGCGCGGCTGGGATGATAAGGGACAACCTACTCCAGCTACGATGCAAAGACTTGGGCTGAGTACATAGCGATAAGTCATTATTGATAAGTCATTGCCAAATCCTATCGTATTTACGGAGTCTGATTCATCTGGCACGAAAAAAAGGACGACAAAAGTTTCGTAGAGGCCACGCCCCATATCTGACCAAAATCAGATTCTACTGGTGCGACACATGCAATGTCCCTCGTATCGCTGAAACAGCCTGCTCGAAATGTGGTACCATCGCAAGAGAGGTCAAGCTATCTCCACCCGGTGACCCTTATCCTGCAATGGAGGGGCATGTTGCAAAGATTGGCGGTGCCATCGACAACCAATATGGCGCAGGAGTTGGCACACACGTCCTACCACATAACAAGGTGGTCATCATCAACAAGGTTCCTTCCTTGGATGCAATGTTCGAGGTGATTGTGGATGGTCATCTCATTGGTCGCCTCAGGTTCGAGATAAGGGACCAAGGGTACAATTTCATGCCCTCCCTAGAAGGTGGACGTAGGATTGGCGAAGTGAGCAAAGAGAAGTGGGTTTCATGCCATGATGGTGTCTTGAAATATCTCAAGGATGGAGCGAACCTTCTGGTGCCTGGAGTACTAGGCTGCGACTCTGGAATCGTAGAAGGTGATGAGGTATGGGTTATTGATAGCAATGGATCTGTCATTGCTGTCGGTACAGCACGGATGTCCGGTGAAGACATGGCAAAATCTGAAAAAGGTCACGCCGTGAAGATTCGTGAGGTCGCTGATCCTAATCCATCCAGGACTAGTCCCCATTCAGCAGATTGGGACCTAGCAGTCCGAGCGAATGAATCTGACTTGATAGAGATCGAGAAGGAAGCGACATCCTTCATCCACCGTACCATCGAGAGGAATGAAGGAGTTCCTGTGGTCGTTGGCTTCAGTGGAGGAAAGGACTCTCTTGCAACCTACTTGGTCGTTGACAAGGTCGTCGACCCCAGTCCTCCTCTGTTCTTCTTGAATACAGGTCTTGAACTTCCTGAGACCCTTCAATATGTCAATGATTTCGCTAGAGCAAAGGGCGTGAAAGTGATAGGCGATGATGCAGGTGACCAATTCTGGGATTCCGTGGATGCATTCGGTCCTCCTGCTAGAGACTTTAGATGGTGCTGCAAGGTCCTGAAACTCGGCCCTGCGGCCACTTCAATATCTGATGAGCTTGGAGGCCAGAGCCTATCGTTCATGGGTCAGAGAAAGCTGGAGTCTTTTACACGCTCTATTGAATCTCGGGTATCATCCAATCCGTGGGTCCCTGGTCAGATCTCAGCGAATCCCATTCAGAATTGGAACGCCCTTGAAGTCTGGCTGTATATCTTCAAGGAGAAAGCCCCCTTCAACGAATTGTACAACCGTGGTTATCACCGAATGGGGTGCTATCTCTGTCCAGCATCTCCTCTTGCTGAGCTTGAGAGTCTAAGAGAAACACATCCTGAACTACATGAACGATGGGTCACAAAACTTGAAGAATGGGCGCAAAAGCTGGGATACCCTCCAGAATGGATAACCTGCGGATTTTGGCGGTGGAAGAACCTACCTCCAGGCCAAATGAAACTCGTAGATGAGATGGGTCTTGAAATATCTGCTGAG
Source organism: Candidatus Thorarchaeota archaeon (assembly GCA_048884965.1). GTDB lineage: Archaea > Asgardarchaeota > Thorarchaeia > Thorarchaeales > Thorarchaeaceae > MP5-2226. The sequence continues at coordinate 88,169 of JBHLQH010000008.1, read as the reverse complement.
CGACCTGCCCCTACCGAACGCATGAAGCTTGAGATAGTCAAGGGGGTTTCTCCATGCACCTCTGCAGGATTCAGTCTTGAAGGGCAATTCTCAGGAGGAGTGGACCTCGAACGTATTGGTTCCGTGTTGAGGATATTTGGACCTACTCGAATCTCTGAGGAACTTGGGGCTCTTAGAGTGAATGCAGGTGATTGTTCCATATCGGTCTTCAGTTCGGGCTCTATTGTAATTCGTGGCGAGGACGAGCGTCGTATCGAACGACTTGCAAGCAAGATTGAACGTGCTGTTACAAGAGCCATGTTCTGCCAGGCTTGTGGGTCATGTATCCCACAATGTGAACAAGACGCCCTCGAATTGAAAGATGGAAAGGTCACTGTTGATGAGAAGAAGTGTACGAATTGCTTGAAATGTGATAGCTGGCCTTGCCCAACCTATCTTTCGTAACAGCGTATCACAAGATTAGATAAGAAGCGTGCAAAGTGTATCTATCAGTCAAAAGAGTTAACTATGCATGACTTGTCATTGACAACGAACCCTGCAAAGCTTGAATGGCGGTCTCATCATGCTAAATGCAATTTCTTTCAAGATCTACGAACTGAGAAAGTATCTTGTGCTCAGTCTTGTCATCTCGATGATTGCCATCCCGATAGCTGACACACTAGTCGTGCAAAGAGACCGCAATCGAAATGAGATGTATGGTGAGGCCTTCTGGATCTATGGGTTTGCCGTGTATAACATGACTGATCTGGAAGTAGCTGAAGCAATGGGTGAGCACTTTCAGGACGGCAACCATGTGTTACCTGACTATCTTGGAAATATCACATACGAGTATCCCGTATTTGGATTGATATTCTTCGCAATAGCGACATTTCTGTTTCCAGGAGTCAGCGAGTTTCAACATATGTGGCTGAATTTCCTTCTTGCTTTAGTGTTCAACCTCAATCTAGTACTAATGGCTATACTTCTCAAGGACAAAATCTACAAGGTACAATGGGCACGACTCTTCTTTGCTGGATATTTCATGTATGGACTCATTCTATCAGCAGGAGGAGGCAAACTCGAACCACTTACTGATTGTCTGCTTCTGATGGCGCTTGTTTTGAGAAGCGAAGGTCAGAATAACAAGGCAATGTTCACACTTGGTCTCTCATTTCAAACCAAGATTTATTCACTGGTAGCTCTTCCTGTGTTATTCCTATCATCTCCAGTATCTCTAATTTGGTTCTTTGCATCTATTATGATTACAATCGTCCCTCTAGCAGCTGCAGGACAAGGCTATGATTCTCTTCTATCTCACTTTCTAAATAGCTCATCCTATAGCTCCTTCATAGTCAATCCCATCTATCCCGGATTATCTTGGGAAACACCGGATATTTGGAATCCACTAGGTGGAACCTATTCCTGGTACCCCGCACTCATCCCACTTGTGATAGTTGTTGGATTTATCTTGATTACTATTCACCAATTCTTGCCAAACAAGGAAGACTTCATGAAAGCATCTTGGTGGGGGAAGATAAAACTTCTACAACCGCTGTATCTGTATGCAGTTCCATGCTCATTATTCATATTTCGATGGGTTATGCCATGGTATCTTTTCTGGTTTGGAGCGTTGATATTCCTGTTTGATGATGATCGACAAGCTATTGCTTATCTAAAGCTCATGACCATTATTGGACTATTGTATGCCTTCGGCGTCATCATTAACTTCCCTTACTTCTGGGAAGGACCTCTTCCTGACTTATTGTCACATTTTCCAATGGGTCTTTGGACCTATGGATATCTCGCCGTACTAGCTGCAGCAGTTGTCATTGTCTTCATCATTTGGAGATGGACTTTCAATAGGAGAGAAGTACAGGCAAAGATTCGACATGATGCGGAAGCACGTGGTGAGCTTGTAATCTGAGGTCATTGCGGACGTCCATTCTCTCTATAGAATTGGATGATTCTACTTCGAATGAGCGTAGAGGAGCAGAGGCCATCCGCTTCTCGCTTCTCAAGTCTTACTATCTTAGTAGTTAATCCCATATCTTTGAATACCCTCTCAAGCGCGTCGATGTCCGTGTATTGATCATACCCAAGAGCGATGATGTCTGGCGCAACATCCTTGACAATCTGTGTATGGTCTGCTGTATCATAGCCAATTATTGCCTTGTCGACCGAATTGAGCGCTTCGACTATTCGTCGTCGCTGCTCTTGAGGAAAGACCGGAGGCGCACCGCGTTCTCGCTCAATGGTATCATCTCTTGCGATCACAACGACTAATTCCCCATCTGGACCTGCTAGTTCCTTTGATTGCTCAAGGTAGGCTAGGTGTCCCAGGTGTAGTATATCGAACTTGCCCGCAGCAAGTACTCTCTTCCCCGCCACGGTCATTGCCTCCATCTGAAACCTTAGTCTTCATCCACATGAAGGAATTCATGACCTTCTGTGATGACTTCGATTCTGCGCTTTGTCTTTGTAATCTGGCTAACATGAACTAGTCCATTGATTTCCAGCTTTAGCAGAGCTGAGTTCAGCTCAGCCTCGCTGGGTTCCGTACCAATCTCCTTCTTGAGAGCCCTGAGGAGCTCGTCATCAAGAATAATCCCTCTTCTCTTCTGAAGGATATTCAGAATCATATTTCTAAGTGGTATAGGATGCCATGGTGCCAAGTATCTTCACTATCCATACATTGAATGAGTAGGTTGTACAGCTGCTGATCTACGGAACTGCTCGTTAATCTTCTTAAACCGTTCTATATCATCCGCGTTTATCGATGCTGGGACCTTCTTCAGGGCTGCTTCAAAGTGACGCCATGATACTGTTTCCACATCTTCTCGCATAGCCATCATTCCTGCCTGTCTGCAAAGCTCTTTGATGTCACTGCCAACATAGAGCTCTGTTTCTGCAACGAGTCGATTGAAATCAATATCATTATCCAGATTCATCTGCTTGGTATAGATTTCAAATATCTTGCTTCTTCCCTTTGCAGTTGGCTCTTTTATAAACACACGAATGTCGAATCTTCCGGTTCTCAGTAGTGCTGGGTCTACAAGCTCAGGTCTGTTGGTTGCAGCCAGGACAATGATATCCTTCATTGACTCGAGTCCATCCATTTCTGTAAGCAATTGACTTACGACTCTTTCTGTGACATTGCTGTCTCCAGAGCCTCTACCTCTAGTTGGAGCAATCGCATCGATCTCATCAAAGAAGATGATTGCTGGAGCTGCAGTTCGAGCCTTACGGAATACCTCTCGGACAGCTTTCTCGCTCTCACCTACCCATTTGGATAGGAGCTCAGGTCCTTTTACGCTAATGAAGTTCGCTTCGCTTTCCGTAGCTACAGCCTTTGCCAAGAGGGTCTTTCCACAACCGGGTGGACCCCAGATTAGAACTCCCTTTGGAGGTTCAATCCCAATCTTGACGAACTTCTCAGGCTGTTTTAGAGGCCACTCAACGACTTCGATTAGCTCCTGCTTTGCCTCATCGAGGCCTCCTACATCTGACCATTTCACATTGGGTATCTCTAGGAACACCTCTCTCACAGCTGAAGGCTGAATCTCACGTAAAGCGCCCATGAAGTCTTCCGAGTTAACCTCTAGCTGCTCTAAGACATCCTGAGGTATCTCTTCCTCCTCTAGGTTGATATGAGGTAGGTACCTTCGAAGAGCTTTCATAGCTGCTTCTCTGCAAAGTGCGTTAAGGTCTGCGCCTACGAAACCATGAGTGACCTTTGCTAGATGCTGCAGATCTACCACATTGTTGTCGCCCTCAGTAGTGAGCGGCATTCCTCTGGAATGGATATGTAACACTTCTAGTCGTCCAGTTTCATCTGGTACGCCTATCTCAAGTTCTCTATCAAATCTACCTGGTCGCCGAAGAGCAGGATCTAGTGCATTCACTCGATTTGTAGCTCCAATTACGACAACCTGTCCTCTTGACTTCAGTCCGTCCATGGTTGCCAGAAGCTGTGCTACAACACGTCGTTCGACCTCTCCCTGAACATCCTCTCTTTTTGGAGCAATCGCATCAAGCTCATCAATGAATATGATACTTGGAGCATTCTCTTCAGCATCCTCGAAAATCTTCCTCAGTTTCTGTTCTGACTCTCCATAGAACTTGGACATGATTTCCGGACCATTGATGTGAATGAAATTCGCCTCAGATTCTGTAGCTACTGCTTTTGCTAGAAGTGTCTTACCTGTTCCAGGAGGTCCATGTAGGATAAGCCCTCTTGGAGGATCAATACCCAACCGGTTGAATATCTCAGGATGACGCATAGGAAGCTCTACCATCTCTCTAATCCTCTGTATTGGCTCAGAGAGACCTCCAATCTCCTCATAGGTAACCCTTGAAGTGCCCACAATTTCGCCAGTTGGTTTCTCAGCGATTGTGAGGATTGTCGAGTGCTGGACGACCACAGTGCCAGTTGGCTTTACCAATGTTACTTTGAATGGAATAGCTCTTCCTAGAATAGGGATGAACACGGTATCTTGAACTGTAACAGGACAATTGAGTAGTTTCCTCTTCACAAACTCCTCAAATCTCGGTTCTGGTCGAATTGGTACAGATGTTGGAGCTAATGTAACATTCCTCGCTGGCTCCTCGTTCGCTCTCGTGACAGTCACTTTCTCCCCTAAACTCACTCCCGCATTTCGTCGAATGCGTCCATCCATTCGGATGATCTCACGTCCCTTATCTCCCTGATAGGCAGGCCACGCAATTGCGGCTGTCAGTCTTTTTCCTTTAATTTGAATGATATCGCCAGTTCTTACACCCAACTTCTCCATCGACACCGCATCGATACGTACGATGAATCTTCCAATATCACGATGCTCGGCTTCGGCGACTTTTAGTATTACTTCGACCAATTGAATTCCTCCACAAGTGATAGACAATCCAAACGCAAGAACGGGCCCTCGGTGTTGTTATCCGCTTTGAATTACAGACTATCACTAATGAGTCTTATTTGTCCAATATAACCGTCTATAATTAACGGCTTCTATGAGCCGCGTGGATTGTACTAATTTAAACTCTAGGTTATGAGATAAATCCGGCGCCATCTTCGAAATATGCGCAGATTTGTCCTGATTACATCCTTGAAACTATTTCTACCTCGACCTGTGCTACACCATCGAGATTGCCAATAGCTTCCTCAATATCATCAGTCCCACCTAAGGACTCCTCGCGTGAGAAGCGAATCTTCAGTGCCTTCAGCCCAAATGCAACTGGAACGATCTCGTGCGCATTCACATCTGTGCCCTCAGGAATGTTCTCTTTGATTCTCTCCAAGAGATTCTCTAGATCCACATCTACATCTTCTGGCATGACCTTGATTACTATGATTACTCTTGCCACTTACATTCACTCCTTAGTCTATGGCCCTTCGAAACCACAGTTCGGGCAAGTATATCTATTAGAGAATCTCCTACATGCCTCACAGCGCCAAATAGTAACGACGCCGCAGCTCGGGCAGGACATTTTCGCGCTATTCTCCTGAGGAGATATTGAACCATGGCACGATGTGCATCTAATTGCTTTCATTGCTGACAAAGTATCACCAGAGTCAAGTGTTTTGGTGGTAGTCCTTGGTCGCCAGCTTTGGGACGATTATAAACTTACCGAAGAGTACTCAAAGAACGAACTCCACGCCCCTCAAATGATATATGGCGAGGTTGCTTGATTAGTAAGTAGTCATTGGAGAGGATAGAATGGGTACAAAGCTTGCCGAGATAATAGAAGCCCAGAAGATATCATTATCTGATCTATCTGGAAAGAAAATCGCAATCGATGCATTCAACACTCTGTACCAGTTCCTTTCTATCATCAGACAACCTGATGGCACCCCCCTCATGGATCGAAAGGGAAGGGTTACGAGTCATCTGAGTGGTCTATTCTATAGAAATATCAACCTGCTCGAACAAGGCATTCTCCCTGTGTATGTCTTTGATGGAGAATCTCCAAAGCTAAAGTCTGGGGAGGTTGCTAGAAGAAGAGAAATCCGCGATGCTGCATATGAGGAATGGCAGGTTGCCAAGAAGGAAGGACGCATAGATGATGCACGAAAGGCAGCTCAAGCAAGCTCCAGACTCACAGATTCCATGGTTGAGGAGAGTAAGACACTGCTTACAGCGATGGGAATCCCTCATATTCAGGCGCCTTCTGAGGGTGAAGCATTAGCGGCACAAATGGCTCGTGATGGCTCTGTCTGGGCCAGTGCAAGTCAGGATAATGACTCCTTATTGTATAACTGTCCCCGCATGATTCGCAATCTTTCCATATCGGGGAGGAGGCGGGTTTCCCGTGCAAAGACGTTCAAGACCATCTCTCCTGAGTTGATCGATTTGGATTTGAACCTGCGACTACTGGGTATCACGAGGGAACAACTCATCGACATCGCGATGCTTGTTGGCACTGACTACAACGACAAGGTTCCCAGAGTCGGCCAAAAGACAGCCCTCAAGCTGGTAAAGGAGTTCGGATCCATCGATGGCATCGTGAAGGATGGAAAGTACGAGATTGAGTTCCCCTATGATGAGATTCGGGATATCTTTCTAAACCCTCCAAAGGATGAGATAGGTCCAATCGATTGGAATGCAACACCCAACATTGATGAGGTAACAAAGATTCTCTGTTCGGAGCATGATTTCAGCGTAAACCGAGTAAAACCCTCTCTCGAACGAATAGCTGAGAAGCTTGAGGAGATTCGTGGCTCATCCCAACAATCCACCTTGAGCGATTTCTTCTAATCATATTCCGAGAACTCTATAAAGGACTGTCAGGACAATGTATCGATAGGCAGGTGACTTGATATGAAGGAAAGACTAACTGCTATACGCGCATCCGTTTCCGATATCATAGATGGTGAGTACGGTGACGATGAAGGTCCCTATGTAATCTCTCCACAGGGCGTAGAACTACGGCGTGTTATGCTCGTAGGAAGTATCGTAGATCAAGTACCTGGCAACAACTTTGCAAGTATTACCATTGAAGACGACACTGGGAGCATTCTCGCTAAAGCTTGGGGTGCTGAAGCAGGTCTTTTGGAGAAGGTCAGTACGAACATCTTAGCTTTGGTAGTCGGTAAGATACGGGAGTATAATAGCGAGATCTATATCCAACCGGAGATAGTGAAGCCCGTTGATGATCCTAACATCATGATTATGCACAAATATGAGCGGCAAATGGCAATTATTAGATCTGGTGGGAAAGGTCCCGCCAAGAGAAAGACGGATGAGGGTTCTCTGATGTCCTTTGACCAGAAGAGATCCTCCGGAACGCCAAAGCAGAGCACAGTGGAGGACGTTTCAGGATTGGCAGGGCAAATATTGGCATTTATTCGGGAGAGAGACAATCCTACCGGAGTAAGCATCCAAGAAATCGCAAAGCACTTTGAAGAGAAGGGTTTCGATAAACTGCAAGTAAATGCTGAACTCATTAATCTCTTTGAAAGCGAGAAAGTAGTTGAGCAAGAGGTTGGATCATATAGACCAAGTAGCTAGTCATATGGTGTAATCAGAACCTTCAATAACGTTAACGAGGAATCATGATATATGGACGACTACGAGAAGATGCTTGATCGAGCTAGAAGCAGTGTACCTGAAGACGCTTTCAAAAGGTCTGGAGAACGGTTCCAAGTCCCAGAGGTACAGCTAATAATACAGGGTACCAGAACAATATGGCAGAATTTCCAAGAGATTCTTGGTGTACTGAACCGCCCTGGCAAAGAGGTTCTCAAGTATGTTGCAGGCCAACTGGCAACAGCTGGAAATATTGAAGGTGGAAGTGCAATCTTTCAGGGCAAGTTCAATCCTGAAGCTGTCGACGATGTCCTATCCAGATATATCGATGCATACGTAATATGTCCAGTCTGCGGTCGTCCTGATACCAATATGGAGAAGCAATCTCATGCATATTACCTGAAATGCTCAGCATGTGGAGCAAGCACATCGATTCGTCCTGTATGAGGTCAGTCCAATGAAGAAATCGGTCTACATCCGGGTACGAGAAACTCTAGACCATGTTCTTGTTTCTGTGTGTGACGAAGAACTCTTAGGGAAAATCCTTGTAGAGGGAAAGATCAAGTTCAATGTCAGTAAGGAATTCTATGGCGGTGAGCTTGTAGACACTGAGACCTGCATCAAGCATCTAAAGAATGCAACAGTTGCTAATATGGTTGGGAAGAATACTGTAGAGGCTGCAATAGAAGCTGGTCTGGTCCATAAGAACGCTATCCTGTACATACAAGGGGAACCACACGCGCAGTGGGTCAGACTCTAGGTTCTCCTCTTCAATGCTTGTGTTCAGATCCCCCGCCACATAGGGAGTCCTGACTGAATGACTGGGTCATACCCTTGAGAAAATTATCGATGACTTCTCTAGCTGTGATACCTTCGCCTTTAACCACCGCCATACCTACCTGCTGAGTGACCATATAGGGTCGTCTACCCATGCCTTGAGCGATTAGTACCTTTACTCCGTTCTGTGCCAGGTTCAGAACAGGTTCTGCGCAGCTTGAGTGTCCTTGGTTTGGCATTGTTTTTACTTCAATGATCTTTCCGTCCTCAATGGTTGAAAGGACGAATGCATGACAATGTCCAAAATGGGCACTTGTCGGGCTATCAAGACCTTTGTCGCTATCAACTGGAATCGCTATCGTCATGCTACTCATTTTACTACTCACCGATACATCAGGTTTCATATAGTATTTGAACTTGACAGGTCTGTTGCACATCGATTGCTCTTAAAAGTAATTTCTTACAAACTGAAACCGACAACGCCTGTAGCCCAATACATAAGTAGCTAACGAATTCAGAGTATCGATGATTCCTATGAAAGCTCCCTGTTATCTTTGCGGCGAACCCTCAGTTCTGGATGGGCTTTGCCAAAACTGCTATAATAGCGAGCACCCCCTCATCGGAGTCAATACACCGTTATCTATCACGACATGTAAGAAATGTGGCTCAATGCAAGTTCCTGGTGGCTGGAAGACACTCTCATCTGTAGGCTCTGATGATCAGCGAGAAGAACAGATTGGGATTCTACTTGATATGGAAATCAAGTCACTAGGGCATGAGATCAGCGTCGAAATCGAAGAAGCAAATCGATTAGATAGAGTGCTTCATGTCCGATTGCATATCACGGGAAAATCATCTCCCGATCTTGATGCACATACTGAGGAATATCCCGTTGAGATTAGATACAACCATGCAACTTGTGATATGTGTAGTATGATGAGTGGCGGATACTATGAGGCAACTCTACAGATTCGAGCAAATGAACGACCTGTCACAGAAGAAGAGCAGGAGAGAGTCGTTGAAATCGCAAGAGATCGTACGATTGCCGAGTATGGAAAAGACAAGGGTGCATTCATCCTTCAAATAGATGATACAAAATTCGGTCTAGACTTGTTCTTTGGCTCAGACCTTCTTTGCAGAAAGGTCGCAGATGAGGTTGAAGCACTCCTTCTTGCAGACAGGAAAGAGAACTTCAAGCTAGTCACACAGGAACGAGGAGGAAAACGGAAGTATCGGATTACCATTGTTCTAAGATTACCTCAGTATGTTGTTGGTGATTTCATCGAGGTCGTTGGTAATCCATGTCAGGTACTTGGGATTGGCAAGGGTGGACTCGCGTGCTATGATTTGGTAGAAAGGCAACGATTCACTATCAACCAGAAGAGCTCAAAATGGCGTACGATAATCTTCATTGCCAAGGGCACTGAAAAACGTGCGTTCTCTATCATTTCCAATGTATACGGGCAACCCCTTCAGATAATGGACTCAAAAACATATGAGATCAGGGAAATCGAGGACGATTCGATAAGAGAAGGTCTGTCCGGAGATACCCTTTATCTTATAGAGCACAATCAGAGATGGTATCTGGTCCCTGAGCTGAAGGAATCGGATATTAAACAGTGATTTCGTTAGTCTTAAATGGCTGTCAATCCCTTCAGATATATCGGCTTAGGATGAATACTTAGGCCTCTAACTGGAGGATTATTTTGTCACGACGAAGAGATGGACCAGCAACTGGACCCGATGGTGAATTAGTACGTGTTAGAACGCCAAATAGAAACGATGGCGAGCTCTTTGGCATCATAATTCAGATGCTTGGACACGACAGAGTCCGAGTAAGATGTGAGGATGGAAACATCCGAATCGGTAGAATACCTGGCAGAATGAAGAAACGCGTTTGGATGCGTATAGGTGATACTGTTCTTATTGTACCATGGGAGTTTCAATCGGATGAGAAATGCGATGTTGTTCATCGCTATAGAAACAATGAGCTTGAATGGTTGACCAAGCGTAAGATTTTGAAGATGTTCTAGGCGCAAACGTCAATGTTTTTCTCTAGTGGATTTCTAACATTCAAGATGATATTGAGAATGCTAGGAGATGTCCTTAATTGAAGAGAGCAGAAAAGCAGCGCCAGAGGATTGATGACGAGATAGACCGTCGTAGATCCAAACGAAGGCGCGATGATGACGAATACAAGGTCGTTGAAGGTGTTATTGACCCTCCTACGCTAAAGGCTATCTATCGTCTCTTCAAACGCACCCCTCTTGATAAAGTTCATGGGGTGATTAGCACCGGAAAGGAAGCAAATGTCTATCGTGGTGAAACCACAGAAGGCAAGTCTGTGGCGGTGAAGGTCTACAGGATGTCCACAGCTGAAACCGATTTCATGAAAGAGTATATGATAGGCGACCCTCGATTCAAACGTGTAGGGCGAAGAAGCCGCGTATTGATTCCTCAATGGGCTATGAAGGAGTACAAGAATCTCATTAGGTATCATGAGGCAGGTGTTCGAGTTCCTGTAGCCATTGCGATTGATCGAAACGTACTGGTGATGGAATTCATTGGGAGCCAAGAGGAATCACTGGCTGCACCTGCAATAAAAGACATCGTAATCCCCTCCCCCGTGAAGACCTACAACGAGATTATGCAGATGATCGAGCTCGGATATACAAAAGCAAAACTTGTCCATGCTGATCTGAGCGAGTACAACATCCTCTGGATGGACGGTCCTATTATTATCGATGTATCTCAAGCAGTGGTCAAAGATCATGACAATGCCACAAAGTACCTCTATCGAGATATTCAAAACGTGACGTTCTTCTTTAACAAGCTTGGAGTTGACACACCAGATCCCGAAGAAATAACCTCCCAAATGATATCCTTAGGTGAAGAATCAAATGATGTTTCATGAAACCATTCGCGTTCCAGAAGAAAGAATTGCCGTCATTGTAGGAAGAAATGGCAGAGTACGCAAGCGAGTGGAAAAACTAACCAATACCAAGATCGATGTCAACTCTGAGGGAATCGTCACTATAACCAGTCCTGAGAATCCTGAGGATCCTGTTCTAGCATGGAAGGCACGTGACATCATCCGTGCTATGGCACGTGGATTCAGTCCGAAACGAGCTCTATCGCTCATCGATGAAGACGCGCGTTTGATCATTATCTCTCTCAAGGAGTTCGTTGGAAATTCACCTGCGCAATTAAAGCGGGTTTCAGGTCGCATCATTGGTGAGAATGGCCGTACACGAAGGGTCATCGAAGAAACTACAGAAACTATGCTATCGGTCTATGGGAAGACCGTTGCTCTCATAGGTTTCGATCCTCAGATCGATTATGCATCAAGAGCCGTGACCATGCTAATCGATGGAGCACCTCATGGGTCAGTCTACAAATATCTTGAGAAGAGCCGACGCGAGATCAATCGCATCAAATCGGAGTTATGGACTAGTGATTTCTAGCTCTGCGTAATACGCGGTCTGAAATCATATTCTTGGTGACTTGTTATCGAGAACTATGACTGCGTCTGGCATTGAAACTTTCAGGGGTATCTCTCCAGCTGAATTCTTCTATAGGAACAGACAGATGGCTGGTTTTGGGAATCCTACCCAAGCTCTATTTACAACGATACGCGAGCTTGTTGAAAATAGTCTTGATTCATGCGAAGACGCAGGAGTACTTCCACTGATACAAATACAAATTTCAACAGAATCACCTACGACTTGCAAGATCACCGTTTCTGACAATGGTACTGGTGTGCCAGATGACAAAGTTCCTGAAGCTTTCGCAAGAGTCCTCTATGGTAGCAAGTATAGTTCTAGACAACGAAGAGGCACTTTTGGATTGGGAGTCACAATGTCAGTTCTTTATGGCCAGATTACTACTGATAGTCCCGCCCTGATCCATTCGAGGACTGCAGAATCTGGTGGCACAAAATTCAGCCTATATATAGACGTGGAAAAGAACACTCCTATTGTCGAATCATCCTATCCACAACAACGCAAGCAACAAGGTACGACCGTATCTATCACTTTGAATGCTGATTTGAAACGTGCTCGGGACCGGATCGTGGAGTACCTCCGGCTTACTGGTATATCTACACCACATGCAAAAATCTCTTTGAATATCAATGAAGTAGAGCATATGTCATTCGGAGGGCATATACACACACTACCTCCATTTCCTACAATAGCACTGCCACACCCTCGTGCAGCTGATTTGGAGCTTCTTCGTCGATTGGTAGCGAGTAGAATCGAAATGCCTCTTCATGACTTCCTCGTTGAATCTTTCCAGCAGCTTGGTCACAAGACTGCAGAGCGCTTTCTGAGTTTCATACATATGGATCCAAAGAAAACCGTTGGAAACCTTGATCGATCTGAGTTGTCCTACCTAAGTTCATCTCTTCGAAAGTATGATGAGTTTGGTAGACCTAGCTCTGAATGCCTTAGTCCAATAGGGAAGGATGCGCTTCATTCCGCATTTGGAAGTGAGTATAAGTCCACGATAGTTACCTATGCATCGAGAGGACCCTTGGAATGGGATGGGTTTCCATATATCATTGAGGGTGTTCTTGCTGTAGGTGATGCTTTCGAGAAGTCCGACACACCAACTTTATTCAGATTTGCAAACCGTGTTCCTCTACTCTACGATACAAGCGATGACGTCTTCACTAAAGTCATGAAGCGTGTTTCATGGGCTCGTTATGGCATCCAAGAAAGTAATCAAGTTGCATTGTTCATGCATTTTTGCTCCACCCGCGTTCCTTACTCTGCAGCCGGAAAGCAATCGATTTCATCAGTGGGATGCATTGAATCCGAGATTCTAGCAATCTATCGCGATCTCGGACGAAGATTAAAGAAAATATCTGAACGGAAACGGAGAGCCACTCAATCCCAACGTAGGTATAGAGAATTCTCTAGGACATTCAAGCAATTGACCAAATTCTCTTCTGATGTCGCTGGAGCAGAAGTTGTGCCTGACACAAGAAAGATGGTCCAAGACCTTTTCGAGGTGATAGGTGATGTCTGATAGCGAGTCCCCAATCAACCGTCTTACGGAGCTAGGAAAGCAGGTCCTCGCCTCAATAGAAGCAGGTGTCTTTCCAAAACTAGACATTCCAATAAGAAGTATCGAGAATATCACTTTCGATCAGGAGTTAGGGCAGTTTGTGCTTGGTGAAACCGCAACAGTTCGCGACGCCTCAAACATCAAGCACATACGGAGCTTCATGCATCTGATGTGGGTTGCTTCATACTCCAAGCAACTTCTTGAGTCCGGACGAACGAGCTCTCTTCGAGACCTTTACTACTCAAGCGAAGCTTTTGATGTAAGCTTCAAGAATCAAGCTGAGTCAGATCGTGCGGTTTCAGACCTCGAATCACTAATCGACTACCCTCGTGAGTCCTTGGGAGTCTTTCCAGAAGAGCACTCATCGATATATGGTCAAACGATTATGCGATACAATGTAAGGGGGTATGAAGGACGAGAAGTTGATCTTACAGTCAGTCCAGATGGGCTTCCTATAGGTCCTGCCCTTCTTTCAGCGACTCCTGTTAGCACCGATGCCAGTCTTATTCTCGCTGTGGAATCCGGTGGTATGTTTTCCAGACTCATTGAAACCAAGTGCTGGGAGCGATTCAATTGCATCCTTGTTCATCTGGGAGGGCAAGCTCCAAGAACGACACGAAGACTGTTGAACCGATTACATCACGAACTGCACTTGCCTGTGAAGATATTCACTGATGGCGATCCCTGGGGTATGCATATAGCTCAAGTTATCATCGCAGGTAGCGCAAACGCTGCTCATATCAAGGGATTGACCATTCCTTCAGCAGAGTGGATCGGAGTCACTGCTCAGGACATCATAGAATACGATCTACCAGCTGATGTCATGACTGATCGAGACTTGAAGCGTTTGGAAGAGTTGACAAATGACACCCGCTATATGTCAAAGGATTGGCAATCGAGCATAGATGCATTTAGGCAGCTCAGGAGGAAGGCTGAGCAACAGGCCTTCAGCAGATTCGGAATGGATTTTGTCGTAGACGAATACCTTCCAGTGAAACTAGCTATCTGATTTTGCTAGAATATGGGAAATATCAGCACTAGTACTGTTCCGTATGCCAATACCGCTTGGAGGATTGCGAGTGCTATCACATTCGTTCTTTCTGTGATCTGCTTTGAAAGCCAAGGAAGTAGCCAGTATATTGTGAATGGTCCTACCACCTCAAGAGTTCCATCCTCCCTTGGGGTGGCAAACTTCGTCCAGCCAATATCTTTTCTTTTCACATAAATTCTGTAGATGATATACAAGATGAAGTTCAACATAAATGGTGCATATAGCATCACAGCCAAACGATCCATGTTCCCAAGAATCAACGCAGATGCGACAGTTGCGCCAAGGGCAAGCCGTCCAACATCTCCTGGAAGTACCTTTGCTGGATACCAGTTGAAGATGAGAAAGCCAAGAGTCGCGCCGAGTAGTGCTGCTGCGACAATCCCCGCATCATTTTGTCCAGATGTGATAGGGTCTTGAAGTACCACAGACCTTAGAAAGACGAAGAGCACGATCGCTGAGGCATTGATTCCAGCTAACGTAGCTTCTAACCCGTTCATACCTCCGTACATATTCGTTGAATCTATGATAAACGTCATCATCAATGGGACAACCAATAATGGATAGAGAATCCCAAGGTCAAGAGTACCAATGAATGGTATGGACATCGTTGTTGTTCCAACCTGCATCGCCATAATGGGAATCGATGCGACTATTGGCAATACGACCTTTGTCCGATTTCTGAAATCCAAATTATCATCCAGCAAACCTACCATTCCAGCCATGAGTATGGATACCAGTGCTGCAAGGAGTCCGAGATTGGTTTCTCCATTTAGGAAGGTTGTGACTCCGATTACTGCCAAAATGGATGAGACAATGGCAAAGAGAAATACAAAGCCCCCACCTTTGGGAATTTCTGGTCTATCTGGCTTATGTACATCAATACCAATTTTGCCTTTCTCTTTTAGCAGCTTGATTGTACCTGGCATGAAAATGATGACTACGGCAAACGATACTATAGCAACCATCAACATTAGCAGCATCTGAAAAACCTCTTGTCTTCCAAATTCGAATTTCTTTTAACGCTTTTCAGAAGTTTTCCTATTAGGTACAATGCCTAATCTAACGGAAACTATTTTAACGAACTCGAAATTCTTGCGCATTGTTCGTGGTTCGGCCATATAGGCCGCCATATATCAAAATAATAACGGTGATCTGTATTGGGTCTGCTAAAACAACGACTAGCGACATTTCTGCTATTGGCGCTCTTGGTGACAAATAGTGCCATGTTACTCACTCCTGTTGATGACACATGGGATCAAGCCACAGTGGTTTCCTACCTTATGCAGCCTGCAGAGGTTTCTGAATCACTGCTCAATCTAACAATTCCCTTTGTTGATGACCATTATGGTAATGCAGACGGGATTATTGATCCAACGGAGTATGCTGCATCCTATACCGACCCTAACACCGGAATCACCGTCTACCTTGAGCATAACTCAACCGTTCTATTTGTTGGCCTAGAAGCCACCACATCTGGTTGGATTGCCCTCGGTTGGAAGAATTCCACATATGATTTCAGAACCGATGGTTTGAATAACTCTGACCTAATCTTTGGGTATGCTCCTGGTACTCCTCATGAGGACTATGATCGCGTGACAGCATCGGATGTCGTCACAGTGCACTATATACTCTCCCTCCGGAATGGTACAATCATTGAAGAGGGGAACATTCCCAATGATGAATCGACCACCCCTATAAGCGAGGAAAGCCTGCTTCAGGGTTACAAAGATGCTATAATTGGTATGCGAATTGGTGAAGTGAAGCATTTCATTATCCCTGCCAATGAAGCCTATAATCAACCATCAAATCCTATGTACGGGGAAGACTTGGAGTATGTCATTACTGTTTCACGAATCAACAACGATTTCCTCAACCCATCAGTTGCAAGTGATATCGTTTATAGTGACGAATATGGCATAAGCACATTTCAACATCTACCTGATACAAATCAAAGCAGGATTCTTGCAGCTGATGGTAGTGATAATGGTGCTAAGACTCAGCTTGAGTACTACATTCTTATGAACAGCACCGACCCTCATGATATTCCGCTTTTGGATAATGCGAGTATTTCGTATCCCTTTTTCATGATGTTCGGCAATAATGAGGACATCACAACTCTACCTGTTCAACATTCAGAATGGGCTTCTCCACCAGTTGCAACCATATTACCCAACGAAGGTCCTGATATCATCATTGAAAGCCCTGAAGCGAATGCAACTCTTGGCTACGTAGTTGATATCTCACTGAATATCACAGATAGTGAGTCTTGGGTTCGTAGAGCTCACTACAGATTGGATGATGAGAATTGGATTGAGTTGTTCTATGACTTCAAGACCACTTTGTGGGATGTATCAGTGGATTTGACAGGATACGAAGAAGGTCTTCATACAATCTGGGTGAATGCTACTGACCCATCCAATTGCACGACGATCGAATCGATTGATATCAATGTTGATCGCCCATACTTGCCTCTTCTTGGTATGAAGCTTGATGTAGAACGAACGTTCTCTACCAAGCTCTTTCACACCACAGAGGTTCGTGATGTTTATACAATCAGGAACAATGGTTCTGCGCCAATCAACGCGATTGAGATATTCCTTCCTGTGGAGTATGGATCACGACTCCTTGATATGTCCGCAGTTGACTCAGATGGCAATACACTCAAGCTCACACGTTTGGAGAACTATCAAGAACTCTATCATTGGCGAGTCTATACGTATCAGGCAGTGGACTATAATCAAGTCTACGAGTTCACAATAACGTCCTATTACCATTCTCTGCACACAATTTCAGATTATAGCCAGAATTTCTACGAAGTCGAATTCTTGAAGCTACCATTGGTTCCATACGTTCTAAGCTCTGGTCAGCTCATACTTGCCTTTAGAAGCGGAGACACCATTATCTCTAGCTCACCTGAAGGCAGCTGGTTCAATCTGCTACCCATGCAAAGAAACACTTTCACCTATGAGATGAAGTCGTTCACTCCCTTGATTGTTGCTGACCGTCAAACTGTAATCACAATCGATCCTTGGGGTTATATGAGATACCATGAAACGATCTCTATGAGGAACATTGGTCCAACAAGAGAGAACATATTCCTCTTCACATTACCTGAGTATGTGACAGCAGTAAAGATCTATGACGAGGTCGGAGTGCTTGCAAACTCACAACCGGGAGGCGAATGGAATCTAAATTCGACTGTCGACCTTCAAATCAATCTCCAGCAAGATCGATTCGGAGAGAATGGATTCTTCCCTGACTATAGCTATACGTTCTATATGGACTATACTGTTCAAGTTTCTGGCCATAGCATTACTAATGCAACTGGTGAGGTACTGACATTACCAATGGGTACGTTTGCAGATTGTCTAATTCAAACACACACAGTAGATGTCGTGCTCTCCCCAACCTTCAGCATTCATTCAGTAAGTGGAGAATATCGCTTACTCTATGGCGTTTTCGATACGACCTTGCAGTACACCGTACATAATACTACGGTTCACAATCCGCCTAGAATTGTCTTGGTCTACAGCATTTCTTTGGGCTCAGCACTACGTCCCATCGCATTTGCAATGATTGTTGCACTTATCGGATCTGTGTTTGTAGTATACAGACGTCTGAGCTTCATAGAGGATTCATCATCATCCTATGATGATCGCGGTGGCCTATCCGAAACACGTCAAGCTGGGGCTCCAGTAGAACTTCTCTCTGATTTCGCAAAAACATACTCCAAGAAGATTGCTTTGAACCTAGAAATGGAAAAACTTGATTCCGATAGGCGACGAGGCAAGGTGACCAAGAAGGAGTATATGCTTCGTGATCGGGATATCAAGAATCAGATCCAAGAAGTGGAGAATGCACTTCCTAGTCTGAAAGAGACTCTAGTTCAGTATGGCGTGAAGTACCGTGATCTTATCTCTCAACTTGAGCTCCAAGATGAGAAGATCGAGGGTGCGAAGGCTGGTCTTCGACAACTCCTACTAAGAAAGAAGAAGCAGAAAATCAGTCGCGCAGCTTTTGAGAAGTCACGTCAGGACTATCTGAAGACCATTAAGAAGGCTACAACCGCAACTGACAGAATTCTCCTAACTTTCCAAGAAGAAGCTGGAGAAATATAGCCTCTTACGGAAATCTTATCAGCTCTCAGGGACTCCTTCAGAGTCCCTCGGGGTTCTTTATTATGAATACCACTGAAGTCTTTAATCGAGAGAATGTAAGTCCACGCGAACTCCTCAAACCAAATACCAAGTCCCTTGAGATGTATCAATACTTGAATGGATCGCCTCGTGTTCAATCCTACCTACGAACCGCAAACAGGATGGCAGTTTCCCGCCTAGGTTATACAGATCATGGGAAAGTACATGCTGAGGTTGCAACATGGTACGCGCTACGTGCTTTTGACATACTTGATGTAACATTCAAGCCGAATGTAGTTGCAGAAGGTATTGGAGACTCTGATGATGCCCGACTTGTAGTTCTTGCTTCAACATATCTTCACGATCTTGGAATGGTTATTCATCGAAAAGAACACTATCAAGCAGCTATCCAACTAGCCGCACCAATCCTTGAGAAGAAGCTGGATCACATCTACGATGATCCCAGTCAGTCCGCTGATATCCTATCTACTATTCTTCATGGTATCTATTCTCATGATGATGATATCCAATGCTTGACATTTGAGGCTGGCATCACCAAGATTGGTGATGGTGCCGATATGACTAAAGGACGAACCATGGTTCCCTTCCATCAGGGGAAGGTCGACATTCATAGCGTGAGTGCACTGGCGATTCAGGATGTTCACCTTGAGAAGGGCGAAGACAAGTCCATGAGAATCACTGTCGCTATGGACAATCCCGCAGGTGTCTTTCAAGTAGAGGCTGTTCTAGTGAAGAAGCTCTCAACCAGTGGACTCAAGGACCATATTGATGTTGATGTCCTAGTCAATGGGGATCGACTGGTACTATCCCAGGTAAGACGACTTCATAGGGATTTGGTCGGTGAATTACCTGATGAACCCGTTAGTAGAATGAGCAATCGAGGAGATTGAGATTGGTAGCCCCGCCAGGACTCGAACCTGGGTCACCGGGGATTCTCACCATACAGAACGAGTCTGTATGATTCCAAAACCCGATATGATGGACCGCTACACCACGGGGCTATTGTTTCCTATACTATGAGGAGAGCCCGAAGGGTCTTCCTTGCTTCAAGATTGAAGGGCTCAATCGCTCCTTCCATCTTTCAAGGAACTTCGTTTCCTCAATTCTTTGTTTTCCAGTCAATCGAAGGTTATCTGGAAGCATACAGGCAATGCCCTCGATGACAGGATACCAGCGGCCACATTTGGGACAGGTTATCAATCCCTCATCAATCTCCTCAGTCGCTTCAGCTTCTGATTCTATTTCATGGGACTCGAAGACCTCAAGGTCCAGATTGCTCCTACAATCCTGAGCTGAGCAGGCGAGGAGTTCCATGAGCCATTGCTTCATGATAACATCCACCTATGACCTAGCGAGTGCACATGTTTGTACTGTTTAAAAATCATGCGACAGGTCCAACCATTTTTTGCCAATGCGAAAGGCTAATTGGTGGGCTGTTTTCCGTCCAGAACAAGAATAGGACGGTTGTGAGCACTATATGAGCTGGAAACATCCCTGGATTCCTGCAACTGACCAAACTCAGTCAGAGATGCTGAAATCAATTGGAAAGAAGGACTTTGAGGAGCTTTTCTCAAATATCCCAAAGGAATTTCGTCTTAAGCGAGACCTGAATCTTCCTGACTCCCACACTGAGATAGAGGTCACAGAGAGGGTTCTTCAACTTGCTCAGAAGAACCGACCAACGAATGATGGAAGAGTGTTTCTAGGTGCAGGAGTTGCGCCACACTATGTACCTACGGCAGTATCCGCACTAGGTAGCAGGTCTGAGTTCGTCACAGCTTATACGAGCTATCAACCCGAGATCAGTCAAGGAATGCTTCAGACCCTTTTTGAGTATCAGAGTTTGATGGCTGAGCTGCTCGGGATTGACGTGGTCAACAGCAGTATGTACGATATGGCGACAGCTTTTGCTGAAGCCATAAGGATGACTGTGAGAGTAAAGAAGCGGAACAGATTCCTTGTTCCAAGCACGATCAACCCTGAACATTGCAAAGTTGCTATTACCTACACAGAGCCTGTGGACATCGAAATAGAAACAGTGGACCATGACCCTCGAACTGGACTGATGTCGCTTGATGACTTAAAGCAGAAGATGGACAACTCAGTTGCTGGTATCTACCTTGAGAATCCCTCCTATCTGGGCTTCTTTGAAACACAGGTTGAAGAGATTTCCAGCATCGCACACAATGCAGATGCCCTTCTTGTCGCAGGCGTTGATATTCTCTCTTTGGGAATGATTCGTCCCCCGGGCGACTACGGAGCTGATATCGTGATTTCAGAAGGGCAACCTTTGGGAGTTCCCATGTCCTACGGAGGTCCTTTACTTGGTATCTTTGGATGTAGAAATGATCGGAAATTGGTCTTTCAGATGCCTGGTCGTTTGGTAGGACTAACTCGCACCATCGAGGAACCATATGATCGTGGGTTCGTTTTGACAATTAGTGCACGTGAGCAACATATCCGTAGAGAGAAGGCGACTAGCAATATCTGCTCGAATCAAGCCTTAATGGCTGTGCAAGCTGCGATATACACATCACTTCTTGGCAAGTCAGGTTTCCAGCAGCTGGGTGAATCCATTCTTTACAAGTCACACTACGCAGCAAAGAAACTCAATGATATCAAGGGAGTAATAGCACCTGCAATTGAGAATGCATTTTGGAAGGAATTCGTCGTGCAGTTCCAAACCACCACTGCTGAAAGAGTGCACGAAGAGCTTCTGAAGCGCGACCTGCATGGTGGTGTCGTTCTAACCAATCAATTTCCAGAATTGGGTAACTCGATGCTGCTCTGCGTCACAGAGATTCACAAGAAGGAAACTATTGACGAACTTGTCAGTGCAATCAGCGATATAGTCGGAGGTGACCACTAATGGCTGAGAAGGTAACCTCTGAAAGATATAGGCAAGCATATTGGAATGAGCCCCTGATATTCGAGCTCTCCAAATCTGGTGTTATAGGCCATGCTTTTCCAACTATTGATGCTGATATACTCAAGGCAGTAGGAAAGGTCGAAACATTGATTCCTAGTGCATTAGTGAGAAAACAGGGTCCCGATCTACCTGAGGTTTCAGAACCCGGTGTCATTCGGCATTATACTCGCCTCTCCCAAATGAACTTCTCAGTTTCTCAAGGCACCTATCCTCTTGGGAGCTGCACGATGAAGTATAATCCCGTGGAGAATGACTTCAGCGCAGGTCTTCCGGGATTTGCTTGGCTTCATCCTTATCAAGATGAATCTCAGGCTCAAGGCTCTCTAGAGCTCCTATGGGAACTAGAACAATGGTTGGCTGAGATAACTGGTATGAGTGAGGTCACACTGCAACCATCTGCAGGCGCGCAAGGCGAGTTCACTGGAGTCTTAGTGATACGAGAGTATCACAAATGCATTACACAGCAGTGTGATCAGAGAACTGAGATGCTTATTCCAGATGCCGCACATGGAACCAATCCAGCGTCTGCTGCTATGGCTGGCTATAAGGTAGTGGTCATTCCCTCGGATAAGGACGGACTTGTCGACATTGAAGCGGTGAAAGCAGCTGCAGGGCCTAAGACTGCTGGATTGATGCTAACGAATCCCAATACCATTGGAGTCTTTGAGAAGAACATTGGAGAAATCGCAGGAATAATCCATGATGCAGGTGGATTGGTTTACTATGATGGCGCCAATTTCAATGCAATTATGGGTATCACGAGACCGGGCGATATGGGATTTGATGTTGTCCATCTTAATCTACATAAGACATTCTCGACGCCCCATGGAGGAGGAGGACCTGGAGCTGGACCAGTAGGTGTCACAAAGGAACTGGCTGAATACCTACCTGTTCCTAGGGTCCGACGTAGGGAGGATAGCACATTCTATCTCGATTACGACTTACCCCGATCAATAGGCAGAGTGCAATCATTCTATGGCAACTTTGGAGTACTTGTTCGAGCCTATGCGTATGCTTACGCTCTAGGTAAACAGGGTCTCAAGAAGTCATCCATGATAGCTGTTCTCAACGCCAATTATATTGCACATCACGTTAGCAGACTGGATGGCTTTAGCCTACCTTTTTCGCAAGAGGCTCCTCGCATGCATGAATGTGTCATCTCTGCTGAGAATCTCAAGGACGCAACAGAGATTTCTGCTATGGATATTGCCAAGAGACTGTTGGACTTCGGTATTCACGCCCCAACCGTATATTTCCCATTGATAGTTCCTGAGGCATTGATGATTGAGCCGACAGAAAGTGAATCAAAGGAAGAGCTTGACACGATGATTGCCATCTATGAACGTATTGCACAAGAAGCAAAGACAACGCCTGAGATTGTGAAGACGGCTCCCCATACGACCGCGGTACGTAAGTTGGATGAATACTATGCAGCTCATCCAAAGACATTGACGTTATCATGGAAGGTCCATCAACAGACACAAAACGAAGAGTGAGAAACTATTCTGGAGGTAGAGGAATGAGAATCACTCGTTCAGTGGATGGAATTGAGCTCATTGTATCACATGAGAGAATAGGCACAGACCTGCTAGTGACAATTCTTGGAGGCGATGAACATCACATCGGAGGAGCAGCACTTGCATACCCTACAAAGAGTCACTACCGTGATGCAACAACTGTGAGTGTGAACACTATTACCGCACCCGGACACAAGGACTATCTAGTAGCCAATTCAGCTGCAGAAAGAATCAGTAGAACATTGGATATCCCAGTACTTGTATCAGTTGGCATCCATGTTGATCATGCGACAAAGGCACAAATCGATGCAATAGTCACAGAGGTCGACTCTATGGTGACTGCTCTTATAGAGTTCTATCAAAAGCCTGAATAGTGAAACATGACTGCATCCACATAGGTTTGACAGGTGCATATTAGACTCAAGTCATTTGGCCCGCTCCGAAGACTCATGAGCGGTGGAGAGACAACTCTAGAGCTTCCTGACATATCAACAATCCATACTGTGATAGAGGTAATTGTGAGGAAATGGGGCTCTGAAGCTGAGAATCTGATAATGGAAAATGGCCAAATCAGTGGGAACTTGATCATAATGCTCAATATGAAGGATATCTCAACCCTCGACGGTCTGAACACGACGATAGAACCCAATGATGAAATCATCATCCTACCACATGTTCAAGGCGGTTAGAACATGGTCTCTCGCTTCTATCTTGAAACATACGGGTGCAGTCTAAATATGGCCGACTCCGACCTCATCATAGGCCGCTTGCATCATCTTGGCCTTCAGCGTGTCGAAGAACACTCGTCGTCAGATATCGTTATTCTCAACAGCTGCGGAGTGAAAGAGCCAACTGAAGACAGGATCATCAATCGATTAGAAAGCCTCTCGCACGGCGATATCCCTGTCATTGTAACAGGTTGTCTTCCTCGAATCTCCTTCCAACGGATTCAACAAGCGATTCCCAATTATGG
>JBHLQH010000008.1:5744-64096 GCA_048884965.1 Candidatus Thorarchaeota archaeon | reverse complement strand
GACCACAGATTCCGAATTGGGATGTTCAATCCCAACCTTGTAATGGACAAACTTGAGCCCTTTCTAGATGTAATGAGCTCTCCCCGTTTCTTTGAGTTCTATCACGTACCACTTCAGTCTGGGTCTGATGCAATTCTACGAAAGATGAATAGACGATATTCTGTTCAGGAATGGAAAGATGTTGTACATGCCATAACCTCTCGTTTTCCTCGTGCGACTATTGCGACAGACATTATCGTTGGATTCCCTGGTGAAACGGATGCGGACTTTCAAATGACCCTAGAAGCTCTACAAGATACTCGTCCCTCAGTTATCAACATCTCGAAATATGGAGATAGGCCTGGTACTTTGGCATCCAAATCGACTGAGAAGGTGCTCACTCAGGTCAAGAAGGATCGAAGTAGGCAGCTATCCAGATATGTTGATTCTCTTGTGCGGGAATCAAACAAATCATGGATAGGCTGGAATGGTGAAGTCATTATAACAAGTAGGGCCAAAACAGGACAGGTCCATGGAAGGACCTTCTCCTACAAACCAGTCATCATCAATGGCCTCTGTGATATCGGAAGGACCATCAATGTTATCATTACTGATGCAAAAAGGACGCATCTTGTTGGAGAAATTACTTAGACGTGACATTGATGTCTAATACTTTTCCTGTCCTCGCGCTTTCTCTTGCAGCCTCAATGACCTTCATGGCGATAATTCCGTCATCTAGACTGACTAGCGGACTGCTGCCATTCTCCATGACCTTGATGAAGTCCATCAGGACCTCCCTTACAGGCTCTCCATATACTTTGATCGTAGCTCCTCTTTCGGGGAGTTTGATGGTTCTATCCTCAGCTGATGGTTCTTGATCGAGGTCTTTTACATAGATGATTTGAGCGAAAAGGTCCAAGATCAAAGCTCCCTTGTTTCCTGAGACATTGACCATTCTTGCTCTCCCCGCATACTCTCTTGAAAGATGGAAGCAGTGTTCTGAACCGTTTTCAAAGGAGATTAGTACGGTTCCTGCATTGTAGACTCCACCTTCCTTTCTGGCCTGAGCATAGACCTTTGCAGGTCCTTCGCTAATGCGGGTCATGATATCGAAATCATGGACTCCAAGGTCTTCAAAGACATCTCCCAGTGATGGAACTCTTGATGGCTGCACAAAGCCCCTACGATCATAGATGACGTTCCGAGGTGTTCCGATAGCGCCTTCATTGATGAGCGATATCGCACGACGGACGATTGGATTGTATATCTCCGTATGAGCTACCACGGTGGGAATCTTCTTCTCTTTTAGTATCTTTGCGACCCGCTCGGCCTCTTTCAACCCACTGGCAAGAGGCTTCTCTATCATAATACCTCTGATATCTGGATGTTTCTTTGCAATGTCCTCGGCAACCTTTGCATGCGCAAAGGTGGGTGTCGAAATAATCACACCATCCAATGATGCCTCAACGATCATTGTGTTGTAATCTTCGAATGCAGGTACTTTGTAGAGTTCTCCTACTCGCATCGCAGAGTCCAGATTTATGTCTGCAACACCTGCTAGCATTCGCATTTCACCCAATACCCTTGAGTGAATGCGACCCATATTCCCAGTACCGATCACTCCAATTCTTGGGGTACTCATAGTTCTACGCCTCTATCTAGAATTGTCATCCATGATTAGCTCCTAATCAAGGTATTGCTGAACGACCGAATCTAGTCTACTCTAAGATGTCAATCGTATACAATATCCGCTTCGGATTTCGCATCCGACTTGCATCACGAGCTTATATCTCCAAAAGCGAAGTATATTCTTGAAGACCAAAATCCCGTGGTCTGATTATGCTTCTCCCTGCCTCGGACTCGCCCTCTTCCCTGCCTCCCTCGACCTCTGAGGGCGGGTCCCTTATCCTCATTTCTCCTCTACTGGATAATGGGGACAATATCCCTATCCTTTCACGAGGCTGGATATTCAGAATAGAGATGTCGTTGTTATTGTTATTTTTTGGCGTGGTCGGACTTGCACTATTACTGTACTTCATGGGACCCAAGATAACTGAGGGTCGAAGGTATCCTGATGAGCGGATGCGTCAAAAAGTCACATCAGTTGACTACTCTGCGATGAAACCTCGTTCCCGTTTCCCAAAAGAGGATAGATCCCACAAGAAGCGATGGGAAGGCTTCATGGACGATGGCAGCGACTATTAGATCCCTTACTGTCATAGGATTCATATCATATGAGGACCATCACCTATTAGGGGTATAGGTGAAAGAGTCAGTTGGTGACATCGAACCAGCAAAGGCTGATGATCTAGCAGAGATTCTGGCGCTTGTCAACAAGACAAACAGTGAATGGTACAAGGACATAACCCCTGCTGAACTCTGGTATGAGCCCTTCCTCACTATAGAGCAAATCACAGAAATGTCAACCTCTATGAGCTTCTTCATTCAACGTTTCAAAGGAGATATCGTTTCCGTAGGTTCCTTCGGTGTCAGAGCTGATGGAGTCGCATGGATTCCTCTGATGACCATTCGGTCTGACTTTCAGAGAAGAGGGCTTGGCTCTACTCTATTGTGTTATCTGGAGGGAATGGCGATAGAGCAAAAGCACGAGAGGGTGATCTTGGAAACCGACAACGATGCCGTATGGGCTGTCAGCTTCTACAAGAAAAATGGCTATACCATCTTCAAACGGGACAAGAATCCTTGGGGATATCATATCTGGCTTGAGAAGTATTTGAAACAGGAGTGGAGTGGATGAGAATGGAATTCGATATGAAGGAACTAGCGGGGATTATCGAACGATTGTTGAATGAGAAGGCACAGGAGCGAAAGAAGGAGCTCATGAAGAAGCGGATGGAATCTGATGACTTCATTAAGGACGTCCATGAGGCTGATATTGGCATTGACCCCAACGAGTTAGAGGTTCTCTCTCAAACCACGACTGAGGAGGGGGATGTAATTGTGGAGTGGAAAGCTATAGAATATGTGTTGACTGAGTTCACCGTTGATGAACCCTATCAATTCGAGAAACGAGGAAAGATACTGCTCAGGAAGAATGGGGCGGCCGAGCTCCTAACATAGTAGGTGTCCTAAATGACAAACATTAGACTTGGAGTAAAAGAAGACATCGAAGCAATTCGTGCCCATCAGCATGAGCACTCCCATGTTTCTGATGACTTACTAAAGCAGTGCATTCAGAATGGTTGGGTGTATGTAGCTGAGAATGATGGTGACATCATAGGATATGCCCGTCTCGAATTCATCTGGTTAGAAATACCCTACCTAGCACTAATCACACTTGAGGATGAATATCAGGGACAAGGAATCGGGACCGAAATGATACAACGAATATCCAATGATCTTGCACGTCAAGGACGTACTTCATTGTACACATCATCTGAGGTCATGGAGCCACGTCCGCAGTCATTCCATCGCAAGTGTGGCTTCAAGGAATGTGGTATCATTGCAGGAATGAATCCTAAAGGAATTGGTGAAATCTTCTTTGTGAAGAAACTTGACCAAAGCTCGGAGTGAATGATTTTGAGTCATAGGATTGATTTGAACTATGGTGCAGTGCAGAATCGATCTCTAACCGACAGCATTAGTCAATACAAGTTTCATCGGAAAGCGAATACACGACTTTGCAATTATCTGAGAAGATATCCGGTCCTTCCAGATTCTTTTGTCATTGAGATATTAGATGAATGGGATTTCAGCACCTTCACTCTAAATAGGATTTGCTATGAAGTCGAGCCATCACTTCCTGTGAATGCATTTCTTCTAGTTCCTAGGAGAAAGGGTCGTAAGGCTCCAGGCATTCTCGCTTTACATCAACACAACGACGAATACAAGGCTGGTAAGTCTGAAACCGTAGGTCTAGTGAAGAACCCTCAATATACCAAATTAGAGCCTGTTCCACCTGATCCTTCCTACGAAACACCTCAAGGACGGAAGCAGATGGCTTATGCTCGTGAACTCTGTGAAAGAGGATTTGTGGTTCTCGCTCCTGACTTCATAGGCTTTGAAGAGTACAGAGACGTTGACGAATACTATGATGAGGTCGGATTTATCAGAGGATATGAAGAGATGCTAAGCTCGAAGTACCTGCTCTATGGTTCTTGCCTGATGGCAAAACACCTTCATGATCTCTATGTGGCTGTTTCAATTCTATCTGCCTGTGAAGCAGTAGACCCAACTAGAATAGGTGTCTTTGGACATTCTCTTGGCGGCGAGATGGCGATTGTGCTAACTACCTTCGATAGTCGCACCAAGGCAGGAGCAAGTTCTGGTGGTGCCCTGTCCTATGATGCGTTTGAACAGAGTGGCAGGATGGAAACTGCAGAAGCGACCCTTCCAAATTTCAGGGCTGATGGCCATGATTTCGATTTCTTTCTTGATATGATTCCTCCGACACCCTTTCTACTAGCATATGGTAAGGATGATCCATCTCACCAAATGATCTCTCAGCACGCGGAACTCGAAATGTTAGTCTTTGAGGGTGGTCACGAATTACCAAAAGAAGTTAGGGAATCCGTGTATTCGTTCCTTACTTCCCACCTACGGTAAGCAGGCATCTTCTACTAATAGAAATCCTTATCATTGAAATGATAGCCGATTGCCAAGAATCACTACACCAATCCCTCTCACAATCTAGGGCTAAATGTGACAATGGCAAAAGCGGAGGTTGCCAAGCCAGGTCAAAGGCGTTAGGTTGAGGGCCTAAACTACGCAACTTTTCGTTGCTTAGGGGCATTTCAGTAGTGATTCGCGAGTTCGAATCTCGCCCTCCGCACCATGTTCTTCACTTCAGCTCGATTCGCTCCATCTTGAATCTATGCATTCGTTCATCAATGCTTGAGCCAAAAGGAGCCATAAATCTCTGGACACAGGTGAATAGCTCTTCAGGAACTTCCATTGCAGCCTTGATGCATTGGGCAATATCAGTCTTTGAGAGATACTGAGTCAGTGGGCAATGAACCAAAAAGTGCGCTTCTCCATCGGTCGTTAGAATTGGATATTTTCTGCATGCCAAAGGACGTACTGGATATATCTCACAGGCAGAGTCCTTGAGGTATAGACAAATCAAGTCATCTCCAAAATCTGAAACATAGCAGTCCTCAGCTATCTCAATAAATCTATTGGAATAACCGGCTTCAATAACTCGATCCACCTCTAACTTCGTAGCAACAGTGCCTCCCTGAGTGCAGCAGTATCCACCACACTCCCTACAAATATGCGAATAGTTATGATCTGACATTAAATGATATCAATCACTACGCATCAATATCAACTCTCGCCTCTACCGGCGTATCTTGAATCTGACGGGGAAAGAGCGTCACCAAGGCTGAGCACAGTGAAGATTTTTGAGTGCGATCCACACATCAAGGATTTCTAAGGATATGTCCCATCATTTTTAGATACTGTGTGTGGTCTGGGTATGCATTTATTTTCGCAGTGATTTCTGAGATATAAGATAACCCGATTCAATAGTTATTGAGGAATCAAATAATGAATGGAGAAAAAAAGAAGCAAGGGATATCACATCTTGAGGTTAGAAAGGTCCAAGCACCCCTAGTTTCAGCATTAATCAAGGGATTTGCAGATGAAATTGGTGAGGAAAAGACATTCGAAATAGCACAGCGAGTAATCAACGAGGATGCTATTCTATCTGGAAAGACTCTCGCTGCTCAGTTATCAGGAAATTCTCTCGCATATATGCTGAAAATCGTACAAGAGGTCTGGGCAAAAGATGGCGTAATGGAAATAGAGAATATCTCACTAGATGAAACAACATTGAGCTTTGATGTGACCCGCTGTCGTTATGCAGAAATGTACAAGAGTCTGAACATTCAGGATCTTGGTGTCCTTATGTCATGTTCAAGAGACTTCGCATTTATGGATGGTTTCAACCCTGACATCGAATTGAAGAGAACAAAGACACTCATGGAAAACGACGGGATCTGTGATTTTTGTTATGTTCTGAAAAAATAATGGTTTAAGGATCAGAGAAGAGAATCACAATCTCTTCAATCTGGTCCATCTATTCTCGTCAGGTGAATAATTACCTGGTCGCAGCGGCGAACCACTCGAATGGTGGGAGTGATTTCTTCTTCCGCTCTTCTTCATCTTTCTTATACTGTTTTCTTGTGAACAAATTATTTCACCTCTTACCAACAATTGGTTCGATAGATTGTATAATAAACTTGGAGAAAGATGCACAACACTCGTGAATGCGTCAAACTAGGGGTATTAATACATTCTAGCGCTACCTATGCTACTGGTTCATAGGGAGAATGCAACTTGAAAAATCACGCAATGAAACGTACTATAGCTCTTGCTATGCTTCTTTCAGCATTGGTCTTACCGGTTTTTCTGATGCCAATCGAAGTGGAAGCTGTTACACCGATATTCACCATGATCGAAACACAATCAATAGATCGAACGTGGGATGATGTATCCTTGCTTTATCCAGACCAATATCTCAATTCTAGCATGGTCGAAGAGGAGATCGAGAACATCCAGGCTATCGCACCTGATTTGGTCGATGTAGAGGTGATTGGTCAAAGCTATGAAGGTCGGGATATAATCAGTATACGGGTCACTAACGAGGCGGCAACACAACAAAAGGCGAAGACGTTACTTGTAGCACAACATCACGGTCGTGAGATGGTCACTGTCAATCATGCCATCTACTTCGTACAATGGCTTGTGAATAGCTATGGAGAGGACACACAGCTGACCGAATATATTGATACAGAAGAGATCTATGTGATTCCGACAATGAATCCAGATGCATTGGACTATATCTACAATACCAGTGATCATTGGCTTCGGAAGAACCTTCGTCCCTATGATGATGATGGGGATGGGCTGATTGACGAGGACTCCTATGAGGATGTCAATGAGGATGGATATGTGACACAGTATGAGGTGTGGACTAAGGGTCCTGGTGGTCAACTTACATACCAGTACGCCTACTATGAAGGTATCGACAATGATGGTGATGGCCTCCTAAATGAGGATTGGATTGGTCACACTGACATCAATAGGAACTATGATGCCAATTGGGGCTCTGAATCGGGAGGTTCGTCACACGACCCCTTGAGTCAGGTCTTTTGTGGCACTGCTCCCTTCTCAGAGCCAGAAACACAGGCATTCAGGGATTTTGCAGAGCAGCACAGGTTCGGGATAGCTTACTCATTGCATACCGGAATCAATGCCACGTACTTTGTAACGAACTACGCAGGCAACTGGATCGAGGGCTCTCTCTATACGCAGATATGGAATGACTATGCAGAGATACTACCTCCGGACTTCAATTACTATATCGACTACTCTGCGAAGGCGACCTCTAAGGCAAGGCCTGCCATACTCAGTGGCGCATGGGACGAGTGGATGTATCATGAGCTAGACTGTCTTGCTCCTATCACCTTCGAGATATTCAACAATGCTTCATCCGAGTCAGAGGACCTCTACTATATCCATGAGGATAATTCAACGCATCGTATCATGGCATTCAATGGGATATTCGAGTACTTCAGTCCTGTTGAATCATACATCGAGAAACTCTGGTTCGAACTGGTTCCTGCATACCAGTATCTCCTCGAACAGACACCAAGAATCACAGTAGGTCTTCAGGGAGGCACGGTCCAAGGGACAACTGTTTCAGCTACAATGATCACAAACTGCCTTAGTCCTCGTATCGAAACGATTGATGACATCGAGCTTCAGCTGGTCGATGGGACTATCCTTGACTCAATCTCTTCTATTGATGCAGAAACTGGTACCTCAGAGCCCATCACGCTCGAGTTTGCCTCTGTTGATGAGAACATCACGATAAAGGTCGGGAATGAGTTCACTGGATATACTCACTTCCTAGTGACGTTTACCGAAGGCATTTCTATTGATCCTGTACTGATCGGTGGTGTAATCATAGCAGTTATTGCAGTTGTGATCGTTATAGTCTATGTGCTAAAGAAACACTAGAAAGACTTCAGAATGCAGCAGCGGGACTGCTGCGCCTTCTTTTTTTTCGATTCATCTCATAGCAGAATTTGGCGTTGTTCAGCTGCTCTATAAACGGTATCGAGAGTAACAAAAAGCGTCCTCAATCAGTGACCCTCAGAAGTGGCTTTGCATTATATACTCCTGACGGCCTGAAAGCAGGAGAATTCCAGAAAGGATTTGACAAAGATGAGTAGAACATCTAGATTTCTTGGTTTTACTGACAATGATACCAAGGCATTACATCTTGGAAAAGTACTGATGATTCTACTACCCACTGCCAACATCATCTTCACCCTTAGTTCCACCTTCTATACGATCTTTATTGCAGAAGCTTTGGGAGGTGGTGACTTCATACATGGACTCGGCCTACTAGGTGTTCTTGTTTCAATAGAGATGGTAATTCAGACTCTACTAGACTATCCAAGTGGTGCACTTGGTGATTGGATCGGTCAGAGATGGGTCATAGGCATCGGCAACATGCTCTACGGTGTGACTTTCCTGATGGTTTCTTTCGTTTCCTATGATACCCCATTCTGGTATCTTGTCATTTTATTCTCTATCCAAGGCGTCGCACAATCTCAAATCAGTGGTGCATGGGGCGCTTGGTTCGATAACAACTATCGCATCGCAAAGCCCGATGATATAGATCGAAAGCAGTACGGTGTGTTCTGGGGACGCATGGGCATGATTTCACAGATAGCCGCGACCATAGTCCTCATCCCTGGAAGCGTGCTAGCGGTGGTCTTTCAAAGGCCCGTTGTCTTTCAGATGCAGGCAATCGGTGCATTCTTCTTCGCACTACTGGTTTTTCGATATATCCGAGATTTTCCCGAAGTCGAGGCGATGCGCGAAGAGCGACCCAGTTTTAGCCAGTATACCGCATTGCTAAAGGAAGGGATTGACTATCTCTGGAAGACTCCCTTTGTCAAGTATCTGGTACTTGGCTCCATGATTACAGCAAGTGCTATTTCCACATGGGGTCAGCTCATCCTCTTCCCACTCTACTATAGCTACCTGATCACTGATGTTGCAGTGGCATCGTACAGAACCCTCGCCTTCATTCCTGGTGTTGCTGCAAATGAAAGATCTGGCGTCTGGTCCCAGCGATTTGAGCCTCGGAAATGGATTCCTAGATTCAGACTAATTCAGGCCTGTGGATTTGTGTTCTACATTGTGATGGCAGTCCTGATGTTCGTATTTCCGCCAATTGAGAATGCTGCAGACTTGATCACGCTGATGCTACCTTTCACATCATTTGTATTGATCGAACTACCAGTGGCCCACATTGCTCCGATTGTGGTGCTATTCTCTCTATTCACAGTGACCATGTTCTTCAGTGGATTCGCAGACATTCTGACCCAGCGAGAGCTCATAGATGCGATTCCTGATAGAAATCGTAATTCACTCTACTCCCTCCAACCAACCATCCTCTTGCTGCTCTCAATCCCTCAAATCGCTATCTTTGGCTGGTTGATACCAGAGATCGGATTCCCTATGACTCTCATTCTCTGTGCTATAATTTCCCTCTCGGGAGTCTTGGTTACAAAATACGCACTTAGTCTTGAGAAACCATTGGCTTCTATAGAAGCATCCTCTGAAGCTCTGGAGATCATCGAGATAGTAGAGGACCCTGAGATATAGAATAGGATGGCAACAGAGTACAGAAACTGAGAGGCAGACAAAAAAGCATTGCTTCACATTGGTAATCTATGTTAGACAAGTTCCTCATCGAAGCGATCAAGAGGCATATGAATGAAACATTTCCGCTAATTTCGCAGCTGGATGATTCTCTTCTCTACAGCAAACCATTAGCTGATGGACGCGCGCTGGGAGAGATCATCTATCATATGCTAAGGTCTTTCGAATATTATCTCCGAGGATTGGTTGAAGGTGTTTGGGAACCATCCCCCCACATATTTGATGGATTTGTCACACATGAATCCCTTCTGGCTCTATGGCAGGAGGTGTATACAAAGATGAAGGTATACCTCTCTTTGATCATGCTTAGTGATTTCTCTCGAGTTATCAATGGCTTTAATCGACCTGCAACATTTGGTGAGATCCTTCTCGAGATGCTGGAACACAGCATACACCATAGAGGTCAATTGACTGTCTACCTCCGTCTATTAGACATCGAACCTGCGAAAATCGAATACATTATCTGAATCGGGCCAAGAGATGGAATTTTCATAAGGTTTCAAATCACTTCTCAGGGCAAGTATCTAGCTCATTCCGTAGGTGCGTGGTGCAAATCAGCGAGGATTACTATTGTCCAAAGTGCAAGCGAGAGCTTGAGGAAGGATATCTCATAGGTCGTGGTGAGATCTCTTGGAGTAAGATGCATCCAAAGCATGGGTTGGGGAAGCCGCTTGTCAAGCGTATAGGTTCCCTTTTTGGAGAGCGCTACATCAGCTGCAAGCGATGTGCATCTTGTAGAATCATCATCTATCCCGAGTTCATGAGATAAGAAGCGAAGAGAAACTCAGTCGAATAAGAGAAAAAATAGGCGGGAGGGCAGGCTTCCCTGCACATCTCCCTGTTTGTGAGATTTCGTCCTTATCATGCCTTATGGGACAAAGATCGGATCTGTGGGAGGTAGAGGCTTGCTGTAGTAGTTCAGCGGATCATAGCCATTGGCAATCTCCCATCCGTCTCCATAGCCGTCTCCATCAGTATCGAATCTTGTTGGATTTGTGTGGTAGGTATAGATTTCCACATAGTCGTTCAATCCGTCTCCGTCGGTGTCTTTCTTAGTTGGATTCGTGCCCTTAGAATACTCGAGATAGTTCTTGAGGCCATCCCCATCCTTGTCAAGGTACTTGTCCCCACTACTAAGGGGATTGAGACCGTAGGTGATCTCCCAACCATCTTTCATGGTATCGCCATCGGAGTCAGAGATTGAAGGATAGCAACCATACCTGTATTCCAAGTAGTTCTTCAATCCATCACCGTCCTTGTCAAGGGTCTTATCACTGGCGGACATTGGATTCAGTCCCCAGTCGAGTTCCCACTTGTCAGGCATCGTGTCATCATCGGAATCAGCCTTCCACGCGTAAGTCCCTGCTTGTTCTTCTTCCTCATAGGTTAGTCCATCACCATCAACATCCGCATCAGGATGCAACTGGTGGAAAGCGAAGAAAAGGAATCCTACACTAAGCTTCACTGAAAGGGGTATCAATGCGCTTGCACATTCAGTGAATTGACCAGCCAACGCATCATTGCAGTATTCGTTTGCTTGGTGAGCAGCATAGTCTACCCAACCATATGCTGTGGTAGGATCGCAGTGTGTCTTATCATTCTCTACGAATGAGGTGAATGTATAGATGCCTGTTGTGACTGGATCGGCATAAGTCGCAAAATTATCAGAGCAGAAGCTCTCATAGCTTTTGTGATAGAGCACACCTCCATCAATAATGTCTGTATGACAAGGTGTTGTCAGATCCTGAATGTGATGAAGCGCAAAGCCAATCCATTCATAGGCCTCGTATAACGACAGGATGTTCCCATTGGTTTCATAATCCTCATAGGCAGTTAGAGCTCTCTCCATACCGATGTTTGCCACGGTAGCAGCCGTTCTATCTCCATCAGGAAGCCAGATTAGTCCCTTGTGGGAATTCGGATTATGGTAATGTCGTTTCCTATCTGGATTATCTACATCATTGTCAGCCCAGACATTCCCGTCATCAATCTCAGGTAAATGCCTGTATAGCTCGGCCATATCTGAACCAAAGGTTGCATTCAGAATTTGTATCGCACGCAAGTCACCGTAGGTGTGTCCACCGCCATATGCAGCAACGGGTTGCACACTTACACCGCTGAAGAAAAACAGCGCCATCAAAATCGCTGGAATCAGTATTCGTTTTTTCATATCCTATACCTCCATTTACTTTATCATTTTACGCATAAAGCAATAATAAATGAGCACAAATCGTAGATAAACATTTTGGCGCACTCTAGACCTTAGTAAACTGTCACAAAACTGGCATAGGGTAACAGAGCTTTTCAAAAAAGGAATGGAGCCCCGGGGGGGATTTTCAATTCACGAGGAAATCCCGTGTATTTTCGAACCCCCGGCATTCTGCTTACGAAGCAGACGCTATGACCACTAAGCCACCGAGGCTTGACAGCGCTATCGATTTGGATTTTCTAATAAAGATATACATGAAGAAACGCGACCCTACTCCAAACACAATACTGCTAAAACTATCCACTTGGTATAATGGGATGCTGACATAAGAGGAGTCGAAAGCTATGCAGGTCATAGAAACTGCTGAGGCTATTCTAATAGCACTGGACATCGTACTAGGATTACTTCTTGCATTGTTTATCTATCAGACAATTCGGAAGAGCAGACAAGCTCATCTACTCTCCCTTGGACTGATCTTTGGGTTTATAGGAGTGACATTGTTCGCAATCGAGCCATTCCTTCCATCCGGAAATCCCCTCGGAGCAAATGTCTCTGTCTTGGTGAACGGAGTTTTTTATGTTCTCATGCTGTACTGTATCTACCTGCACTTCGAGCAGGTCGTTCGACTCACACCTCGCTTGGAGCGGCTTGCGATTATGAGCGCGCTTCTTGGGATTGGCCTCTCGACCAGTTTCATCATTCTGACCACCTCATCCCCTTCAGTCGGTCTTGGGACTGTGAATGATTTGGCTCACGACCTCTCACGGATGCTAACATTCACGTTCGCAACATATGTTTCATTTCGCGGATGGCTCCTCACAAGAGAACGAGGTGCCAATATCGAGTGGATATCTCTCATCATCCTCACAATTGGGAGCGTTCCAACAGCAATCGCAAATCACACTGATCTAAGCTCCTTGGATGGACTATCCCTCTACGAGCTAGGCGATCTCATCACCTTCGTTGGCCTTGTCCTGCTCGTTTCAATCTACATCCGTAAACCAGACTACCTCTATCGAATGCCTGTGCCAATACATGATGTGATTCTCTATAATGCAGCAGGAATCGCGGTCTACTCTCGATTGGTTCAGAATAAGGGATTTGAGAGTGCAAAGGTCCCTGAGCATCTGATGAGCATGGCTGTCACTGCTATCTCTACACTGTTGTCAGAATCCCTGCAGACAGATGCTCAATTGGAACTCATAGAGTCTAGGAATCGCACTCTGCTCTTTGAAACTCAAGGGGAACTGACGGTCTTGTTAATATGTGATCGGGCAACCTACTTTGTTCGCCGCTCCCTCAGAATTCTATTGAGAAGCATAAATGAGGCCGTATACAAGAGACTCACAGCTGAGGATTTCCATAGTGATTGGGATCTCGTGAGTCAAGTCGACCAATATGTTGCTCATGCTCTGCCATATCTCATCTTCCTAGAGAGCTAATCTTGGCGTGAAAGACTTATCTCGCTCGACCAGATGATAGTGCTAGGCTGAAAGCTATGGAAGAAGGAAACATGGGCGAACGTGAGTTCCTCCAAAGGATCAGACGCCTAGTTCAAGTCGCTAAGGGGTCCGTTCTGGCCTTTGATGAAGATGCTTCTGACATTCCCATCTCTGACAACGAGCATGTTGTCATCAATGTGGATACCTTCGTACGCAAGACAGACTGGTTACCTCAAATGACCGCGGCTCAGGCAGGGCGGAAGACCGCAGTCATGACGATTAGCGATGTCGCTGCAAAAGGAGCCCTTCCCAAAGCAGCCATGCTCTCTTTGTGTATTCCCAAGGACTACCCGTCTGAAGAAGCAGAGGAACTCGTACGTGGCTTCTCTCAGTACTGCATGAAGAATGGTATCGCCTTCATCGGTGGTGACTTTGGTGTTGCTGCTGATGTCGTCTTGACTGGAGTAGGTATTGGCATTGCATCCTCCAATGAAATCGTAACCCGTGGGGGTGCCAAACCTAATGACATCCTGGCAGTGACGGGAGAGCTAGGTCTGACAGCTGTTGCATTCGAGCACTTGTTGAGAGGAAAGAATCTTGAAGGTCAGCTGAAATACGACGCTTTGGCTGCGGTACTGAATCCCCATATACATCATGAGTTCGTCCATGCATTAGCAAAAGAAGGAGCAGTCAACGCCTCTATGGACAGCAGTGATGGCATTGGCATCACGCTTCATACAATGGCAAAACAGAGTGGTGTGGCGTTCGTCCTTGATAGTCTGCCCATCTCAACAGAGGTTATGAAATTCGCGCGCAATAGTTATGTGATGGAATATCATTTTGTCATGCAAGGCGGAGAGGAGTTTATTCTGGTCCTATCAATTCCACCTGAGAAGTGGGAGATTGCGCAACAGATTGCCCAACAGCAGAAAGTACCGCTCTATGAAATTGGGTACGTAACAACAGGTGAGGGCGTAAGATATGAGACTAAAGAAGGCTACATAGACATCCCTGAATCCGGCTATGATAATGTGACAGGGTGGGATTAGTTTGGTCCGTGTTGCCATTGTTGATGGATATGTTGACGAGCCTACTGTTCTAGGTGTCCCTCCTTATCTTAGCATGTACCCTCGGTACATAGCAGGTGCCATTTGGAAACACGACTCGCATGCTGAGATACTATACACTACCATCGACCATGTACGGAGAAGCTTTGGTCATGCGATAGAGAAATGGAGTACATGTGATTTGGTCATTCTCGTTGCTGGAATGATTGTCCCTGGCAAGTACATAGGCGGTACTCCCATCTCTGTCCGAGAAGCACGAACCCTGTTCTCAGACCCTCGGTTAGACTCAACCACCTCAATCCTTGTAGGCCCGTGGGCGAATTTTGGATGCGGCTTGGAGGGAGGCAAACTTGCCATGAGTTCGGAGCACCTCACACCACCTATCACTCATGTCTTACCTGGAGACCCAGAGATGGTGGTGGCACAGATTGCTAGCATGAACTGGTCTGTAGAGCATGTTGCAACATCTGACATTCAATCAGCCACACCCGCTCAAATCAACGAGTACGCAGTCACTGGGGCTCGAGTTGCTCTGCAGCATCCCAATCACCAACGAGGATATCTGATAGCTGAGATTGAAACCTATAGAGGATGTCCGAGGTTCATCACAGGAGGTTGCTCATTCTGCACGGAACCTCTCTATGGATTACCTCAGCAAAGACCTGCAGATGATATTGCAAATGAGATCAAGGCACTCTACGAATTTGGAGTTCGTGCCTTCCGGATTGGTAAGCAGGCAGACCTCTTCACGTATGGCTCAAAGGAGATAGGAGAAGAGGAATTTCCAACACCCAATCCTCTCGCACTTGAAGAGATGTTTTCCAAGATTCGGGTTGTAGCGCCTGACTTGGATGTCCTCCATATCGACAACGTGAACCCAGGCACCATTGCGAGGCATCCGGAGAGGAGCGAATCTGTTGCCAAGGTGATCATGAAATATCACACAGAGGGCGATGTTGCAGCCTTTGGTGCTGAGTCACTCGACCCCGAAGTCATAAAACGAAACAATCTGAAGGCATCACCTGAAGAGATTTTGGAGGCAGTACGTCTTCTGAATGAAGTGGGTGGCGAGAGAGATCTATGGGGTCTACCACATCTTCTTCCAGGCATTAATCTTCTATACGGGTTGCCTGGTGAATCCAGAAGGACAATCGATCATAACATGGAATTCCTCAAGACTCTCGTAGATGAGGGACTGATTGTGAGACGAATCAATATCCGTCAAGTCATAGGGTTCGATGACACTCGACTTGGAAGTGCCAAAACCAAGCTCAAACGAAACCTCTTCTTCAGACATAAGGAGCAGGTTCGTCAAGAGATTGATACGGAAATGATCAAACGAGTTGCGCCTCCTGGGACAATCCTCAGGTCTCTCTTTATTGAACGACAAGAAGGAAACAGCTATCTCCTACGTCAACTGGGAACATATCCCCTACTCTGTCACCTGCCAATTGGTCAGGAAATTGCCGATCGAAGGGATGTCCTTGTCATAGATCATGGCCCTCGTTCTCTCAAGGTCCTGCCTTATCCCTTCAGACCCAATGAAGCGTCTTTGGCACAGTGGAAGGCAATCCCTGGAATCGGTGCAAAGCGTGCCACACGCCTCAAGGGTATCGATTCCTACACAAACATCCACGAGCTTGAACAGCAACTTGATAGTGTTCTGCCTGAATGGATAAAACATGGGATCGACTTCTCGTAAGATTGGCTCTTACTCATAGGATGGGTTCATTGCATCCTCTGATACACGCTCAACGATAGCAAGCAGATCATCTTTTTTGAAGTCTGGTACAATCAGGTTGTACTTGCTTGGTATGAACGCCTCTGCATAGAGTACTCCTTCTCCTGATAGAAAATCTCCTCGTTCAGTAGGTACTGCGAAAACACCTTCTCGTCTATAGAGATTGTGACTCCCAACCTCAATTCTCTTCTCCCATTTCCATAATGCTTGTGGGATTCTCATCTTCGACGTAGATGCGAGTCCTGCTTGTCCTCTGAAAGCAATGAAATAGAACATTCCACTTAAGGAGTGCCCAATGATATAGACATCATTTAGTTCTCTTACTACATATCGCTTCCCTATCTGCGGCTCAGGTGGTCCTAGTGCCAAGAGAATCTCATAGGCTCTGACTAGCGTATTTGATCCAATCGCAAATAGGCCAAGCACAATAACCCCGACGATTGCAAGTCCGAAGAATCCAATGAGGGCGGGTAGAAAGACCCGATTCAACAGGCTTGGTGGCAAGATGAATGCTAACGCGAAAAATACTAGTGGGCTTAGCATCAGTAGACAACCAGCAACGCATCCATTCTTAGACCGAGTCTTGAGTTTCTCCAACTCCGGCGTGGTTTGCTGCTCATATGATCTGGATTCGAAGTCATCAGCTGTCATCTACTCAATAATCTCCCTTTCTGATATGTCAATACAAGAACGAAGCAACAAAACTGTTTGCAAGGAATAACCTCTATTGCTTAAGGTCCGTGTAAGTGATTATTACTTCTTACTTCATGCGAACATCCAGCGTCTGATGGGAGGTTGCATTTTTCCGTGCAGGTAGTACCATCTGAGATATCAGCGATGATGATTCTTATCGGGATATTGGCTAGCACAATCATCTGTCTATGCTATGGATTCTGTTCAAGTTCGAATACCACAACGCAGCAGAGTGACTTGCACACAATGTCTTCTGCTCGTTGTCCATCGTGCAATGAATTGATGGAAACAGGTTTTCTGATTGCCCCTGAAGGAATCACATGGAGTTCGGAGCTGCCTCTATTACGAGGAGAGGAGATCTTCGAGCATCATTATAGAGTTACTTACAGCTACGTTGAATCATATGTAAGCAAAAAGTGTTCAATTATCAAATATCAGTCATTAGAGCCGTAGAATTGTGGTGGGCCCGGCGTGATTCGAACACGCGACCTCTAACTTAGAAGGCTAGCGCCCTATCCAGACTAGGCAACGGGCCCGCGGGTTTTTGCTCGGGCAAGTTCAGTCATAAACCTTTCCGCAGGGCACTCAAAAGGTAGTGGCCGAGGACGCCCGTCCTCGGGGTGAGTGCGGTTCTGTGTGAAACCATTGCACCCACTCATCAGGTGGTGCTGAAGAAGATGATTTAAACTACTATCAAAGGACTGCAAAAGTGGGCGGATACATCACAAAATACTGAACGACGATCGATAGTAATATCCCTCCTGCCACCAATCCTTTCCCTCTTCCAGAGTTCACCTCAGTGAACCATAGGATGGCACCTACTAATACAACGATGATTCCTGAAACCCTGCCAATGAATATCAGAAACTCCCAAATCTCTGCGAAATATCCCGCGATAAGGGCTATGAAATCAGTCAATGGACTTTGAAGCAAGTATGGTAACAACGCATCTCACCACTGCTTCATCATCACCTCACAATATAAACTCCTGAAGAATAATTGCTGAAGCAAGAACATTTATATCTCTTCAAAGAACTTTGCATTACAGAGTACTTTGAATAAAGTGATAGATAATGAACGACGAAGATCTTACAAAAATCGAACAGAACGCTATGAGAGATTCCATGAAGGATGGCATTTCAGAGATACTTGCCGGGTTGATTTTTCTCTACTCTGCTATAGTCTTCCGAAATCCTGTCTTTATCTCTATGTACGTGGTTTTCTACATCCTGTTCCTACCAAAACTGATGGAAGGGATTCGCCAGAGGTATACATATCCTAGATTGGGCTATGTGAAACTCCGTACTAAAGGAACTGACCTAAACTTCGGAGCATTCATTCTTCTGCTAGTGCTTATGCTCCTAACTTCAGGAATCGCAGTTCAATTGCTAACTGGTGATATACTGAACCTTGCTAATTGGGTCATTATCTTTCCATTCACCTTCGGCTTCCTGATGCTAGGAGCTAGCAGCTACCTGGTTGAGAAGACAGGATCCAAGCTATATTGGTTGTTTGGAATCCTGACGACCTCTCTTGGTCTAGCTATCGCGATTCTTTCCGTAGCCTATCCTCCCGCTGACTATTATGATGGCATTCTAATCTACTGTCTGCTTCTAGGAGCAATACTGGGCACCGGTGGCATATTCAAGTTCCTTTATTTCACCCACTCATATCCTATACTTGAATCTCCGGAGGATGAAGGCACTGAGCAAAGATGAAGACCAGACTATTGACAAAGTGATACATGAACCCGCCCGCCTGAAGATAGTTGCTCAACTCTATGTCGTTGAAAGTGCGGATATGGTGTATCTCATGAGACAGACTGATCTAACCTGGGGAAATCTCTCTTCTCATGTTTCAAAGCTCGAAGCTGCTGGATATGTGATTGTCACGAAGGAATTCATCGAGAAGAAGCCTCGTACTACGCTGACATTGTCTCCAGAGGGAAGAAGAGCATTCGAAGTGTATCGTGAGGCGATAAAAGAGGTCTTGAATCTCGAATAGGCTGGAGTTCTATTTGACGGACTTACCCTGAAGACCTTCACAGAAGGCAAGTACATTCTTCCCCAAGTCCTCGAAGTTATATCCTCCTTCAAGAATCCCAAAACACTTGCCTTCGCATCTTTCCTCTGCAAATTCTAGCATGACTCGACCTATCTCGTTGAATCCTGCTGTGGATATATTTCCCCCCCAGTCATTGACATACTGATCAAAACCTGCAGATGCCGCAATAATATCGTATTCAGGAGCTTTCTTCAAAGCTGCGCGAATATCATTCAGGAATGATTCGTCCCCTTTGCCACTTGGATTGTGAATCGTGAATGCCTTCTTCTCTCCTAGGATGTTTATTGTTCCATCTCCTACATGAAGATCGAAGTCTAGCACGAATGCAGACTTGATGAGCCCTCTAGATTTCAAGTTCAGAATTGTAATTGCCATATTGGAGTAATAGCAAAAGCCCCAGTAGCTACTTCGAGAAGCATGATGTCCGGGAGGTCTTAGCAGTCCAAAGGCAGGCTTTCCGCCTAGTGCAATCTCACCTGTAAGGATAGAGCCTCCTGCTGCAAGA
Organism: Candidatus Thorarchaeota archaeon; assembly: GCA_048884965.1. Lineage (GTDB taxonomy): Archaea > Asgardarchaeota > Thorarchaeia > Thorarchaeales > Thorarchaeaceae > MP5-2226. The sequence goes on along the minus strand of JBHLQH010000008.1, from coordinate 44,691 downwards.
CGAGCAAGTTTCTCCAATAGCCCCTCCTTTCGGGTATCACTATCAGCCTTTATTCTTTCAATATGGCGGGAGGAATGTGCGCGAATGATATCTTCATCCGTTGCTGGCTTGGGCTCGACAAACTCATACCCCGCCTTCTTTGAAAGGAGTTGTACTGCTGACTCCAGTCTTCCCACTGCTCCCGCTGGTGTTCGATCATAGCTTTCGAGCATCATTGGATGATAGACGATTTTCACACGATAATCACAGCTGAACTGGTTATTGTGTTTGTTGGATTCATCACTCACTAATAATGAGAATCATCTATATGACTCCAATGACTAGAATGAAGTTGAGGAAAACATGATGAAGCTATCAAGAGCGAGGTACAAGGATGCCTGTGAATTCATCAGGAAACATGCAAGACCCTTGGATGTTAGCCTATTCAGATTTCATTTCGAGAACGGTGGTCAAGAGGCTGTATTGGAAGAACTCTCCAAATACCAGAACAAGGATGGTGGTTTCGGACATGGAATTGAACCCGACTTCCGACTAAAGGCTTCCTCTCCAATGGCGACATCCGTGGGTATACAATACTATCAAGATATAGATGGCCCATCTGAACATCCAATGATCAAATCCGCAGTCGCATACTTGATCTCAACCTACAGCTCTGAGCTCGGATTCTGGCCAGCTACCTTTGAGGAGGTCAATGATGAACCTCATGCTCCTTGGTGGCACTTTCGAGGTATGGCTCGCCCAGAAGGAGTGGAATGGGCAAATCCTTCAGCTGAAATAGCTGGATACCTGAATAAGTATTCAATATATGTGTCCCCTGAGCTTCTTGAGAGCATCAATCATAATATCAGAGAATATCTTGAGGAGCACAAGATTATCGGAAGCTGGTTGTACAATATCATGTGTTGGGAGCGCGCCTATGAATTCTTCCCTGAGCCACTGCGGTCGATCGCCAAGGAAACTATTCTTACTAGCTTCCAGAGTATGCTTCCATTGCCACAGGAGCGTCTTGGGGAAATCAAAATCTACTGGCTTGCGCCGCATCATGACTCGCTCCTCATACAGGTTGCGCCAGATATTGTGAGGAGCTACTTAGAACAAGAGATAGAAAAACAGGCTGATGATGGTGGATGGTGGCCAACATGGCATTGGGGTCAATATGAGGACATGTGGCCTATGGCAGAAAAGGAATGGGCTGGTAAGAAAACAGTGGAATGTCTTAGGACTCTACAAGAATTCGATCTCATTGAGGGATTTGAATAGGGTTTTAGTACAATCACATTACTATCAATCTATGAATATGTTCCTGTACTCCTTATGTAATGCATGTTTGATTCACTAGCTGGGCGGTTCGAACTGGAGAAGAAACATGTACTTCTCCTTTGCACTTTTTTACTACCCCAAACATACGTTATCCTAGCTGACTATTGGAACCTTGGTTCGTTTGCAGCCCTCATTTTCTGGTTTGGTCCTGTTTCCATCCTGCCAACTCCCTCATACGCCTCTAGTGGGGGAAAGCCTCTCATCTTCATAGGTACAGATTATATGCCATTCTCTCCAGCATTGGTTCTGTCCTGCATGTGTATCCCTTTTCTCCTGAATCTACTGATAGTCCATCAATTTCAATATGCAGCGACCAGACCAAAGAAACGCTCATTGGCACTGCCAATACTTCTCGCATTGGTTTCGATGCTCTTTCAAATAGTCATGATTCTCCCTTTTGCTCTCAATTCGCATGAGTTTATGGTCCTGCCTCTGCCTTTCACTCCACTTCTTGCAATTATGCTGAGTTTTGAAACTGAACTAGAAATCATTGTGGATTACAACTTCAAAAAATAGTATCAGTGGACAGACAGGCTCGCGACCCATCTGTCCAAGGTTTCTATGAGAAATGTCAAGTTGAGGTCGAGGTGGAACTAACCGAATAGGCTTCCAAGTCCTGCGACTTCTTCTTCTTCTTTCTCTTCTTCTTCTACTTTCTTCGCTTCTGCTGCAGGTGCTGCTGCGGCTGCGCCACCAGCTACGGGTGCTACGGCTACAGGCATTGCTGCGGCGCTTTTCAGAGCCTCATCAATATCAACGCCTTCGAGTGCTGCAAGTAAAGCCTTGACTCTACCCTTGTCAGGAGTCACACCTGCTGCGGTGAGAACATCCTCGATGGCCTTCGCCTTTAGCTCTTTGCCTGCTTTGTGGAGCAGAAGTGCTGCGTATACGTACTCCATTTTTGTTACCTCTTTATATCTAACCAAACAGGCCTCCTAGACCTGCAACGGCTTCTTCTTCTTCTTCCTCCTCTTCCTCCTCCGGCTTGTCATCGGCTGCTGCGGTTGTTGTTGCAGCTGTTGAAGCTGCTGCCGCCGCGGCCTTGACCTGACTTAGGACGTCAGAGGGTATTGCATCTGGATCTTTCTCTGAAACAACTGCTGCTAATGCGAATGCTTCCGAGTTTGCTTTTGCCAGGAACTCGTTGAGTAGGTCTGGTGAGAAGAACCCAACATTGAGAGCCAAGCTCTTTGCTTCCATATTGGCCTTTGCAATGATCAATGGGATTGTTTCTGCTGTTGGATATCCAGTATTCACTGAAAGATTGACTGCGAATTGGTGACCTGCGATGAAGTTCTGGAATAGACTGTCAAGATCTACAGCGAAGCTATCTGCGGTCATTACTGTACCTTCAGTATAGGCTGCGACAAGTTTTAGCTGTAGCTCCATTGGCTCAATTCCAAGTCTTGCAAGCATTTGAGCCATGGCGTTCGAGATCGTGTCACCAGCCTTCACAGCTACAGTTTCCTCTACAACATGAATGACACCACCCTTTACTCTAGAGGGTATCTTGAGGGCTGCAAGCTCGCTGATGAACGGACCTGGTGCAACACCAGTGTTCATGGCTGGTACGATGATATCCTTCGGAGCTACCTGTCCACCTTTCGCAGGAGCTGAGGTCTTGTTTTCGCTAAGGAACTTACTCAGGACAAATGGATCTTGGTCACTGAAGATAAAGGCTATAGGACCTCTGACATATTTCTTGAGGTCGTCAATCCCTTTGAGTTTGGAATCATCTATCGCTCTAATCATCAGTGTGTTTCGAGCCATCTTTATGTTGGCAGAGCCTCTCAGACTGGTTCTGATACCATCGAGCTGCTTTGCCCCAACTCCCTCAACATTGACAAGACCGACCATCACACTATTCTTGATAGTCTTTGAGAGTTCCTCTACTCGGTCAATCTTCCATTGTGGGATATGGCGTTCATATGTACTCATCCATCTTCACCTCTAGTAGGACAACTGTACTGACGGTCCCATCGTGGTCTTTAGCACCACGCTGCCTATTCTGTCGAAGAACTCCTTGCTCCTCACAAAGTCAAGCACCGCGACAATGTTGCCCGCAATTTCCTTGTCCCCCATCGTGACATGACCCACTTTTACATGGAATGTCGGGGTATTTCGCATTCTGATTCTCACAGTACGCTGGTATTGACCAACTATGGGTCCGAGATCCGCCTGTGGTGGAAAGGGTCTTGGCATCTTTCCTCGGGGACCGAGGGCCTGACCGAGATATCTACCTACCAATGGCATCGCATCTGTTGCTGCGATGAAGAAATCATAGCTCTTTGCAAGATTCTTTCCTTGTTTCTTCTCATCGGCAAGCTTTGCAATCTCGTCCTTTGATACCACATGTTGAACACCTGCCGCTTTTGCATTCTCTGCAAAATCTCCATCACCAAAGGCACATACCGTTGCTGGTGGGAATAGTACATTGGGCAGGATGAGCTCTTGATTGAGTCTGTTCTCGGGCTTTGAAACATCCAATTCCTTCTTTCGAAAGTTGATTGCAAGATCAAAGCTCTGCTCGAATTTGATCCCTCTCTCAGTACCCTTCGCTCTGGCTTCTGCCACTGTGGCTTCAATTGCATCTACATCATATGACATCGATTTATGCCTCCCTTAGTGGCTCATCCAGCTGTGTATCCCAAGCACCCTCGCGAATCTCCTTTTGGAAATCCTTGGCTGCTTTTCCTTCAATGGTGACTCCCATTGAAACACATGTACCGGAAATTATCATTACAGCAGTCTTCATAGTCAAAGCTGACAGGTCTCCTGATTTAGCCTTGGCAACAGCTTTCAATTGATCAATTGAGAGATTTCCCACAATTTTGGTATTTGGCTCACCTGAGCCTTTGGACGATCCAACCTCTTTCAGGATAAGAGCGCTTGTTGGTGGGATACCGACAACGATTTCGAATTGTTTGGTTTCTTGGTCAACAATGATCTCAACGGGGACTTTTAGTCCTGCATAGGGCTGGGTCTCCTCGTTGATCTTGGTGACGACTTGGAAGATATTAACTCCCGTTGGACCAAGTGCTGGGCCGATTGGTGGACCTCCTGAGGCCTTACCACCTTCGACAAGAGCGCTAACTGTTATTTTTTCACTCATTTTCTTCACGACTCCCGATGCAGTACAATCGCAATGTACACTGACAATACGATTATGGCGACCTTGAGGACAAAACTAGACTGCGGACCTATCGGTCTCCTGCATACACTGTCACTTTTCTTTCCCCAGACATGGCAGTCTAGCTCCATGTCATATTAAGGAGTAAATGCAATCGCGATTGATTGTTTTAAAAGACTTACGGACTGGTCACGTTTATCAAGTAAGCTTAAGTTTGAAACACCCTCTTAGAATTGAGGCGAAAGCTCGTGTCCGAATTGCCCTTTAACTGGAGTAAATTGCAGTCTGCCAGCGAAATGGATGTAGGTCGTCATTTTGAGTATGATTCCTATGCCGCAGAAATGTTCATGAAATGGTTACCTACTATCCCTCGTGAAGGAAGGATTTTGGAAGTAGGTTCAGGGAGTGGCTATTTTACTGGAAAGCTTCGTTTTCTTTATCCTCAAAGATCAATTACCTGTCTTGAACCTGATCCATTCCTAAGGTCCGCACTCCATTCAAAGTTTCCAGATTTAGAGATTTTGACATCTCCTTTGGAAACCTGCGATATCACTCCTGAGACCTTTGACATGGCAATCTCGCACATCGTCATTCATAACCTTCCAGATCCTATGGTCGGATTGATACAAATGACAAATGCCGTGAAACCCGGTGGATTCGTTGTTTGCATTGAGCCAACTTCTGGGTATAGACATATCCTGCCCCATGAAAATCTTAGGAAAGCATTCGATGTGTTGAAGGAGTATTCTCGAATCGTATCGATTGAGCGCTCCAAAGCCCTAGAATTATCAGAAGGAAGAAATCCCTTCACTTATTCATATCCACAATTCTTTGAGAAGATAGGTCTGACGAACATCACCTGTTATGGATGGTGTTCTGTCTTCACATTGTCTGATGCAAGGTTTGATTTTGACCACAGGAAGAAGTGGATTTCCAAGCGGAAGAAGCTCTTTCTAGATGAACGGGATGAGAAAGTTGAGGTAATGGTTTCTGCTGGGCTGAATAAGGACCGGATAGATGATGCCTATGATACCATCCTTGCATACTTCGATCAGATTGAAAATGCAGATGCAGAAGAGATATCCCACATCCATGAACAAGAGATCACTAATCGTACGATTACCATAGGTCAGAAGCCATGATATCTAGTCATGTGACCAGAATGAATCCTCGTCTTCCTCTTCATCCTCATCAAAGTCCCTTTTGCGTAGGACATCGTCTTCTTCTTCCTCAGGCTCTTCCATGACGACCTCTTTCTTTGCCTTCTCGACTATCTTAACGAAGTCGGCATGAGTCCTAAGTGGAATAGTGTGTGGACTATCGAGGAGTTCAACGATGAGTTCTTCCTTTGCCGAGTCAACACGAGTGATTCTGGCTCTTTCCCCTTTGAATGGACCCGAGGTTAGCTCGACAACATCACCAGTACCAAGTCCTTCTGCAGCTGGTGGTGGCACAAGGAACTTGTCTATCTCATCGAAAGACACCTTTCCACCAACTCTACCTCGAACATGTGGTACGCCAGAGATCGCAATCTCCACGTCCCTGAACTCCAGGGTCTCTAAGAACACGTACCCTCGCAGTGTTTCAGGTACCAGAATTGCCTTTACGCGTCCGAGCAGCTGGTTCCTTGAAACGAATTTTGGCTCACCGGTCTTCTTAGCCTTCTTGCAGGACTTCATATGGGTCTTAGTATCCTTCTGCGTTGGGAATTCTTCTGCACACCATGGACATGCATAGACATCAGTCTCACCTATGACTGCGGTTGTGATCAGGTCTGTTACGCCCCTTTCCTGTCCAATAGTTGTTCTAACTGCATAGATACTGGTTCTTGCCTGCAAACTAAGGCCTCCGAATGTTACTCTCAATCCCCTAGGATATACCCCATCCTGAGGTAATGAGGGTCATGATGATTTGGATGATGAAGCTCAGCATACCGACTGCAAACATAGCAATCAAGCTTACCTTGGTGCTCATCCAAAGCTCGCCTCTTGCTGGTTTTGTTGCTAGCTTCAGTATACGTCTGCTCTCTTTGATGAAACCGCCGATACCCATTGATGGTTCACATTCCTATTTCAAACTGTGTTAGATTCACAGTTTATCGAATGAAAAGGACTCAGCAATGGTCTGCTTTTAACCCTTGCTGAGTAACCAAGAATGTACTAACTTAGTTTGGTAATGCCAAGATCACTCTTCAGATCATCTACTAGGGGCGATACTGGTTCGGTCGTCGCGTCAAATACGTATGGAGAGCTCACTCCAGATGCAATTATCGTGACGCGAAGGCGGTCTTCCAGTTCGGGAACGATTAGTGCACCGTAGATGACTTCCGCATCTGGGTTTGCCTGCTCTGTGACAAGCTCGACGACACGTTTTGCCTCCATAAGCTGAAGATCAGAACTGCCGCTTACATTGACAAGGATATTTCGAGCATTCTCAATGGACACGTCAATGAGAGGATTACGTAGTGCATTATAGACAGCCTCTTCTGCCCGCTCTGCACCCTGACCCTCGCCAAGTGCGATGATTGACACTCCACCATTTCGCATTGTCGTTCGTACATCGGCAAAGTCAAGATTAACAAGTCCTGGTTTTGAGATCAGTTCTGCGATGCCCTTGACGGCTCGAACAAGAACCTCATCAGCTACCATGAATGCTTCAGGCATTGATAGATCCGGAGCGATTTCTAATAGCTTCTCATTAGGAATGGCAATGAGAGTATCAACATGCTCCATGAGAGCATTCAACCCACGTCGAGCATTCTTCTTCCTAGTCGATCCCTCGACCTCAAAGGGAAGACAAACAATAGCCACGGTTAGAGCTCCATTCTCCTTCGCTGCTTTTGCCACATGCGCAGCAGCTCCTGTGCCTGTGCCTCCACCCATACCCGCAGTGATGAACACTAAATCCGCCTTGACAACATCTTTGATTGTCTCGTATGTTTCCAATGCTGCGCTCTCACCTATATCTGGGTTGTTACCTGCTCCAAGGCCTCCACATGTTTCCTTTCCAAGGAGAAGCTTGTGTTGGGCGTTGCAGAAGTAAAGATCTTGTGCATCAGTATTAACCGCTAGAGTTTCCGCGCCTTCGACGCCAACTTCCATAAGGCGCGTAATCGCATTGTTTCCAGCTCCTCCAATTCCGACGACAAGTATTCTTGCACTTACTGATTCGAGCAGGTCTGCAAGTTCTTCATCAGATATCTCGTTCTTTCCAGGTCCCTTAGATGCGACTCCGGGCATATTTCGCTTGGTTCCTGCTGAACTTTTGAGAACTTCTTCTAATAGCGGATGAATTTTTCACACCTTCTAGTATCTTGACATCTCATGTGTGTATTATACTAACAAAAACTCCAATACTACGTGGGTAATACTAGGTCGGTGTGAAACTTGCTCTACCTTTTGTCCCGAAAGGTTCGAAGTATGCTATGAATGTCAATATCATGTACCTTGAGCAGACTGGCCACCTCCTGAAGGCTCGGTTGGCCGTTTTGAGCGCCTTGGACCTTTATTGTCTGAGCGGCGGCAGCATTAGCGAAATTCAATGCCTGTGTGATGTTCTCAGATCTGGTCCACGCTGTAACAAAAGCTGCAGCGAATGAATCTCCCGCTCCAAGCGTGTCTACTACAGGTACTTCGAAGATAGGCGAGGTGATATATTCGAACCCGTCAGTTGCAATGGATCCCTGATTTCCCATCTTTACAACCACAATACCCGGAAATGTCTTCGCGAACATCCGAAGGTCCTTTTCAGAAGAAGATATGCCAAAGTATGCTTGCAGTTCAGATTCGTTTACAAACAGGAGATCAGTACTTCGCAGAATCTTCTTGAAATCGACACCCTCTGACGCTCTACCCGGGTCAATCGATACAACCATCCCGTTTGTGGTTGCAAACTCAATGACTCGTGGCATAAGCATGGGATATCCTCCTGCAATATGGATAGTCCTTGCTCTATGGAGGTACTCGTCATCAATCACATGCCTCTCCAGAAATCTATTTGCGCCCGGTTCAGCAAAGATGACACTTTCCTTACTCGGTGTCTGCGCAAGGAAGAATAGCCCCGTAGGTTGGTTATCCAAAATCAGGATTGCCTTTGAGTCAACGCCAATATCTTGAAGGTTCTTCAAAGCAAGTTGTCCGTAGAGGTCGGTTCCAACGCAGCTTATCAGGCCAGTTTTAACTCCTAGTTTTGCTGATTGCGCTGCAAAATTCGCGGCTGACCCTCCAAACGAAAATGAGGACTGCTCGCTGAATACATGTTCATTTGGCTTTGGTAGCTCCTTGACATTCATCACGATGTCTATATTCGTTCTACCTATGGAAACAACCTCTACAGACAATCCTTCTTCACCTATACGAGTAACGCCATAATGCCCTTTTGTGCATGTAAACGATTCTCTGCTTGATCGAAGACGACACTATGCCGACCATCCATGACCTCCGAAGTCAGCTCCTCATCTCTGTGAGCGGGAAGACAATGCATGACGATGACATCATCCTTCGCAGCTTCCACAAGCGCTCGATTGACTTGGAATGGCATGAGAGCATCTTCTTTTGCCTTATCACGTTCTTGTCCCATACTGAAAAATGTATCAGTATAGATGACATCTGCGTTTTTGACAGCTTCTTTCGGATCATGCACAACTTCCAAGGTTGTCTTGTATCGCTTACTGAGAACTGATGCCTTCTTCATTATACTCTCAACCGGAGTATATCCTTTCGGTGACCCGATGGTTACATCCATTCCCATAATCGTGCATCCCTGCATTATCGAGTTGCTCACATTATTCGAATCTCCGACATAGGTGATCTTTAGACCCTCAAGCTTTCCCTTGTGTTCTTCAATCGTTTGCATATCTGCCATAATCTGACAGGGATGGAGCAAATCGGACAATCCGTTGATGACCGGTACTGTCGAATACTTTGCAAGATCAGTGATATCTTGATGTCCGAAGACACGTGCCATGATAGCATCACAATACCTACTCAAGACTTGAGCGGTATCTCCAATTGTTTCACCTCTCCCTAACTGAGTTCCGCCAGTTTCTAGGTAGAGTGCATGACCACCTAGTTGTGTCATACCTACTTCGAAAGAAACTCTAGTTCGAGTGGATGATTTCATAAATATCATTGCAAGCGATTTGCCTTTGAGAAGCTCATGTGGTTCCCCTCGCTTCTGCTTCCTCTTCAAATCATGTGCAGTATCCAATATTCTCCTTAATTCAAATCTTTCAAAATCTGATAGATCAACGAAGTTTCTGCCTCTTAGACTCACAACAGACACCTCTAGATGGGTATAGTGCCCTGCTGGCTGCCACTTCGTAATAAGAGTGCCGTTATAATCAGTTCTCAACCAATCTGCTTGTGAACCACTCTGGATCGAACTTTTTCAGGTCATCGTAGGTCTGTCCAACACCAACGTACACAATGGGTCTGCCAGTAACGAACGTGATGGAAAGCGCAGCGCCACCAGATGGGTCTGCGTCAATCTTTGTGAGAATTGCACCATCTATCTCAATCGCTTCATGGAACTCCTTTGCCTGTGACAATGCATCATTACCAGCCAAAGCATCTCCGATGAACAGCTTGATGTCGGGCTCTGCAACTCGTGCAATCTTCTTCATCTCATTGATGAGATTCTTGTTGCTTTGCATTCTTCCTGCAGTATCAATGAGTACAACGTCAATATGCTTGGCCTTTGCATGTGCAACTGCATCATATGCTACGGCAGCGGCATCTGAGCCATACCCCTGCTTTATCACACGCAACCCCAGAGCATCAGCATGCTTCTGCAATTGCTCAATGCTTCCTGCACGATATGTATCACCTGCTGCAATGACTATACTGAAGTTATTTTTCTTGAGCAGATGTGCAATCTTGGCCAGGGTAGTTGTCTTTCCAGTGCCATTCACGCCAACAAGCATTATTGTTGTCGTTTCCCCATCGGCCTTCTTCTTAGAAATGAAATCCAGTAAATCAAGCGGTTGCTTTGGCGTAAGGACTTCGGAAACAGATTCAGCGAGATAACTCCGGAACAGCTTTGCTGTGCTCTCAAGCCTTCCCGTTCGCTGTCCTAGAATCTTGTTCTTTGTCAGCTCACAGATGTGCTCAGCGACCTCTACAGCTACATCGTTCTGGATGAGTACGAGTTGGAGATTCCATACTGCATCTGAGAGGTTCTTCTCGGTCAATTCCTTGGTTGTTGCTTTGGTTATGGCAACGTCGAGGGCTCCGCGAAGCTTCTCGAACAATGGACTATTCCTCCGGTGGTTTTGGTCTTGCTTGAGCTTGGGCTTGAGCAAGTATTTGTTGAGCCTGCTGATTGACCATAGCTGCTTGGTTTACTGTGGTCTGATACTCCTGACGGAGCTTTGACAGATACTCGGTAAGCTCTTCAACTCTTTGAGAAATATTGGTCTTCGCGTCCTCAAGGGACTGCTCAACACGGATACCACTACCTATCCCTCTGACTACCTTGTCATTGCTGACAACTTTCGCCTCGACAAAGATAGCGCCACCAATATTGATGAGCATTTGCTCCCCAGCTTCTCTTGTAGCAAGCTCTTCGAGAACTTGCTTACTGGAGATATAACTTCCCAAGGTATCCTGAAGCATTCCTATGGTGGTCTCTAATTCTGCAATACGTTCTTCTAGAGCTCGTTGCTGGTACAATAGTCTCTGCATGAGATTCTCAGACATTAGATCTCAAGCTCCACGCCCAATAGTCGTCTAAGATCTAGGTTTGTGACCTCTTCAGGCTGAATCTCTGCAATCTCAGAGAAGCTTATGTATCGTCTCTGGACTTTATGCTTGCTGCCAATCTCGGAATAGATCTTCTCTTTTACGTGGGCTTCTTTATCAGCTAGAAGTTCCTTTGTGAATAGGAATTTCTTCTTCTTCTTCAAGTAATCACCAGTTGCTCTCCATACCTTGGTACTCATCATTTTCACCTTTGGTTATACGAATCCTAACACTTGAGAGATATGTGCCAGTTCTACACCTGTGGTGTCTGAACCTGCAATCATCCCATCTATATTTGCCAACACACCAAGACTTGTGTAAGGACTGCCTCTGTTCACAGTACCCACCTCGACTTCTACTTTTAACAGCTGTGCTAGCAACTCTATTTCTTGAGAGGTCGCCATAGGATGTATGACTGCACCTCTGTTAGTGACAATCGCATTTGCGCCAACTATTGGCAACTTAGCAATTGTGCCTGGAACCACCTCGACATCAAGGACGTCAGCTATTGTATCACGTGCCTTGCGATCAAATTCAGGGTGACATAGCGCTCCATGGTCATTCGCTAGGATAATGTTTCCTAGGGCGGTCATCTTGCTATCGATCCAATCTACCTTGACCTCAGAGCTACTCTTGATGTTCGCCAGTTCCTCATCTGCTGTTGTGTAGGGAACAAGCACACCATTCGAATTCGCTGCAGAAACTAGTCCCAATGTATCCATCGTAGCGATGGTGGACTGGATAAGTGGTAGATTGAATGTACGTTCTATAGAGTCTAGACCCTTCTCTGACATATTCGGGCTGATAAACACGAAGCTATCGGTAACTACTCCGAAGGCTCCCACATTGATATCGCCCTCGAAGTCCGTTCGGGCGATTGTCGTAGGCTATCCCTCCGCTAGATATACGCGCACAAGATTCTCATCGTTCTTGGTCGCTCGGATACGAATCCTTCGAGGTGGCTTTTGGATACCCCTCGCCCAGATGATCTCGTTGACCTCTGGTTGGATTAGAACTTCCTCTGGCTTCATGTGCCTTTCGACAAACTCTCTAAGAATCCTAACTGAACGGTTCGCTCTCTTGAGCCTGCTACCTGTCCAGTACGCCTTTCTCAGTGGGACAGTGTAGATACGTTCATCGATGATCTCTTCTTCTTCAACAACTTCTTCAACTGGAGCTGCCTCTGGCGCTTTGTCAACTTCGACATTCTTAGCCTCTTCAATCTCGTCTTCGTCAATCTCTTCTATCTCTGGTTCATCATCGGAGATTGGTGCATCTTTCTTCTTGTCTTTTGCCATGATTCATTCACCTACTATGGCTTTAGCTTTGTCTGGCGCCAGTTTCGCTGCGATGGAGTTCTACGTACCTTTCCCTTAGTCTTAACTACAGCCCATGTAGGCACGCTACTGTTGCTCTTCATTGCCCGAGCCATTCTGAGTTTCTTACCTAGAGGCTTATTTCTTGCCATATTCTTCACCTTTCGCAGCTATTATCTGAATTTTACTTTGCGCTCTCGCTCTTTCCCCTGTATCTGTTGGAGGAGCGATTTCAATTGTTCATCTGTTACTCTTGACCGAAGTCTTCCGGAACTGGCCAGCTGAATGAGCTGGATCTCTATCTGCTCAGCCATTTGGGGCTTGACCATCCTGATGTTTGTCAGGCGCTGTCTTGCCTCAGGAGTGAGTATCTGTCGAAGGATTGCCTCCTTCTGTGCGTTTGCCTCAGCCGATTGTTGTTCGGCTATTTGTTCCTCAGCTGCCTGCTGTTGTATTTCAGCAAGCTTTCTCTGACGAATGGCATCTAGCTCATCATCACTCACTGACATCACCCAAAGCTGATCGATTAGGAGTATCTCTCAAGTTCTGGAATTGCCTTCGCTAGTTCCTTCTTTAGATTAGCTGAAACCCTGTCCATGTATGACTTGCCTGCGCTCGTCATCTCTCTGCCCTTGCTTCCGCGTTTCTTGACGAATCCAGCCCTTTCCAACTGCTGTAGAGCAGTTCGTACGATAGCACCACTTCCTCGAGCGAATCGATTTGGTTCACCACCGCGCCTCTTGCGGCCACCATACTGAATTCTTAGCTTCTCAGTTCCAATTGGACCTCTCATGTAGATCTTTCTAAGAATACTAGCACATCGAGTGTACCACCAATCTGGTTCATCCGGAGCTCGTTCTTTATGAGCACCGGTCTTGACATAGTCTGCCCACTCAGGTGCCTGAATCTGTTCTCGACTCTTCAGTTCCTGGGCGAGGCGCCGTATCAAGATGTTGGCTGGAATATCATAAACTGTGGGCATTGTTTTCACCATATCTATTGAGGGAAGGATATCGAACCCTAACTAGGGCGATTGCCTACCTCAGAAGGCTGGCTTCATCGACAAGAGTGTCCATAAAAGATTATCGTTAGAACCCGAAGTTTGTTCCGGTGTAATTTCTGCTTCAAACGACTATTTTCGGAGCCTGTAGATGACTGCTGTGTTTCCACGAATTCCTACAAGGGTCGCTCCAATCTTTTGACATAGCTCTTCAAAGATACCACGTTTCGTATACTTGTCTGCACCAGTACTCCTGAGGAGTTTGACCTTCACATACTTGTGACGTTTTATGATGCGCTTAGCTTCAGCGATGATGCCCTCTGAGATGCCGCCTTTTCCTATCTGGATCAAGGCTGGCTCATTCCATGCATCTGAAATTTTTGAGGAATCTGGCTGAGCGGGTGTCATCATAAATCAAGCAAACTCCCCGTGTTGTGGTTAATCAACCTTGCTTTATGACCGGAAATCTGCGTACGTTCCCACAAACAAGACAGGTCACTGTCATATGCGTTGATCGATTATTGCGAACGCGAACACGGCAATTGTTACCCGGGATCCAGACCGTACCACACTCCTTGCAAATAGATCTGGAGATATCACTTGGGATCTTCATTCTCGCCTTCTGAGCTATTTTCCTTGCACTCGACATCCACAGTCTTGCCCGGTCAGGCCGTTCTGATGCGACGTATCTGGATTGCTCCCAAAGATGTTCAATCCTAGCACTCGCTAGGCTTCTAACCTGTTTCTTTGGCTTTCTTCGTTTCTTCACGAGTTGTGACCCACCTTCAAGGAACAGTCACATCGCTTAAATTGTTCGCAGTGGAACTGGTGATAGGTCAATTCCATGCTTCATATAGTCCTCCTTGAAACTGCTCTTGAGTTGGTTCCTTCAGAGATAACTGCAAAGAAGGATATCCAAAAGCACGCCTATCGCAGAAAGAAGCGGCCAAATGAATTGCTGTTGGATCAATCCTATCATGGACAGGCTATGACCCAGCTACAGGATGGGAATCGTCGAGGGAGACCTGACATCCTTTTCTTCTGTCTACAATCCATCCTTGAGACTCCCTTGTGTAAAGAAGGTCTGCTCTCTCTTCACATTCACCTCTATGATGGACGTATCATAGAAGTGAATCAAGAGGTGCGTGTGCCTAGGAACTATGATCGATTCGTGGGTCTCATGGAACAGCTTCTTCTCACCGGTCAGGTGCCTCCTTCTGGGACTGCGCTACTGAAGGTCACGAACAAGACCCTTGACACCCTTCTTAGAGAGATACGATCAACGACTGGTGAAAGCCTTACCCTACTTGCAGTAGAAGGTGGCATTCAGACAAGTATGAAGTCGCTGATAGATCTCCTACCTTCCGACTCAAGGATTCCAGTCATTCTCGGTGTTGGAGCATTCCCCCATGGTGACTTTCAGAGTACTGCACGAGACCTGTTCAAACATCATATTGAGCTGGACTCTGAGGTCATGATGGCCTGGCATGTTTGCAACGAGATCCTCTGGTGCTATTCTCTCAAGCATGATGTCATCGCAAAACGGTATGGCAAATGACACATTCTTTCCATAGTACTCTCCAATATCCTTAAATCACAACTACGATTTGCAGAAAAAGCAGCGGCCATAGTCTAGCCTGGTTTAGGATAGTACCCTTCCAAGGTACCGAGCCGGGTTCAAATCCCGGTGGCCGCACCATGCTTTTTCTAAGATATGCTGTTTGAGAATTCCGTTGATGGTAGCTTTTTTAAGACCAAAATTTAGGGCCGAAGTAATTGTTTCTTAGCAGAAGGCATATGATAGTGAATCAGTCGTGTTCCATAATAACCAGAGCCAAGCATCGATTAACAGGAAATCAACGTCTCCTATCATATCTCTTAGGAGCAGCTGTCGGAGTCGTGTCCGGTCTGGTTGCTGTCGGATTCAGATACCTAATCTTTGGAATGGGACTTATGTTTGTGATAATTCCTCAAATACTTGGAGTATGGGGTTGGATATTGATTCCAGCCATTGGAGGAATTCTTGTTGGGGCAATTACAGTTAGATATGCACCAGAAGCGAAAGGCCACGGTGTTCCTGAGGTGATAGAGGCTTATCATCTACATTCTGGTGAGATGCGACTTCGAGTTCCTCTACTCAAGGCTCTTGCATCGTCGATATGCATTGGCTCCGGTGGTTCATGCGGTCGAGAAGGACCTATCGCCCAGATTGGAGCCGGAGTCGGCTCAAGCATGGCCTCGGTCTTGAAACTGGGGAAGACTGGAACAAAGACCCTTGTCATATGTGGAATGTCTTCTGGCATCGCCGCTACATTCAATGCACCCTTGGGTGGGACCCTTTTCGGTATCGAGGTTGTCGCAGGTGGTGTCTTAGGCTACTCTATCATACCTGTAATCCTATCTTCAGTTGTTGCGACCGCAGTTGTTGGAATACTTTTAGGGCCGTCTATAAGTTTCCACGCACCACAATTCGTTCTGGCAACCTATCCTGAGCTTGTTCTGTATCTCATACTTGGGATCCTTCTTGGTCTACTTAGCGTGATTTGGATGCGTGGTTTCTATCTCATAGAGGACCAATTCGAGAAGATTCGCACCTCCCCATATGCGCTTCCAGTACTTGGAGGGCTTATGACCGGCATCCTGGCGTTCTTGGCGCTATGGGTTGAAAACATCTCCAGCTACAGTGGAGTCTATGACTCAACTGATTTGTTCTATCCTGCAATAATGGGGGTGGGGTATCCATTCATAGATGCTGCTCTGATTGGGCAAGCGTCTCTTCTTGCCCTATTGGTATTTGGAGTACTGAAGATATTCGCCACCTCTTTCACATTGGGATCTGGAGGCTCAGGAGGTGTATTCGCTCCTACCCTCTTCATAGGTGCTGCACTAGGTGGTGCCTTTGGTCAGGTGTTCAATATCGTCTTTCCAGGGTCTGTTCCAAACCCCATGGCCTACGTTCTCGTGGGAATGGCAGCATTATTCGCAGGAACTGGCAGGGCTCCAATCACCTGTATAGTGATAATAATGGAGATGACTCTGGACTATGCAATGATTCTTCCGCTGATGATCGCTGTATCGACAGCCTTCTTCGTTTCATCTAGTATCGAGGAGGATAGCATCTACACGTTGAAGCTGAGTCGAAGAGGGACCCAGCTCGGGAAGGGATTCTATATTGGAGCCTTGAAAGCAGTAAAGATCTCCGAGATCATGACAAAATCTCCTACTATCCTCTCTCCCACTATGACGGTTTCAGAGGTCTACGACATCATGACAGAATCGACCCACACAAAGTTCCCTGTTGTGGATGAGTCAGGTCATGCGTTGGGCTGTCTTGTTGTTGAAGATATCAAGAAGCAACGAAAAGAGGATGGTACTCTTTTACTTGTCAAGGATCTGATGAATACATCCTTCTTGAAGCTTGATCCTGAATGCAGTGTAGATTCAGTACTTCATGCGATGATGGAGCGTGATGAGGGGCATGCAGTCGTTGTCGATCCACAGGACCCCTCATTGATGGTTGGATTTGTCTCCAAGACTGATGTCTTGCGAGCCTATGAGGTCGCGATACTGAATCTGCGCAAAGAAGGGAACGAAATCGAGGAAATCGAGATACTAGAAGAGCTTGGCTCCTAGGGGATCCTTCTTGGATCAGATTGTAAGAGACCCCTTGAATTGGTTCTCATTATGAGGCTGTAGCAATTCATCCAGCATAGCTCTAGCCTCAGCATCATCCGGCTCCAATAATAGATATTCTGAATAGTAATCTGAAGCATCCTTAATTCTTCCAAGCTTCTCATAGCACTTTGCCACATAGAATAGCGCTCTTTTGTGCCCTGGTAGATATTCTAACACGTTGATGAGAACGTCTATCGCTTCGCTATAACGGGCATGTGCGAAATATCCCTCTGCTTTTTGCAGAAGCACCTCAGTGCCTTGGTAAAGCCCCCATCTTTGTCCATACCTGTAGAGTCCCATGAGATGTTTGATGCCATATACCCCCAATGGAACGAAGAAACCCAGTAGAAATGCTGTAAGATCATCGAACTGAACGTATCCTAATCGAGAGAGAAGAATCAAAGTCAGTCCTGCTAATGTACTGTTTGTGATATACCATCCTGCCATCCACTTTGGTTTTGTTTGAACTGCGATTGATAGATCTCGAAGGTCCATAGTTTCACCTTGCTGTATTGGAATCCATTGATACTAAAAGGAGAGTTCTTCAGGCGAGGCTTGACGAAAAATCGGATGCGCCAGCATAATCCTTTTGTTTATAACTCTCCGACCTCACGCTGGCAAAGAACCAAGAATCCTTCGTAATAGGACGCCATTACTACAAGTCAATGAGGCTCTTATCATGGATACACTTAGTCATAACGGCGTACTTGTCTTAGAACTTCCAGACTTCCCTCCATTTGAAATCATAGTACGTGGGAAACCATTTCTACTTGATTCGCATCAGAGTGAGATGGCTGTCGCATGGGTACGAAAGCTTGGCACTCCATATGTAGATGATCCTGTATTTGCTGAGAACTTCATGACTGATTTTAGTTCAGCACTCGGTATTGCACCTCGTTTGCAGGTCACCGAGATTGATTTCTCTCAAATCGTTGACTATGTCGAATCGGAACGCACTCGAAAAGAAGCGATGACGCAGGAAGAGAAAAAGACAGACCGTGAAGCGCGCAAGACGCTCCGAGAGGAGTTGAAGGAGCGATATGGCTTTGCGCTAGCTGATGGAGAGCGCATGGAACTTGGTCAATACCAAACAGAGCCATCAGGTATATTCATGGGCAGAGGAGAGCATCCCTTACGAGGGAAATGGAAACGAGGCGCGACCTACAAGGATATCACCCTGAATCTCTCACCAGACGCTGTACAACCTCCTGGGGACTGGGGTGAGGTCATCTGGGCTCCTGATTGTATGTGGATAGCTAAGTGGACTGATGAGCTGACAAAGAAGACCAAGTATCTGTGGTTCCATGATAGCACTCCAATAAAGCAAGAACGAGAAGCTGAGAAATTCAACAAGGCACTCAAGGTTGAGAAACAGATGCCCAGAATCCGTGAGCATATCATGGAGGGATTGCGTTCGGAGGATGGAAAGGTTCGGGCTGTGGCTGCAGCCTGCTATCTCATAGACGCTCTGAGTCTTCGAGTTGGAGATGAGAAGGACCCTGAAGAGGCAGACACTGTTGGTGCAACGACGCTTCGTGTGGAACATCTCACCTTCAAAGACAGTTCTATCGTCTTCGATTTCCTAGGAAAGGATAGCGTACCATGGCACAAGGAGTTACAGCTAGAGCCTGATGTTTTCACGGTGTTCGAAGAGCTCTATCAGAAGGCATTGGACCGCGTTGAGTCCTTCATGGGACGAAAGGGCAAGAAGACCAAGGCAGATCCCAAGAAAGTGGCTCAGATATTTCCAAGAATCAATAGCACGCATGTGAACCGTTTCTTGGGTGAGGTCATGGAGGGTCTCACGGCCAAGATGTTCAGGACCCATCATGCTTCCGTCGTGATGAAAGAAGAGCTGAAGAAGAGCAAGGCCCGAAAGATAGACCCTGACTTCATCAAGAAAGAAGCAGTGAAGCAAGCCAATCTTGAAGTCGCCAGAGTCATGAACCACACTAAACAGGCTCCAAAGGGCTGGTCCAAGAGTGAGGATCGCTACAGACAACGCATCAAGAATGCTGGAAAGGTCATCGAGAAAGCGAAAAAAGTCGTAGCTGAACAGCAGAAGAAGCTTCAAGCTCTCAAGAAGAAAGAAGCAAAGAATCAGAGTGGCAAGCAGGAAGCGATTAAGAAACAGAAAGAGATTGTTGACAAGTACTGGCAATCTGTCTTATCCTGGAGAGAGAAGCGCGACAAGGCAAAAGTGACATGGGACAATGCTCGCGCCAGAAAGAGCACTATTCGAGGGAGCAAGCGAAAGGGGAAGTCCACAAAGAAGGAGCGGCTTGAGGACGCCCAAGAGAGCATCGAGAGAACTCGTGAACGGCTTGAGAATGCAGAGACTGGCCTCAAAGCTGCACGGGAGAGGTATGACAAGGCCAAGACATCTCTTGAGAAGAAGCAAGAAATCGTTAACGAGTTCAAGGAGAAATCCGCACAGCGAATCGCGCGTGCTGAAAAGACAGTTGATGACGCAAAGGAACGCGTGAAGAAGGCAGAGCTTGCACAGAAGAGGATCGAGGTAGACTATAAGTTGGCAAAGGCAAGCAGGACATGGAACTTGGGGACATCGATGAAGTCATACATTCATCCCAAGGTCATCTACGACTGGTGCCAGAAGGTGGAATATGACTGGAAGAAGGTCTATTCGAAGACACTTCAACGGAAGTTTGCATGGATAGAAGAAGGCGGCTCAGATGAGGAATAATCCCCTAGAGAAGCTGTGATTTTATCCTTCGTTCTATCTCTTCACGTGTGTCCCTGAAGACCTGTAATATCTCATCATATGTACCTTGGAATGCAGCAGGGTCCTCAAGGGACCAATGGAGCATCATCTTCGCGTTTGGAAAATGAGGGCAAGCCTGTTTTGCACTATCGCAGACCGTGATAACCACATCAAATGCTTGATTCATGAATTGATCCACCTTCTTTGGGTAGAGACCTTCAGTTGAAGCACCTCGTTCCCGAATGACCTCCAGAGCGAATGGATTGACTGTGGCTGCGACTTTCGTACCTGCACTATGGACCTCAAAGCCATCCCCTCCAAGATATTTCAACAACGCTTCTGACATCTGACTTCGTGCTGAGTTTCCAGTACAGAGGAAGAGCACACGTTTCATACTTCCTTCAGGCATGTTTTGCATATCAACTGTTTGTGTGAAACCCGCAATCTGAGTCGTGAGGATGTTGTCAAAGGGAATTCCTTTTGAACGAATCAATATTCGAATATCTGAGCACTTTGAGCGATTCTTGGAAATATAGTGGCCCAATATTTGACGTGCACACCCATATTGGGGCTCCCAATGATGTAGAGAAACTCGTCAAGATCGAAGAGGAATTTGGAATCACTGCACAAGTTGGCATAGTCCATGCTCCTGGATTTCGTAATCTGGAGGAGCAATTCCCTAATCGTTTCGTCTTCGCAAAATATCTCTCCATGAGTGATGTCGCTCAATTCAATACGAATGCCATCATTGAGGATATCTCCAAGATAAAGGAGCAGGGCTTCTCACTTGCCAAGATGTGGTTCGGTCCTCGATGGCGTGACTATGTGGGTGAAGTTCCTGGTGGCTTTCGTGTTGACTCACCAAAGCTTGAACCAGTGTTTCGGGCATTAGAGAACGAAGGAATCCCCTTGTTGCTCCATGTAGCTGACCCTGATACCTACTTTGCCAACCAATACAAGGACTCTGAGAAATATGGGACAAAGGAGGAGCACCTGTCTCAGCTTGAGAGTCTGATCTCTCGGCACTCCCGGCTCAAGTTCCAGCTTGCGCATATGGCGTCTCAACCAGAGCCTCACAGATTATCTACCTTGGCAAGGTGGCTTGATAGATATCCGAACGTTTCCCTTGACACCGCATCATCTCGATGGATGGCCAGGGAGCTAAGCAAGGATACAGAGAAGTCTAGAGCGTTCATGATCAAATATGCTGACCGAGTCATGTTTGGGACTGACATCTCAACTAATGGAGGCAGCTATGAGTACTATTCTGGACGATACACCTCTCAAAGGATTCTTTGGGAAACCGATAGAAAAGAAGTCCCGCTTCCAATTCCGGACCCTGAAACAAAGGACTCTGGAGGGACCTTCATCAATGGCCTGGATCTTCCAATAGCCATTCTACGCAAGATATACTGGAAAAATGCTAGAGAATTCTATAATCTCTCATCATAGTGATTGCCAATCAACAGGTCCTGTATCAAACCTACTCCGAAATCGGTCCATGACAATATCCCAAGCACGCTCGAAATACCTATAGACCTCATCCCAATCAGAGCCCTCTCTCCAACCACAGTGAGTCAATGTCACATGAGTCTGACCCTGTTGAATTATTTGAAACTCCATGACAACCCATGTCCTAAGTTTCCGGATATCTCGAAATTGCGGAGGGGCGTTCCACTCAAAAGAAAGCATCCTCTTTGGTAGGTAGCTGAGCACTTTCAGTCCTTCCCCTCCCCTCTGTCCATATACTGCATCGAGATCGAAATACAACTCATATGGACCATTGATTCGTAGCTCTACCTTCGCATCAGGTGCAAAGAATGTCTTGACTCCTTCTTCAGTTGTCCATGCATTCCACACATCATCTATATCTGCTCGGACTGATTGCTCTTTGACTATCGATTTCTCAAGAGGGTCAATCATCGTCGAATCGATACCTACAATTTCGACATGATCGAGAAACGGGATTCTGATTACCATGCCACCATTGCTTCCCTGCCTTATTAGTCGCCCTTTACGATAGTGTCGATAATGCGTTCCTTCAGGAAATATGTGGGCGTAGACTTTGATATATCCAACCAGCAATACAGTAAGAATTATCATATACACTAGCATTATCAGCCATAGACTATCCAGAATACTTGTTTGCAATTAATGGCCCTCTTCTGAAGTGTTCCCTGAATTTGATCCACGCTTCAATATTTGAGTTTCAAGATATTTAGATAAGAGTATCGAGAAGAAACAGAAGGATTGAAATCACCCTGACAAGTTGAGGAGTGATTGGAGTTTCTCGCATTGAATCAAGATAATATCTCTGTGTATCGGACTTTGCAGGAGCATCTCGATAGTATGCCAGTCGGATTTCCTGCCACTGAGTCTGGCGTCGAGATTCGTATTCTCAAGCGCCTCTTTACTACTGAAGAAGCGAGGATCGCAACCTATCTGAGGTATTCACACCATCCGTCTGAAACATTGAATGACATCTACGCACGACTTGACTCAACCGGGATTTCTATCGAGAAACTCGAAACGATTCTGGACACAATGGTCAGTAAAGGCCTTATCATCACAGGCAAAGAAGACGACAAGAAACTCTACAATAATGCGCCATGGGTCATTGGCATATACGAGTTTCAAGTCAATAAGATGACCCCTGAGCTCTTCGATGATATAGTTGATTACAATATCGAAGCGTTTGGTCGAGCTCTTCACTATTCCCAACCCCCGCAGCTCAGAGTTATACCGATAGGGAAGAGTATTCCTCACCGTAAGGAAATCGCGAGTTATGATGATGTCAGAGGACTGATTCAAACGAGTGATGGTCCATTTATGGTGGCAAATTGCATCTGCCGCCAGTCAATGGATCTGATGGATAATCCCTGCAAGGCAACAGATAGACGTGAATTGTGCATAGGTGCAGGTCCTATCGCGAGCATGTATATCGATCAGGGCTGGGGCCGAGAGATATCTCGTGACGAGTTGTTCGAAATCATTCTGAAGAACGAGGAAGATGGACTAGTTCTTCAACCAAGCAATGCGAAAAAGCTGGAATTTCTGTGTAATTGCTGTGGATGTTGTTGTGGCGTCATCATCGGGACGAAGATGTCAAGGCGTCCTGCACGATTCTTCGCTACAAACCACTATACTCAGGTTGACCAAGAACTATGTACGCAATGTGGTATATGCACTGAGCGCTGTCAAATGGATGCGATAACGCTCGAGAATGAAGGTTTGTTAATCAACCTTGACCGTTGTATTGGTTGTGGAGTGTGTGTCGCGAGCTGCGATTATGATGCATTGAGTCTACAGAAACGTGAGGAAGAGAAAATACCACCTGGCACTGTTGATGATCTCTATGCGATGATTCTCAAGAAGCAAATAGATGAAACCTGATATCTGGAATGGAACCTGAGCTTAAACCGCAGATGCTCTTGCGTTGAAATTAAACAATAAACGAAGCATCGAGAAGTGAATAATCATGAAAGCAATCATACTTCATGGTAGTCCAAGGCGTGACGGGAACTCAGACACATTGGCACATTATTTCGCGAATGGCCTACGAAGTATGGGCCATGACGAAATAGTCGATTTCTATGCAAATGAGATGGACATTGAGCCATGCCAGATGTGCATGACATGTCAGGACGCTCCCGGACACAAGTGCACTATTGACGATGATATGACTCCAATCTATGAAGCTTTCAAGGAATCTGAGATCGTTGTCTTTTCGACTCCCATGCTTTGGGGATACATGACTGCTCAATTGAAGGTCATTCTAGATAGAATGGAGGCTCTTGCTGTCGGACCTAGTGAATGGTGGACAGGAAAGAAGTTCGTTGGCATCTTTACCTACTGGCATCATTATGAAACGATGGTTGCCTTCTTTGAACGGATCTGTCCCTTTTTTGATGGGGAGTTCACTCCTTTGATATACTGCTCATTATCAGATGATCCCACAATCGACGATATCCATGTATCTAATAATCCGGAGAAACTTGAAGAGGCGTATGAACTGGGTCGAAAGCTTGGAAATCACTAGCATGTCGGGAAAATGTAGACGGATACGCTCAGAAAAGAAGTGGTGCGCTCGCCGGGACTCGAACCCGGGCCGGTTCCGTGGCAGGGAACCATCATAGCCCCTAGACAACGAGCGCTTGACTGATGAGCGAGTAAGTGTTGGTTTTAAAGCTTACCACGTAGCAGCCCAGAGTCTTGGTCTATCCAAGAACGGGATTGCGTCGACATCCAGTCTTTATAGCACACAGTTGCATGACTATAAGATACAGTCATAGGACGTTGTCGTCATGAAAGAGATGCACTATAGCATTGGGATTATCGTAATTCTATTTCTGTCCTCTTTGTCAGTGTTGACAAGCGAACAAGCGATTGGACGTAGCGTATCTACCAACAGTGGTTTCTCCACTTCTCAAGATGGAACTGCGCCTCGTGACTACTGGCCAACCTATGGCTGGAGAAACAGCACCCCTGCTGAAGAGGGTATGAGTGTCACCATTCTCAACAACATGATTGGTCACATTGAAGAACAGGACTATCCAATAGACTCAGTTTTCATAGTTAGGAATGGCTATGCGGTCTTTGAGGCATACCCTTCAGGACTTTACAACCCCACACGAAGACATGACATGCATTCGGTATCGAAGAGCTTCACTTCGACGCTCATTGGAATTGCACTTCAACAAGGATTCATAGGTAGCGTCAACGAACACCTCCTTGATTTCTTCCCGGAGTATACACCAGCAAATCCCGATTTGCGAAAGAGCGACATCACTATAGAGCATCTCCTTACCATGAGTGCTGGTTTCGAGTGGGATGAGTCATCACTGCCTTTCACAGACCCTGAGGTCAACGATCTTGGCGGGATGATGGTAAGTTCTGATGTAGTACAGTATGTCCTTGATAAGCCTATGATACACGACCCTGGTGAAGTATTCCTGTATAGCGGAGGAGTGTCTACACTTCTTGGCGCGATCATTCAGCAGATTCCCGGATATACCACTGATAGCTTTGCGGAAGAGTTCTTGTTCGAGCCTCTCGGATTTGGGTCTACAACTTGGTATCTGTTTCCTGGAGGTTGGTACAACTCTCAGGGAGGCTTCAGGGCCAATACCCATGACATGGCGAAGCTTGGCTTCCTCTATCTAAATAACGGGACATGGAATGGGACCCAGATTCTCTCATCGTCTTATGTTTCAAATGCGACCACACCTCATTTCACAGATCTCTATTTTCCACCAGAATATGCTGGCTATGGCTGGCAATGGTGGCTAGCTCCTGATATGGAGACCTTCATGGCTTGCGGTCGTATGGGGCAGAAGATCATCGTATCCCGCGAGCTAGATCTTGTCGTCGTCTTTACTGCTCGAATTGGAGACCTCGATTATGATCCAGAGTATGACCTGTATACTGACTACATTCTGCAATCTGTTTCATCAGGACCTGACGCGAATCAAACAACCATTTCAACTGATTATGCGATTCCTGCAATCATAGTTTCAGGAGTAGCCACTATTGGAGTCATCGTGCTATTGTACTGGAAAAAGAGTCAGAGCTAGCACTAGGTCAAAACTTTAGATATTGAGATCTCTCTTACGAAATAAGACGGGTGCCCTGCCAAATCTGACAGGGCCGTGTCCCAGCTACGTTCCTTTTGCTCTTGGTCGTATCACGACCATATACACGAGAATAACGACAACTGCTCCTAAGAATCCTGCAATGACTAGTATCAGGGTCATGTCTGGAGGAGGTGGCGGTGTGGTCGTACCTGTATCAGTGGTCGAGGTCGTAGTTCCTGTCGAAGTTGAAGGATTCGCCACGGTCACCACATGCTTGACTGTCGTATTAAGCCCAGCAACATCATATCCTATCGCTATGATCACATATGATCCATTCTCACCTGCTGTTGTATCCCAGTCATAGGAATAAGGCGCCGAGGTATCGTTCAAGACCATCTCGCCATTGATATACAGCTCAACTCGTTGGATTCCAGATGCATCGTCAGAAGCATCGACAGAAATGTCAACTCCTCCACTGCATATAGATTCGTTTGCAGGAGATGAGATTGCCATTATTGGACCTTCTGTGTCAACAGTGGTATAGGAAAACATTCCAGTTGTAGTGCTTTGTCCAAAGGTATCGTTTGCCGAGATATAGTACTGAACTTCTGAATCGTAGAGTTGACCTGGGATGGTTGCATTGAAGGTGTTTCCTGAGTCATGCACCATCTCATCCTCCATCCAGCTTCCTGAATCTACTTGATAGTGTAGCATCACTACATCAAGGCTCGGATCGAAGACATCAACGGTCACAACAACAACTTCATTCCCTTCTGGAGCTGTTGGATCTCGAGCTTCATTGCTTATCTCTGGTGCAGGATCTGTGTATAGATAGACATCATCAAGTAAGAACTCAATTCGTCCTCCTGACTGCGAATAGACTGCAAGGTGAATACGTTCCAATTCTGTGTCTGGTTCAGTAGAAAATAGCTCAACATAATCATCGAAGATATTTCTCTTGATGCTGTACCATGTACCAACTGAATTCACTTCTGATAGAAGAATGAACTCCTCAAATCCATTACCAGTGTTTACCGCACTTCCATTTGCGAATATGTACCCGAATGAATTCGAATCTGCAAAGTCTAGCTCCATATACACCTCTTCGAAAGCAAGATTTGAGTACTCTTGCAGTTTCCAATGTAGATCCAACCATAGGTCCGTTGCACCGTCTACAGGCAGATTGCAGAAATCTTGGTCTTCTCCGAACGTATTTCCATTCTCTACGGTGATGTTCGCAGCATAAAGACCGCTGTAGGCATCATCTGTCAGAGTCATCTCGGAAAAGGGGCCACTTGTTGGGCTCCAGGCATAGATCTCGTCTCCGACATCTCCTATCTGCTCGTATCCCATGTCATTCAATCTAGCCATCGTCAGAGTAAGGTTATCCAAGAGTATGCTAATTCGTTCTCCTGCCCCTCTAGTTGCCACTCGAAACTCAATCCTATCAATTAGCAAATCGGAGAAGGTGAAGGTACCTGACAAGTCCTCCCAAATACTGGTGTTGAACGAGTACCACTGTCCTGTGGTTTCGTATCCTGGTACATTGATGTCTATGCCATTTCCGAATATGGATGGAGGCGTTCCACAAATCCTGTACTTCACGCTCATCGAAAAGCCGGTGCTATTATACGTCGAAACAGAAACGTAAGCGTAGTTGAAAATATCGCCAGTACCAAAGTCATTCATTTTCCACTGGAATGTGAAGATATCCGGGTTGAGGGCAGATGCAACCTTGTCTGGATAGGATCGGAAATATGTATAGCTTACATTCCCGTTCGATGTGGATGTCGCATTGTAGCTCCAATCCCCTTCCTGACGATCGCTACATCGAGACACATCAGAAGGACTGTAGTTTGGGCCGGTATCCCAAGTGGTAGCAGCATTAAAGTTCCCATTCTCGGTCGTACCGCCTATTATTACTGTTCCATTGACCAACCATAGATCATCAAGAAAGACTCTGGAGTATTCAATGGTTCGGCTTATGAGCCTGAGTCGAAAGAGCATGAATGATCCTGGATAGGAACTGAACACATCAAAGTAATCCTCTGTGAGATTTCGGTCAAAACGATGCCATGTGTCAGCTACTCCATCAATGAAGAAGTTTCCCTCAGAACTCGAGTTGGTCGCTGAAGTTGGTTCGCTTCCCAGATGGTAGACCAAATATCGTGGACCCGAGAATTCAACACTTAGCACTAGGGTGTCATTCCCTATTGAGTCTGGAAGCTCATCGATATACCAATCAAAGCTCATTGTTAGATTGACAACATTCGATTTGCTAACCCATCCACTGGATCTCTGGAGTTCTGCTATGGACTCGTATATCGTATTTGTGGCTCGTGCCTGCATTCCGAAGGATTGACTTCCTTCATTGACTGGCCATGGTGATGTGGCGTACCAACGGTAGTACTCTGATGTTCTCGTCACCGAATCCACTTCAGGTGTGTATTCATCAGTCCAATCCTCAAAGCCTTGATTCTCAAAATGGTCCATCTTCCAATCCACACGATCAGTGTCAATAGCTGAAACTGCAAAATCAGAATCTCCATTTTCCATTTCAGCTAGAGTTAGAGAATCTACTGAAGTAGCACAAATAACAGGAAAAACTAGGAGAATGACTAGGAATAGAGTCATACTTCCCGTGACGCGAATTGTCATCTTATCTCCCCAATAAAGCTGTAACAGAATACACCCTATTTTACGTAATCTGTTTAACGGTTTGATTTTAGGGCACAACTAGAGGGTATTTCTTGATGAATTCACCGAAGGTGAATATATAGGTAGGAAAGTAGGTGAGAGGAGAGAAGTGATTAGACAATGCCCGAGCTCGCTGCAGATCAGACCCGTGTTGAATGGATTGATGCAGCGAAGGGACTTGGCATTCTCTCAGTCATTCTGGTCCATTCGATAATACCCAACGTGAACATCATCACTACCACCCTGAGTAGCTTTACCATCCCCTTGTTCTTCATCATGGCAGGTCTGACCTATAAGTCACAAAGACACAGATACGACCTGAGGAAATTTGCGATAAGTCGCGGGCGTCAATTCCTTATCCCTTACTTTTGCCTACAGATAATAATGATCATCCTGTTCTATCTTCTACCGGATGCCGTTGAAACCTACCTAACCCCCAACGAGGTCGTCTTCTGGTTCCTCTACGGGAGTGGTCCGCCCATGCAGTCGACGCATCTATGGTTCCTCCCAGTCCTCTACTTTGGATTTCTCTTGTTTGCAGTTGTGGACCGTTTGGTCGGGGATCGACCGCGCATCATCCGTTTCCTTCTAGTTCCTTGCTTTGCAGTGCTTGCAGCGCTCATCAATCAGGCATTCTATCCCATGTTAGTTCCTTGGCATATCGGAGCTATCCTAGTTTCTTGCGCATACACACTCATTGGCAACGAACTGAGGAAGGAAGGAGGTATTTCCATCTGGAAGACTAACTCCAAGGTCAAGGATCTATTGATTATTCTGCTTGCAATTGCTTCTTTGTTCCTTCTCTCAGAGCTTAATGGGTTCACTGACATCGCAGTTGACAATATTGGTCTCTGCATCTGTATCTATCTTGGAACAGGTACGATTGGCACCATCATAGTCTTCATCTTCGCTAGTTATATCGCGGATTCCTTTGAGACCATTCGTCGGGGACTTGTCATGTTAGGGAATGCATCCCAAGAAATCTACGAGTTCCATCCATTGACATTCTTCCTTACTGCGCCAATCATGTTCCTGTTTGGTTGGTCCATCGCAGAGGTTGGATCATCGTTTGATCTCCTTTGGCCTCTACGCTTCGCTCTGGGTGTGCTTGTCTCTACTCCTGTGGTTCTCTTTGTTATACGGCGCAATCGCATCCTATCCTTCATCTTCACAGGGACAGTAGCCCGACGTAATAGGACTAGAATCGAGCCTGAAGTGTTCCCGCAAGGGTCTTGATGCGCAACATCCAGAAGGTCGACTCGCACTCGATTGCAATTTCGCTTCTGCGTTTCTCCTCCAGTCCCATCCGATATCCGCCTACCCAGTATCCATCCATTTTCTCGGGAAGGGAATCTCTGGGAAACTTGTATGTGCCATCATCCGTTCTGAACTCCTCAAGGTAGCCCATTGAATCTTGGAACCAGCTGCTTGTTCTAGTACAATCGAACGGAGCCAGCATCTCTAGGGAAAGGATAAGTTCAGCGAAAGGAACTCCCGTTGGTCTTTGCCTGTAGTTAGGAAGATGTGTTGACCAACCGAGCACATAGTAATGATCACCATACTTGGCGATTCCATAGCTCCGAGGAAGGCTTTGATACTCCTCTGTTAGTATCATTTTCACTACAGTTTCAGCCTGTTTCCTGAGAGTGCTTGACTGCATGATATCTGTGCAGAATGCGAGCCCTCGTATATCATATATCCAAGGGAGTGCGAGATGCTGTTCAGGATACAGTTCCGGATTTACCAAATTATAGCTCTCCAGAGTCTTTGGTATTCCTTTGAATCCCATCCTATCAACGAATATCGACTCGTAATCTGGCTCCTTGGAAAAGGCGTAGAGGGAGCTCAGCCTTGCAATGAGATGAGCTGATACTGGATGGATATTCCCATATCCAGCGTACGACAGGAATGAAGCGATGACAGTTTTGAGGAATATCGCATGAGGCTGGTCTGGTGGAGAGTTGAGATTATCAGATAGCCATGCACGAAATGGGAGCGTCTTGTTGTCAAAGGATTGAAGCCCTGCTCGAAGCCCGAGTTGGACCAGCTTACCCATCACATTCTCATAGGCATGGGGCCGACTGGAATGGACTAAGTTCAACCCGAATCCAGGTACCAATCTCTGAAGCCACTCGTGTATCAGAGGGCTTGCTGTTAGCTCTGAGAGTGCCTGCCACACTAGCCCAATATCTTGTTCATGGAAGATATCGACATAAGTTCTGTATCTGATTGATGGACCTGCGTTTCTCAGAAGCCAATATGCTAGGTCTACGGACTCCATAATCCAACGCCTACCTCCAATTCACGGTCAAAGTTAAGAGCCTTTCAGTGTTTACCTTGACCGGGTACACGATTATGAGTCCAGACATTGCCAAGCTCAAGCAGGAGATTATGACAGAGATCTATGAGAATAGGATGTTATTGACCTCTGAAAGAGATCGTCCTGAAGGTTGGAAGCTCATATCTGGTCTGTGGAGTCCTTTCTACATTCAGCTACGTCTTATCAGTTCGTTCCCAGAAACTCTATCCAAGGTCGGCCATGCTATGGCCATAATGATTCGAGAGGAAGCTCCTCATGTCAATAAGCTTGTGGGGATTGCATTTGCTGGTGTCCCCATCGCGACAGTGGTGTCTATTGAGTCGAAGCTACCCGCCGTGCACACTAGAAAGATAGCTGGTGTCAAGACCTCTGATGACTTCAGGAAGGCACTGCAAGAGTATGGTCAACATGCCCTCGTGGAAGGCATACTAGAAGACGGCGATGCGCTGTGTTTGGTTGATGATCTCGTCACAGGACTCACTAGTAAGATTACCGCCCGTGAGCAGGTGCAAGCCGAGCTTGAGAACCGTGGCATCAAAGATACGACCTGTGATGATATCGCTGTACTGGTAGACAGACAGCAGGGCGCGCGAGAAGCTGCGAAAGCCGCTGGTATGAATCTTTATGCACTCATTCGTTTCGTTGATGATGGTCTGCCTCTCTTGAAAGGCAGGATGTCTGATAGTGAGCATAGGCTCCTCTCCGAATACTTGGCCAATCCCCAAGACTTCCAGAAGCCCTAGTTCATGACAGAAATTCCTATCATCTGGTTTTCAATACCCATACCCGTTAACATTGAATGATTCAGGATCTCTAAACCCAATGCTGAAGCTGGCATTGCTCTCAGCCAAATCGCAACACGAGTTCTTTGTTTCAACTTCAGAGAAGACTGAACTACCAGAGGTGAAGGCACTGCTGCTCGTACTTGCTGATTCAGAGCACAAAATGATTGCCAAAATTCAGCATATGATCGCAACAGGGATCCTTGACGAGCTTGAAGAGCTCAAACAGGTCCCTGACCGTGATGAGATCCCTGATCCTACTCCCTTCGACCCTTTCAGAGAGGAAACTGACCCTCGCATCTTCATCTGCAACAAATCACTTGACAAGGCGCTCAACAGCTACAAGCTCTATCTCAATCTTGCAACAAAGGCCAAGTCCGAGGTCGTTAGTCTCCTATTCGAGTATCTCGCCTACCTCAAGATGCATCAAATTGAGCAGCTCCGCAAAATATGCAGGACATTCTGATTCCTGCGCTCGTATTTACAATGCAAAACCATTTCTACAAGTAAGAGTAATCATACCGACCGTCCTATGAGTTCACCAAACCCTGTCACCCAAATGCTGAAGCTGGCCTTGACCACGGTGGCAAATCACTATCAATACTACCACAAAGCCTCAATGGCCGCCGAAACTCCTGAAGTGAAGGCTCTTCTGACAGTGCTTGCTGAAACAGAGTCAGAGCTGATGGACAAGATCAAGGAGATGATGCGTTTTGGCATCAGTACGGAGTTGCAGGAGTTGTCTGATTCGAACCTTCTAGATGAAGAGCCTGATGCCACTCCCTTTGATTTGACAAGAGAGGACACTGATCCACGAATTTTCGTATGCAACAAGGCTTTGAACCATGAGATCAAGGGATACACATTCTTCCTGTCTATTGCCGCTCGTGCAAAATCCAAAGTCGTTAGCAGGCTCTTTGAGTACTTTGCGTATGTCAAACTGGTTCAGATTGGACGAATCAGGAGAATCTGTGACACATTCTAATTTTTCAGACAATCACACCCTCTTACCTCCTCGATTCTATTAGAACACGTGTTCCAAGTTGATTTATATAGATAAATATTTATAAAAATAAATAAACAAAAATATTTATATACAACATAGTATAATAGGTATGTATGCGGGCCGCAAGGCTTGTACAAGCGAGTGCCCTCGACTGGCTCCACTGGAAATGGTGGGGTGAGAGGGTCAAGCGTCGGAACCGGTGAGATACGTGCACGAGCTAACGAATAACATGGGCCTACCAGTAATCCTGGATAGGTATGAGGATTTTGAACAATACGCGCGAGAAGCAGCATTGGTCACCTACAGACCTGACTTCTACAAAGGACCTTTCCTTGATGACCCCCAACGCCTTCGAAGAGTGACTTTTACGGCTGTTGGTGTGAGGATTCGGGATATCCTACTGAACTTCTCCTACACCGTCAGCTATGAGGATTTCTATGATCCAAAGATTAGTTGGGACGAACAGGTCGATGACATCGAGGAGAGAATCTCCGAGGTCATCGAGTCACTCCGTATAGAGTGTGGTCTTGTAAGAGGAGCTTTGACAGCCAACACTTCTATTGGAGAAGCTCTTTCCATTCGACCCTAAGTAAGAACGCCTTTCATCATCACTGCCTGATTCGCGCCATATGCCACCGGTTCTATCGATAAGAATATGAAAGGAATCTTCATAGATAGATTGAGCACATTGACCGATATCGAACCTGCTGATGAGATTGTACCGCGCATCCTTAGTCAGTACTCCAAATCACCCAGGGGGTGGAGAGTACTAAGCACACCGCGAGGTGAAATGCTTGTTGTCGGTCCTGATTCCGCTTTTCAGCTCAAACTCATATCTCTAAATCCCATGGAGTTCACGGGGGCTGGTATCGAGCTCTCTGACTCGAATGCTGCCATAGATAGGCTGCGCGAGTCTCCCGAGTATGGGCTTCGTCCTCTTGACAATCTGGATATCCAGAAACTGCTCGAATCTATGACAGATCCAGCAGCATCCCGGTTACATCTTGAGTCCATTATTCAGAGAGACCCAATAGTACCCAAGGACATTGAGCGGACTTCCGCTGAACACCTTCTAACTGGCCCGGTCTTCACACGTCCAGATCTAGGTAGTATCAGCCCAGATGTATTGAAGATACAGGACTCCCTTGAGAGATCCGCCCAGAGCATCTTCAAGAAACGCTACCCTATGAGAGCTGGAATGTACTTCTAGAGGAAATCAGACATAGGTTCTAATTAGAATAATACGACTAGTATGATGGCTAGTGGATATGATCCGCAACATAATGGTAGTTGGGGAACATGGGCGACTGATCTATGCGCACGAGTTTATACCTAATGAGTCCCTAAGAAAAACAATCCAAGGAGTCGGCGCTCTTGTCAGTGTTATCCATCAAGCGATACCCATACTGACAGGAGCCAACATCAAGATGATCAAGATGGCTGACGAATCTCTACTAGTCCATGCTAAGGATAAGTTGATCTTCGCACTCACCGTAGATGACGGGAATTCCAATGATAATCACCGAAGACTTCAGACATTTGTTGAAACATTCATGTCGAAGTACGCCGATATCCTCCCTTTTCTAACGGAGAACTCAAGTCTTGAGATCTTTGAGGACATGACAAGGATCATTCAGGATAGCAACTTCTTCTCCTAGAATTCGCGCAATCCTCTGATGAGTCGGATTGCATCTTTCCAAATCGTTTACCTATAAAGTATCGAAAGACATTTTGGCAAATGTAGCGACTACTACGGGGATTTGAGTTGAGTTGGTTAGGTTCTCGAGGCGTTTCCGCGCTTCTTCTGGTCAATCTGCTTCTTCTTTCCGTAACTTGCCTACCGACTGCCAATGCAGTAGGCGGAAGACACGGTGGGATATGTGACGATGCGGCAGCAATGATCAACAGCAACTTCACTATGTGGGGATTCGGAGGTCATGCCGGCGAATCGGATGCCCGGCTCATTCATGAGCTAGCTCAAGCTGGAATCAAAATAATACATGGTGAGGGATGGTGGAACAATAATGTCAGCAATCCCTTGGATATCTACTACAATGAGACCATTAGGACCTTCGCTAAGGAAGCGATCAACGAGAGCCTATATGGAATCCTACCTAGTTATGCAGGAGGACCAGAACAGTTCGCGTATCCCATTGCTAAGGATGACATCTGGGCAATCTGCTTGGGGGACGAGGAGCCTGCATGGTTACGGCAATCAGAGATCTATGGATCTGTTTCTCCACAGATCGGACAATACAATGCTACCTATAACGATGAAACAGGTTTCTACATGAAGCCTATCTATGGGATGAATGATTCAGAGAGATACACATTCATTGAATGGCTCAATGAGAAGACAATCTGGGTATACAACTACATGTATGACTATGTGAAGTCACAAGTTCCTCATGCACTCATCATGCAATATGTTATGATGCCTCCAATATGGGGGCTATCTGATGAGCTCTGCTCAGCCTATGAACTGAAGGCAGAAATCCATGCCATGGACTGCTATTACGCTTTTGACAACCCGTGGCTGCTACACGAAGGTATACGATTATACAAGACCAGCATCCCAAACAAGCCACTTCATTGGGACCTCTGGGGTACTATCTGGGATTTCCTGAATGAAGCAGGAGATGGAGAGTACTACAAGATAGGCAGTTTCGAGCAGATACGCCGCGAAACTTGGGTATCATATCTCTCAGGTGCAGACGTAATTGGCTATTTCGATTGGGCTCCTGAGAACAATGATAGCTATGTCTGGAAATTCGGACATGCTCGAACTGATAATCTTGGTCGCCAAATCTGGAGATATATAGATAATCTAGCTGGGCAGTTGAGCTATCTCCCTGTCATGGAACCAGCTCCACGAGCGCTGGTGATTGGGAATGGATACTATCCAAATGTAGCGCAAGCTGGTCTATTCACCGAATATGATATTGTAAATCACAGATACTTCGCAACTATGGACTTGGACCTCTCATGCTACTCTCTTCTTGTAGTCACAGATGACTGGTATTTGGACGATACGGTACGAAAGGTCAATGAATATGTGGAATCTGGAGGGAATGCAATCTTTCTGGGGGGAATCTATGCCAAGGACGGAATCCAGCGAAATGAAATATTCTCAATCGAAGAGAACCTGACCGAGTCCTATATTCAGGGTAAGATGCTTATCAACATCACAGAACCCAATGTTCTTGATCTGAAGATGGAATTTGACATTCCCTATCATGTGACCTACCTCTTTCCTGGAGAGAACCTGACTGAGGATCATCACTCCATTGGTGGTTTCTACACTATCGATGAGGATGATAATGCAACCCTTCTGACTGACTCTCCTCTGCTTCTCTATCATAACTCCTCTCGACCCGATAGCGGGTGGATGCTTTATTTCGGTCTTCGATATCTATCTGAAGTACCTGGGGACACATGGTACACTTTCGATCCCGATGAAAGAGATGCTCTTCATTCTCTATACAGGCAGGTAGTCAGAGCCTTTGCCACCTACATAGATGCAACCGACTCTGTATCAACTCCTGAAACCGAGCATGCTCTCATTACTCAAGCAAAGGTGAATGCCTATACCATTCTGGCAGGCGTCTGCAACTTTGAAGATAGTAGTCGGACCATTCCGTACACTCTTGACCTCTCCCGGTTCGGATTCCCTGATGGGAATTACTGGATTCACAGCCTAGATGAGAATGCATCATTAGGGAGCGTAGCATCTTCAGGACAGAGGCTCTCGTTCGATGTGAATGTTGCAGCTAATGGAACAAGATTGCTTCTACTCTCGGAAACAAAATCTCTTCCCTCGTATTCAATTGACATCTTTCCATCATTACCTGATATGTCAGATTCAACGACCACAGATACCACAGCAAGTACTGATGCGACTACAGAAACAACGACGCGACTGCAAATAGGTGAGATATTTGTCCAGTACATATCAATAGCAGGTGGTATTCTTGTTGGAGGAGTCGTTCTCATTGCAATAGTATTTCTCACCAAAGAAAAACTGCAGACAAGATGAATTGAGATTGGGTTTTCAGCGACATAGGCATGAGTCAATAGCTCTTGGAAGCATTCTGAAAAATGGAGGTTGTAGGCTACGCCGGATTTGAACCGCGATTAACCAAAATGGATATAATGAACACTTGAGGATAGACACTCTGAGGTTTTGGCTATGGAGGTCGAATTAACAGGAAAAGTGCTAAGTACTCAGATTAGCGAAATGTCTGGCTTCCATTTTGGGACAATCATAATTGAAACTATAACAAGAAAAACAAGATTCACTCTGAAATACGATCGGAAATCTAAGGGTCCTGTACCTTCTGTAGGAGATATCGTTAAGCTAGCCTTTGAAGGCACTTCGAGCAAGAGAATTGCATGGATTAAGATAGGTATAGAAGACGAGAACCTGGATGTAGAACCCTCCAAAGGTACAATCGAGCAGCCACAATCTAGTATATCTGATATATTCATGGCAGCTACAGCAGATTTGACAAGACAAATTAGTAGTATGAGCGATCAAGACCCCATTGTTGGGAAATTAGTATCTATAGCCAGTGCCGATAGGAATTCTGCAAAACTCCATCAAGAGCTTAAAGCAGCAAGAGTACCACTCCTAAATGAACCAACTCGTCTGGAATTATGGAGGAAATTGCTAGATCAATATCAAGTACTTGGAAGACCAGAAGCAGAATGGATTGGTGCATTGTTGGGAAATCAAGAGGCTTTGAAAGAAGACTATCTGCTGCTTCTAGCTAGATTGTTTGTTGGAGGAGCCGAGTATGATAGATCTATAGCGCTTCTTGATCACTTACAGGAGAATAATCCTGAAGACACACGAGTATTGTTGTTGCGTAGCAGATTGCACATTATCTATGAAGAATATGAAAAGGCACAAGACAAACTTCAGAAAATTATTGATATCAATGGAGATGATATTGAAGCACTTTGGGATCTTTCAAGAGTTTATGGATTTCTCGAGAAAAAGGATGAGGCATTGGAGATCATTGATAGAATTTTGAAGTTAGAATCCAACAATAGAAACGCACTCTTTTTGAAGCACATTCTAGAAACTCACGGTACGGGCCACACACTCTCATTTGGCATCTTTGCTCAAAAAGCTGGACCTGGATCGAGTGATGAACTTTCTGTTGACGAAGTAAGATTCCACTTTGGACTTGAGATGCCTGTAGGGTCCACAATCGAAGAAATTCTCCATGTCATTTTCAGAATGGATTATGAAAGGGGCTTTAAGAACAAGTATCATAAATCTGTCCTGTTGATGATTTTTCATGATTCCGATTCTATAAGATATACCTGTGATGCACACGAACGAAAGATAATGAATACACCATTCTTATTCACCGAGTACAAAATGGCTGAACCATATTCATATTCTGCTAGTACTCATGCTCCCTATCGTCTGGATGCATCCTTCTCTGATGCGATAATACCGGACACTTTGATATCTTTCTTCAGAACAACAATGAGCTTGAATGTAGCAACTATTGTCATGTGGTATGAGAAGCTCAAAGATGAAATCGAAGAGCGATTGAAGCGAGTTGTATTGAGCGAATAATAAGCGGCAATCAGAACTCGAAAAAAAACGAATATCGATGAACCCTAGTCATGAATCTCTCTATTTTCGATAGGGATTGAGAAGTGGTGGACCGCGACGGATTTGAGTCAAGACAACTCCCATGCCTCATAATCCTCCTGATGATTTCTCCAAAAGCATTTGCTCTTAATCAGTCTTAGAAATATCATCCATCAATCGCGGTTTATGCCCGTTATTGTCATGTTTCATCAATAATGGAACATAGGCACTAACTAATGAGATTCAGTTGCTGACAAGTTAGGTGTCCATCTGATTGCATTTACTCCGCCAATTATTCCTAGTATGAAGCCTACTATGAATCCTCCTCCCGTGACCACGCTGGGTATTGAGAATGCGATTATCACTATGGCCCATACCTTTCGATTTTCGAATTTAGCGTGCAACATTATTGCCCCAAACAGTACCAGCGCACCGCAAATCAGTCCGATGACTGTAATACTCGCAAATGGAACTGTTGCGTTATTGTCCGACCCTGGAAGTATTGGAAAAATCCAAGGAAACCATGTTGATGCAATTCCCACTGCCACAGCGTTGCAAAGTATTAGAATTCCTGCACTTAGGGATAAGGTGAAAGCTTTTGATGGTCTTTCGTTTACATTCAAATGTTTACACCTCATGATCTTTTTTGAGTTTACATGTTCGCTTCACTTAGATATAAGATTATCATCTGCCGGTTGTTCAAGTTGCTGATGTGTCAGGATTCTGGAAACCGTTGTGGATATCCCCCACACATTCAGGACCAAATGAATCAATATGAATAGTCTAAATACCATCATTAATTTTGATATAGCAAACGTAAATTGAGAATCACTATCCAAATCATATGAAACATTTAGACTTCTAATTGAGGTTCAATGGCAATTATCATCGCTAGAGCCAAGTGTTACTAAATTCGTTCACGCGAGTATACATGAACGGTGTACTACAGGAGACGTGGGAAGAGGTAGCACAGATTCACTAGAAACGTCATTTCTATCTTGATGGAATGATCTTACAAAAAATAATGGTGGGCCGCGCCGGATTTGAACCAGCGA
>JBHLQH010000008.1:0-5644 GCA_048884965.1 Candidatus Thorarchaeota archaeon | reverse complement strand
GCGGTATCATAGCCGGGCTAGACCAGCGGCCCTGTGGATGTCAAACGAGAGGCTTCTGATTAAAAACATTGCGTCATCGACAGATTGGTGTGAGATTATTAGGCGAACACAAGACCAAACAGTATGACTGCGGATAAATGGCGATTCCTTGGGGGGAAAGTCTTCAGACTGGCTGGAGAGTATGAGAGGAGCGTCGATGCCATTCGAAAAGCAAAAGCCCTCAGTCTTGACAATCATGTTCACATTTCCAGGACCAACGAGGGGACTTGGGTGGTTTATTGGCGGTCACGAGATGAGCAAGCTGAGTGTAAGCCCTCTCAGTTTCGGGTAGCATAGTCCTAACGAGCTTATTAGAGTTGATACGGACAGTATCATATGTCGTATGATGCGCTTGTCATCGACCCTGACCAAGAATCCGCTGTGATTCGGTTGGAGCATATGGGTCGATATGTCACATCAAGGAATAGAGGGAATTTCGAAGAGGCACTGCGTAGACTATCCCCTGCAGGCATCGTCGACATAACTAATTGGTCAAGAGATGCTATCCATGCGCTACTATGCTTCTTACACGAGGTAAAGAGAAGCATCTCTCTGAAGAATGGCTTCCGCTACTTCACACCTATCATATTCCCTGAGGGACCTCTTCTCGATGCTCTTGTTGATGCGATCGTGACTGGTGACCTGTGAACATCCTACAGGTACAGGGATAGTCCTGCTTTTGGATGCTTGAGGAGAATGCGCTTGACGAGGTTCTTGTAATGAGCACTGTATGAGCCATCACTTGCGATCATTCTGTACATGATTTCATTGATTACCTCGTCCTCTGCACCTAACCTACATATCGTTTCCATATTCTTCTCGCTCTTGAAGAGCAAGGAGGCCACCTTTCTGCCTACTCCCAAGGTCTCATTGAACTGTGCCTTCCATTCCTTCTCATATTCCTTGAGCGTATTCGGCTCGTTGGATTCGATTGCCTTCAGGAGTACAGGTCCTGCGATTATACCTGATTTGATTGCCATTTGGATTCCCTCTCCATCAAAGGGATTCACAAAACCCGCAGCGTCCCCAACAAGGATGGTCCTTCCCATTGCGGTCCTCTTGGCTGCACGAAGGAATGGCAATCTGGCTGCAGAATCCGAGAGTATCTTGGGTTGGATATTGTGCTCTTTCTTGAATCTCTCGAACCAAGCCATGAAGTTCGCACGCATATTCTGTGCCTTATCCTGCCTACATCCCGCACCTATGCTAAGTACTGAACGCTTTGGGAAGCACCATACATACCCATAAGGAACTGGTCCAAAATAGATGTGGATTGTCGCACCTTCCTTATCATACGGAACTCCACAGATACGAGTTACTGTTTCTTCACCGACCTCCGCTTCCAGCTCAATGGCTACTGCAGCGGTGTTATCCTTCCATCCATCATAGAAGCCTAGCTGTTTTGCTACAACACTATTGACACCATCTGCTCCAACAAGGTAACTACCTGTGTGAATCGCTCCTTTTTCTGTTTCAACCTGTACTTTCTCAGAGGAACTCTCTACCTTTGTGACTTTTACTCCAGTTCTCACATCTGCTCCTGCTTCCTCTGCTTTCTGAAGGAGTAAGTGATCGAACTCATCTCGCATCACCATTCCTCCTGCTCTCCTTGGTCTGGAGCAATCAACCCTCAATCCTGAAGGGGCGAACAGAGTCTGACCATACATCCTTCTGTGAATAACCTCATCGATACTGAAATCCAAGGACTGCTCAACTGGTTCGTTGATTCCTCCCGCACAAGGTTTTAGCCTTGGAAAGGTTTCCTTATCCAATAGCAAGACCGAGAGTCCTTGCTGCACAGCCCTTCTTGCTGTAGTTGAGCCTGCAGGTCCTCCACCTACGACGATTATGTCATATTCAGTCATCTACTCAACCTCACACTTGCGAAGTAAGGTATGAACATGTTCGAGTATTAGTAGATTGCTAATTACTATGTGCCCGTACTACCAAATCCTCCCGCCCCTCTCTCAGAGTCCTCAAGGTCTGCAACCTCTACGAATCTGACCTCTGGTACTGGACGTATGGCGATCTGAGCTATTCTCATACCTCTCGTGATGGAGAAGGCATCCTTCCCAAGATTGTGGATGATGATCTTGACCTCTCCTCGATAACCACTATCAATGGTTCCTGGCGAATTTGTAATCGTGATGCCATTCTTCAGGGCCAATCCGCTTCTTGGTCGAACTTGTCCTTCGTACCCCTGAGGTATCTCAAGTGCGATGCCAGTTGGCACACCATAGGTCTCTCCTGGCTGAATGATATACTCAACGACTGAGAATAGGTCAAATGCTGCATCGCCCTCTTTCGCCTGTCGGGGCAGCTCACCTTCTGGAACAAGACGTTTCACCTTGACGACGATCTGGTTATCCATTCTTCTTCTGCACTCCATCTACGCTGCAAATCTCCTCCTGTCCTGATAAAGAGGTTGCTGCCTTCCCGCGAAAAGGCAAGCCATTATAAGCGTTGATGCGTAGACACGTCCGAGGAGGTCATAACGTGGCATTTGATGATGGACCAACGTTTGAGGAGCCAGCTCAACCCTATGGACAAGACTTCACGGTGAGCTGGACGGGACTGGTATCGCGAACATTCACGCTCTGGGGTCGTAAGCTTGCGCAATATATCATGATTGCATTTATACCGCTTCTCATATTCACTCTTATTGAATATGCGGTGCTGTATCTATTCTACGGCTCACTTGCGTATCTATACATTGGCTCAATAGCGACAGACCCATTCACCTTGATTCTGAACATATTCCTATTGACCAGTGATATCACGTTCATACTGATTACAGTAATCATAACCATAACTTCGGTGATTATATCTGCTATAGTTGCAGGAGCAATCTACAAATTTGCATTGGATAACTATGGAGCTCCAGATAGAGGTGATGTCAGAGAGAGCTTTTCATATGCCTCGGGAAGGATTGTAAAGCTTATCTTGGTGCAACTGATAATAAGTGGAATATCAATTGGGTTCATGATTCCAGGAATTATTTTGCTATTTCTTAGTGTACTGACTTTTGATCTTACACTGATAATGAC
Source organism: Candidatus Thorarchaeota archaeon (assembly GCA_048884965.1). Classification (GTDB taxonomy): domain Archaea; phylum Asgardarchaeota; class Thorarchaeia; order Thorarchaeales; family Thorarchaeaceae; genus MP5-2226. Next base: position 2,558 of record JBHLQH010000008.1, on the reverse strand, counting down.
AGCTTTTGCGGCGATAGCTATTGGTGGTTTGGTTTCATTCTACATAACTGTCCGTTTGGCGGTAGCCCCAGTTCTCGTTATGGCAGAAGAAAACTCAGTGATGGATTCTATAAGGAGAGCATATGCACTCGCAGCTGGTCAATTCTGGCATATTTTCGCAGGTCAGATATTGCTTGCCCTTGCAGTAGGTGTACTAGGAATGATAGTTGGTTTCCTTTCGCTACCCCTGCTGATCATACTTGGGTCGTCCCCGATGGGTGCGTTGATAACCTACTTCTTAATCGCAGTCATTGCTGGCATATTCTTTACACCATTGACATATATCTTCCATGCAGTTCTTTATCGTGACTTAGCTTCTCGCAGCGAAGTCACTCAACAAGCATGGTGGTAATTTTAGGTCTCAAGGGAGCAATTACGCTCCCTTTGCTTTTCTTTTTTTGTTCAAGTGTCCTGTTACAGAATGCAAACCCTTATCCATACAATTCTCTATAGTTAAGTATGATTCGAAATCTCATCATCCTTGATCGTGCAGGGAAAGATCTACTTTCAGCCAACTTTGGTGAGTGTCATTCCCTAGGAACCAGCTCTGAACTAATCGGGAGTTTCGTCAGTGCGATATATTCATTCAGTCAGACTATCATCGGACAGGAGATACGGAATATCAGATTTGCGCATCTGGATTTCTTGATACTTAGCAAGAGTGACATCATCTTCATGATCTCTGCTGATGATGGAGGTTCTCACGATAATAGAAGGAAACTGGAAAGAATATCCTCTCTATTCATCGAACGATACAAGGATGAGGTTTCTCAACTCAAGAATACAAGCAACTCTCCAGATTTCACAGAGTTCATAGATTATCTCCATGAGCTGGATATCACCCAACAAAACTGTGGGGATCGACCTACTTGCCAGGATTGTCCTGATCACCGAGTCTTGCCTTTGGATGAGATTTCCAAGACTCTGCAAAAAGGTACGGTCTCATGAGCAATACACTGATGATCAATGGTAAAATGAGGAAATTGACTGAGGGAAGTATCTCTGACTACCCTTCCCATTCTGACCAAGCTATATAGGAACCAATGCCAGTCAACACTGTGCCTAGGAGTAGTATCATTGTTATGAGTAACATATTAGCATCAAAGCCATCAGAGAGAATAATACCGAAGGTAAGAAGAAAGATGGAATTCATACCAACTGCCAAGAATCCGAATGTCAATGCGGCACAGGATTCTCCAGCATACCTTGGGTTGGAATCAAATCTGGCTAAACGATTCAGGAAAACCGACATATCCCTATCTGTTGCAGCTGAATAGGTAGCAAGTACCCCGAAGACTGGACCAACAAGGACCAACAGGAAGATGAAGTTTCCCGCATAAAGAAACAGACCCAACAGACAAGATGCAAACATCAAGATCGTTCCAGAAAGAAGTAGAATCGTTCCCTTTGTGATTTCAATCTCAGTCAATGATACATCCCTTCTTGCTCTGGAAACTACTTCATTATCATTTACGAAATGCATTGGACACATCCTTATCTCTCTTGCTTTGGAAAAGAAGGAATGGTGTTGAAGGAATGGGTTCTATAACCAGAACCAATTCATCTACAAATAGATTCAATATTTTATTCTGCAAACAGATACCATACCATTTTGTGCTGAGGGCTCGAGATGATATTCCAAGATAGGAAGACCATAGCCGCACTCTTGTTAGTTGTAGTGACAATCAGTAGCCTGTCGATTGTTGTCATTGGTCCTGTGTTGGATGTGAAGGGATTTGAATGGGCTGTGGACGAAGGTCTTACTCTATTGGTCAATATCACAGTATCAGCATATGCCAATTACTCAATGTCAATCCCTGAGCTCTCCTATAATAGAACAACAAGCTGGGCTAATGTATCTTTTATACTCAATCATCTCATTCCCCTCTCAAGTTACACATCACAAGAAGAATTCATCCTCGAAGTGGTAGAAGCTATCAAGGTGAGCTGTTCAGAAAATGACTTTCCTGAAAACTACTCACTTCTTCTCACCAGACTGCTCTCATACTTTATCATACCTGTTGGTGAATGGCAATGGCTTGATGACATATTTAATGACGAATATAATGGTAGTTATTACTATTCAGATGAAACAGAGATTCACTATGTCACCAGATTTGACGCTGATCAATTCCTTTTCCAGAAGGTTGAGCGTGAGCCTGTCTTTCCCAACTGGTATACAAATTCCTGGAGTGGTTGGATTAACATGTCAACAGGTATTCCTTCCTTTGCTTTGTTTAGCTCTTCCAAACCCGATTGCACAGGCTCTTCTTCCCTGATAATGAATGTGACATCGATTAGAACGTCCCAAAACTAGGAAAGAGAAATGGTGCCGAGGGAGTGAATTTCACGATGGGGGAAGTCCCCAACCGATTTGAACACTCGACGACACGGTCTTCAGCCGTGCGATCTCCCAGGCTAATCTACCTCGGCTTGATTCTTATACCGCTGTTCATGAAATATAAAGGTAACTAGCGGATTTTGTGTGCCATATAGCTGGCAATGAATGCAGTCAAGAT
>JBHLQH010000007.1:0-157995 GCA_048884965.1 Candidatus Thorarchaeota archaeon | reverse complement strand
ACCCTCCATGTCATCGATCGAATGACAGACCAGAATTCGATGCCTAGCCTATCAATTACCGTAAGAGGAAGGGATTCGAGAAATTCAGGTATCTGCTGCAAGTTCTCTCGGTCTATACGCCTGATGGTATCGATATCTGGGAATGGCTCTGCCTCGAACTCACCAAGTAGCATCCGCACATCGCCAGGACGAGGAGGGACATAGTTGACATGCAGCTTCAGACGATTCACTGGCAGGACCTGGGGTCTTGGGATGTGGAGATGGTCAGGATGGTTTTCGATGAACCTTAGTTCGTATATTTCAGAAATATCCATTGCATCATGAAAAGCATCAGGTGGGTGGAAAAGTGATGCTCCTTCAGGTAGATGCACATGAATGTCTAAGTCACTAACGAAGGGCACATAGTCGATAGGTGATTCCCAGACCTTGATGGTAGAGCCCTTGACATAGGCTGCTTTCACCTTCCGAGACTCTTCGCCTAGTATATCTGTCCAAATCGAGATAGCAATCTCAATGTCCTCACGAGCTCTTCTATGTAGTTCATCATAGTTGACCATGATGCATCCTCATCCTCACTTTCAGAATGTCACTGCAGAACTAAATCAGAAGTTTCTGGCTTCTGCTCCCCACTTATATTCTTCCACTGCGGATCGCTCAAGAACCTCCCTTGCGAACGCCCACATCGCCTTCGCGAAGTTCGGACTCTCTATCCCTATGACCCATCCGGACCAAGGAGTGTAGAGGTCGATCTCGGGACGATAGTCTCGTTCCCTGTGCTGGAGGATATAGATGCCAGAGTCCAGTCGGAGAATACGAATATGATAACGGTCAGTTCGATACTCAGCTCTGACTGAAGTGTCATCTGCTTGGAAATCACTCATATCAGGGTCGAACATCGCTCATGCCCGTCAATATCTAGCAGTATGTGCCTAAGTGCCTTCGTATTATGGACTCTAGATGCGATTGTGTCCTCTAGGAGATATGAATGAAAAGAGAATAAGACTGGTACGGACGAATCCGTGCCAGTTGATAGTGATTATCTTGCAGAACGTGCTACACGTTCGCGTTCTTCCTTCCTTGACACTGCGAAGCTTGCTGCATCGCCCTTGTATGCAAGGAGGAGCTCGTCTACAACGCATTCCTCAAGGCTCTTGGCATTCTTGTGGGCATTTCTGACTGCACCGACGGAGAGATACCTGAGCGCGAGGTCAATCCTGCGCTGTGGAGCTACGTCAACTGAACGTGGGTAGGCCATACCACCGTAGGAGATACGAGTGGTTTCCTCAGCGGGAGCTGCGTTCTCAATCGCTGTAACTAGGACCTGGATAGGGTTCATTCCAGTCCTGTAGTGAATCATCTCAAAGGCCCTGTGAAGCACATTGATTGCCTTAATCTTCTTACCAGCGTTGCGGCCGGTTCGGGTCTTCTTGTCCTTTCGCTTTCCGGCGTTCAGGAGCTTGTTGACGTATCGCTCGACAATAGGGATACGGGACTTCCTGAATCTTCGGTGAGCGTGTCTACCAGAAGTATGGGGGATAAGTGTTGGTTTTAGTGAGATGTATCTGACCAGTCCAGGGTCCTTTATCTCGACCTCGGTGGAATCCCACTTGCCAAACAGCAATAGATCAGGGGTAACATGTGGAACCTTGACGGGTCCCTCTTCGGCTCTACTTTCGCCAGCAGTAACTTTCTCTTCTTCTGACATGTCAACCACCTATCTAATCGGCTTCTCCTTCTTGCCGTAGATCAATGACTCTAGGCTTACACCATTGACCTTCGTGACCTTCCATCTTACTCCAGGCAAGTCGCCCATAGCACCACCCATAGCACCACCAATTCCTTCTACTGTCACCCTATCGTGCTCGTCAATGTACTTGAGCGCGCCGTCACCAGGCAGGAAGGCAGTAATCTGCTTACCGTTCTTTGAGAGTTGCATCCTGACAGCCTTACGAATAGCTGAGTTGGGCTGCTTGGACTCGATACCGACCTTCTCTAGAACAATGCCACGAGCCTGTGGAGCACCCTCTAGGGGGTCAGTCTTCTTCTTGAGCTTCAAAGTTCGGCTCTTGTAGCTGGACTTCTTCCAGCGGAACTTCCTTCGCTTTCGGCTGAGTGGCCTCGCGGCGAACTCACCCAGTGGACTTTTCGTTGGTGACAATGTGTGTTACCTCTTTCGGGGGAATTGTGCTGAACGTACCTGACATGGCACGCTCTGCGAGTGGTTAGAAGCTCTCCACTTTTGTATGCTTAAAAGCCTCACGGTCTAGCTCCTCTCGGACCGTTCAATAGGGTTTCATTCGGCCCACTATGAGTTTTTATCCATCGGCCTCTTGAAAGGCCTGAATGTAATATCGAATCGTTGCATTCGAGTAGTAATCTTCCAAGGATGTTATGCTGAATACAAAGATACGCACCCCCTGATTCTCAGCACTGATATCAATACTTGAGCGGAGCCCATTGAAGGAATCGACCGTTTCATTCCGAGGCATGCCGCAGAGCGTGAATTGTTCTGCTTCGTTCAGTGAAACGAATTCGTTCTGAGACATTTCTAGGTACATATGCCACCATTGGAAAGTATTGGGAAAATCTATGAATCCCAGTATGTCCAAGTCAACAACTACACCAATCCCAATCCCGTTGGGATGATACGTAGAGAACTGGATAATCAGCCATTTGTCGATGTACAGAATCTCGCCACCTTCAGGACTCACATAGTAGGTAAGATTAGCATCAGTTTCGATGTTGCTCTTCACTACCATACTCCCAGATGCGAAGCTAAGCAGTATAATGATAAGTGTGAACACTGCAATAAGCTTCTGAGTGTGAAGTTGTTTCTCGAACTTTGACTTGGTCCGTGTATCATCGCTTTTTGAGGTCCGTTCCCAGATATTTTGTTCCCATATCATATTGGGTAGATATGGCCACCGTTTCATGTTAGTTTCAAGTAGTTGAGACCCAATGCTCAAAGATAGGACAGCGAGTATGCCAAACAGACCTAGTGCGATACTCATTGCTGGCCATGAGGTTTCAAAGCCAAGATACATTACTTCGCGGTACTCATCAACGAACTGAAATCCTGAAAGAAGGGAGAGTAGTACTGTGAGACCTTTCGCAATGTTATGGGGACTCATCAAGACAAAAAGACGAGTTGGCCAAGAATCTATCAAAATGGAGTTCCATCCTGCAAGAGCGGCCAAGGAAAGTGTCACTGCACAGCCTAATGGAACACCATATCGCATACTGTCAACAGCAAGGATGATTCCGACACCTAGTGCCAGAAGAAGAGCCATCACAACACAAGTCGCGATAAAAGCTGCAGGAAAGAGTATGAAATGAATGAGCTCAACATCTCTGTTGAATGTGAGATCCTTGACAATCGGCTCAATAAAGTTCGTCAAGACGAGCACGAATGCAAATAGTACCATCAGTGAGAGCGCTTCCAAGAATCTTCGCATGATGATGTAGAAAGGCGAATGTTTCTCTGTTGATAGATCCATCATGTATGAACGTGAATGTGGTCGTGCGAAGAAGATACCTGCACAAAGGAATATAGGTAGTCCCAATGCAATGACATGAGATATGACGTTCATGGAATTGATGACAACCGCAATGTCGGGTCCTCCCCAATTACTAAAACGTTGAGTATATCCCCAAATGGTAGCAATAATGCAGGAAGTAATCCATATGATGAACTCCCTCTTGGATATGTGCAGTCGAGAAATCTGAGTGCGTTCTTCGTCGAAAACCGGTCCATCCTGTTCGTTGGTAAATACCTCCTCTTCCATTGTCACCCACCACTGCTGATACTCGGAATATTCGTACTATCGGATAAATTCCTTCCGAATGAACTGACATATATTCGCATTAGAATGAGCAATTTGAGGAATATTCCACCACTCATGCAATAGCTCTAGTCTATGCAGGAGTGGTGAAAGAAGCTCATGCTATCATGACATTCTCGAGCTCAAAGTGACGGCGCACAAGGATTCGTGCCCGTGCGACATTGCGACCGCCCTGTCCGATAGCGATACCTCGGTCCTCTTTCTTTACGGTGACATAGGCGATGAGATTACCTTCACGGTTCTCTGAGATCTTGATCTTCTCGACACGTGCCGGAGCGAGGGCGCTTTTGACAAAGTCCTCGGCAGTTTCGGCCATCTCGACGACATCGACCTGTCTACCAAATGCGTCTGCTGCAGCCTTGACCTTCTCGCCACCTCTACCGATGGCACGTCCAAGCTGCTTCTGGCGTACGACAAAGATGAGTCTATTACCCTGGTCATCACGGACGACATCGACGGCTGCTGCCCCCGTTATGCGCTCAAAGGTTGCGATGAGCTGCATCTCGTCCATGGATAGTTTGATGTTGGTCAAGCGTATCGACCTCATCCCATCTTCAGGATCTTTGAGTCGCCAGGTTCAATGACTGCAATAGCAGAGATCATGAATGGTTTTCCGACAGTTTCTCCAAGGTCCCATGAGGTGCCTTCGAAGACTTGTACCTTTATTCCTCCAAGCTGGGCATATCGATTGATATCATCGCGTTCATCCCTTGGGCAGTTGGCTGCGACCACGACTAACTTGGCCTCACCCTTCTTGATAGCGTCAATGGAGGACTTGGCGCCAATCTTGCACTTACCAGTGCCTACTGCGCTAGCGATCTGCTGATTTAGGCTCAATTATCTAACCTCTTTTTCATTCAACTGTGACTTATGATAAGCCCAGAAACTGGGCTGCTTCTTTGGGAGTTTTGTTTTAACGATTCCGCTCTAGCAAGCATCTATTTCTTAGGACCTATGGGTTGAGGGGTCATAAGAAGGTCGATAGCGCCAGTCCCGAGCGGGATGAGCTGGCCAAGGATTACGTTCTCTGTGATACCACGAAGCGGATCTTTGGTGCCTGAAATTCCGGCATTCAACAGATGGTTGACCGTAACTTCGAAAGCGGCACGTGCTAATGCGCTGTTCTTGGAGCCAGAGATGCCATGACGGCCAATCTGACGGATTGTTCCATCAGCGGTCATCATATCTGCAACTAAGATGATATGTCTGACATCGACGTCCATACCCTGCTCATCTAGGACGCTCATAGCCTCCTTGATGATAGCATTACGGGTAGCCTCGATGCCGAGTACTTGGAAGATCTCACGTAGATTGTTAGTGTAGACCTTGTGATGATTGATACCCTTCACCTCAAGAGCGTCCATCAGGTTAGACCCTTCAGTGTAGAGAACGTACTCATCACCTTCTTTTCGGATAACGACATGATTCACGTCGTTGATGCCCTTGACACGAATATCTCGTATCTTCTCATTGAGTCGCTGTAGGTCCGCAAGACCCTCGTTAGCAGGATAGACGTAGATTGCATCCTCACCAACTTCGACTTCGCCCTTAGCCTTGATTCTGTCTTGGATAGCGTCAGCTACCTCTTGAGGTGAAAGATCCTTGTCCTCCATTAGCTCATGATCAAGACGAACGTCAATAGCTTGACGAAGAAGGTCGATTGAGAAGTTGCTTGCAACGCTCTCTACTCGAACCATCTCAATGTTCCGGGCTATCTTTCGGGCTTCGTTCCTATCACCCTTGATTTCGTCATCAAGATGGAGCTTCATAGTCGGAGTTGCAGGATTGTTCCGTGCATCGACTATCTCGATAAGACGAGGAAGACCTTGGGTAACGCTTAGCTCAGCAACACCCGCATAGTGGAATGTTCTCAGCGTCATCTGCGTTCCAGGCTCTCCGATGCTTTGGGCTGCGACAGTACCTACAGCCTCTCCAGGTTCAACAAGAGCGCGCTCATATGACTCGATGACATTATCACATATCGTATCGAACTCTTTCTTCGTTATCTGAATGCTTCCAACCTTTGTTTCTAGTTCCTCTTGAACCTTGGGCGGAAGTCTCTTCTCTTCACGCATCTGAGCGAATCGCTTCTCCATATGCTTTTGAAGAGCGTCATCCTCTGGTGAGGAGGTGGCTTTCTTACTGGCGCTTGCTGTAGTGGTTTTCTTCGACATTTTCTCAGCCTCCTACTTTATCCTGCCCTTTCCTAGGACTTTCTCGATAGCAATATCTATGTTCACCGAACGCCCATGGTCGGACTTGCTTGGGTCCACCCCATCATCACCGAACTTGAATTGGACAATGGTCCCTGGTGATGTCCTGACTGTACCATCAGTTTCGACCTTCAGGTCCTGCAAAGCGGTCATTAGCCTGCGCTGCATGTAACCTGATGTGGATGTTCGTACTGCAGTGTCAACGAGTCCTTCTCGCCCTCCAGCTGCATGGAACCAGTATTCGATGGGATCCAGTCCACTCTTGTAGCTTGAACTGACGAATCCCCTTGCTCTGGCACCTAGGTCACCTCGCTCAAAGTGAGGAAGTGTCCTACCAATGTATCCTCTGCTGATACGCCCACCACGGACTGATTGCTGTCCTACGACAGCTGCCATCTGGGATAGGTTCAGTCGTGAGCCTCGGGCACCAGTCTGTGCCATGATAACTGCAGAGTTCTCAAGACCAAGATGCTCTCCTGCAACAGCACCAGCTGAGTCACGTGCCTCTGCCAGGGTTGCCTGTATCCTCTGCTCAAGGGTTTCTAGAAGGGTCTGACCAGGGTTAGGGTCTAGTTCCCCTCGCTTGTAGGTTTCGATCAATTGATTGACCTTGGCATCTGCTTCCTCGAGAATAACTCTGATACGCTCAGATGCCTCACGTGGGAGTGTGACATCATTCAGGCCCATCGAGAATCCTCGGTCAGTAATAAGACGAACAAGGAGTCTGCCAACGGAGTCTAGGAACTTCCTAGCAGTTGTGGGACCTCGCTCCTTGATGATTCGGTGGAAGAGTGAGTCGGGCTCGCCTGCACCAAAGGCCTTCTCGTCGACGACACCAAACATCAATTCTCCATTCCGAACGACCACGTATGAGTCATAGGGACAGTCCTCCAAATCACACTTCGCACATTTCCTACAGACATTCGCCTTGAAGGAGATGTTGATATCATCGGGAATGAATAGGCTGAAGATCTGCTTTCCAGTCCAGAGTGGGATGGGAGCCTTAATCGCAGGCTGCGGAAGCTCTCCATCAAAGCCTGTGACAGCCGTAAGCTGGTTCACCTGATTGAGTGTGTAGAGGCTTGACTTCCGGGTAAGGAGAAAGGCTGATGAGATGTAGTCTTGGAGTGCTCCAATGATTGGACCACCGTATCGTGGTGAGAGTATCTGTTCCTGTACACGCATGAGAACTCGTGCTTCTGCACGGGCTTCCTCAGATTGAGGCACGTGAAGGTTCATTTCATCACCATCGAAGTCTGCGTTATAGGGTGGGCAGACGTAGAGTGCAAGCCTGAATGTCCTGTAGGGCATTACTCTGACCTCATGGGCCATAATTGACATCCTGTGTAGTGATGGCTGCCGGTTGAATAGGACAATATCTCCTGTATCGAGGTGCCGTTCCACAACGAAACCAGCTTCGATGGTATCAGCAATGATTGTACGGTCCTTGACGAACCGTAGGTCCACTCTTCGACCATCAGTTCGGATGAGGTAGTTACATCCAGGGTGTCTATCAGGTCCACGGATGACCAAGTCCTTCATCTTCTCAAGGTTCCATTCTGTTACACGCTCAGGTATCGTAAGGATTGTAGCAATCTGTTCCGGCACACCGACCTCGTTCATGCTGAGGTTGGGATCTGGAGAGATGACGGTACGTGCAGAGAAGTCCACACGCTTTCCAGACAGATTCGAACGGAATCGTCCTTCCTTGCCCTTCAGACGCTGGGATAGTGTTCGCAGTGCCCTTCCGGACCTATGCCGAGCTGGTGGGATACCACTCACACCGTTGTCAAAGTATGTTGTCGTGTGATATTGCAATAGTTCCCAGAGGTCTTCTACGATGAGCTGTGGCGCTCCTGCCTCAAGGTTCTCCCGTAGTCGTTGATTGATACGGATGATGTCAATGAGTTTGTGGGAGAGATCGTCCTCAGAGCGGACACCTGATTCTAGTGTGATAGATGGTCGGACTGTGACTGGTGGTACAGCGAGCACAGTCAGGATAGACCATTCCAGTCTTGCGGCGTTCGCGTTGATGCCGAGCAGACCATAGTCCTCGTCAGTGACGTTCTCAAGTCGAGCTCTGATGTCAATGGGAGTAAGCCTGACAGAGCCTGCATCACTTACCTCATAGATTGAAGTAGGCTTCTCAAGTTTGAGCTTGAGCTGTTCTGCCTCACAGTGAGGGCAGGTCTTTGCCTTGGCAGCTCGCTTAAGGATCTCCTTTGAGAGGTTGGCGGTCTTCTGTCCTATCTCAGGATATCTCCTGAAAAGTCGCTTGAAGTGATCGACCTCTTCCTCGGAGAGAAGTATCTGATTGCAGGACCTGCATATCGCTCTCAACACCTTGTGGATGACCTTTGCATATCCAGCATGCATGACTGGACGGGCAAGCTCGATATGACCGAAGTGACCGGGGCAGTTCCCCACTCGATTCCCGCACGTCCTACACCGCTGACCAGGGTCTATGACTCCTAGTCGTGGGTCCATGATGCCTGATTCGATTGGGTAGCCGTCCTCGTCATAGGTATCAGCCACGACAATCTGTGCGACAGACATCTTTCGGACGTCTTCAGGGCTTAGGAGACCGAATTCGATCTCGTCAATCTTCTTGGTAGTGCTTGCCATCATCTTAGATCATCTCCTTGAGGCGCAGCCTAGTGGCTAGGCCAAGTGACATCATTTCTTGTATGAGAAGTTTGAATGCGTATGATACTACGACGCTACTGATCTTCGCGCCTGTACCACAAATGGGACAATAGTAGGCGTCCCTGTTCCTATCATAGACACCAATGAGGCCACACTCCTCACAGACCAGCATGTTGCTCTTGTCTGACTCGTCGAGTAGTCTGCCTTTCAGCAGTATCGCAGCTCCGTGTCCAATGAGTACATCACGTTCCATCTCTCCGAACCTAAGACCACCTTCTCGGGCACGACCCTCAGTAGGTTGGCGGGTAAGAATCTGGACGGGGCCTCTAGCACGGGCATGAATCTTGTCCGCGACCATGTGATGTAGCTTCTGATAGTAGATGACACCAATGAAGATGTCCGTCTTGAGCTTCTGACCGGTAATGCCAGAGTACATGACCTCTCGGCCATTGTGCTTTAGGCCGTGCTTCCGCATGATAGTGAACAGTTCGTTCTCGGTCACACCACAGAATGGCGTGGCATCCTGTTGCTTGCCAGCCATGGAGCCAGCCTTTCCAGCAACCATCTCTAGAATCTGACCGATGGTCATTCGGCTAGGGATAGCGTGGGGATTGATAATGAGGTCGGGTACGACTCCATCCTCAGTGAAGGGCACATCCTGTTGTGGGACGATGTAGCCAATGACTCCTTTCTGACCGTGTCGTGAAGCGTACTTGTCACCAAGCTCGGGAATTCTAAGGTCTCGTACTTTGACCTTGACTAGTCTGTTACCATCAATTGTTTCTGTCAGGATAACGCTGTCAACTACTCCAGCCTCTCCATGGCGTACGGCCACAGAGGTTTCACGTCGGTTCGGGGATGCAATCTCGAACTCTGAATATTCTTCGAGGAATCGTGGTGGTGAGGTCCTACCAATAAGGACATCTCCGCCCTGAACCTCTACCTCGGTTTCGATGATTCCATCTTCACCAAGGTTCCTGTAAGATTCAGATGCGCGATACCCGCGGACACTTCTGTCAGGTATCTCAAAGCGGTCTTCTTGACCACCAGGATACTTGCGCTCCTCACTCTCATATACTCGAGCGAAGGTGCTTCGTCCTAGGCCTCGTTCAATCGAGGCTTTGTTCATGATAAGCGCGTCTTCAATGTTATATCCTTCAAAGGACAGGATCCCGACGACAAAGTTCTGTCCTGCAGGACGCTTCTCGAACCCAATCGAGTCCATAGCACGGGTCTTTACGAGGGGTACCTGTGGATAGTGGAAGAAGTGAGAGCGGGTATCAGCACGGAACTTGAAATTGGCTGCTGGGACACCGACGCTTTGTTTTGCCATGCCTGCCATGTACACATTACGAGGTGATTGGTTCCGCTCTGGGAATGGGATAAGTGCTGCAGAAATGCCTAGGATGGTGGATGGGACTATCTCAAGATGAGTAGTCTTTGCACCTATTTCCCCGGGAGTCATCGCAATGAGCGTGTTCTCTTCTTCTTCTGCATCAACGTACTCGACAATGCCATTTCTTAGCAGATCAGTGAATGTCCATTCGCCATCTGTGACCATTCGTAGATGCTCATCTGTAAGACGGCTCTTGCCGTTCTCTACCACGATGACTGGACGCCTGACTCTACCTGCATCACAGTTGACTTGAATCTCGTTCGTATCCTCATAGTATGCGATGTTGGTTTCTGAATCAATTTCTCCTGCTCGACGCTTCTGGCGAATCGTCTTTGCAAGTACTTGGGGTGCAGGATGGACACCGACTAATCGACCATTAAGGAATACGTCAGCCCACTTTGTACCTCGCTTTCCTCTGAGTTTCTCGATGGATTCGACTTCAGCCTTGTAGAGTGCATTCTCTACTGCATCTTCCTCCGTGCCTACTGAGATATATGCCATCATCGCGATGTTCTTCACAAGGCCACAATTGGGACCTTCTGGCGTTTCGTTCGGACAGATTTTGCCCCAGTGAGTGGAGTGAAGGTCTCGTGCCTCAAAGTGTGGCTGTGATCGTGAGAGCGGCGAAACGACTCGTCTAAGGTGGGAAAGGGATGAGATGAAGTTCGTTCTGTCTAGAAGCTGTGATACACCAGCCTTTCCGCCTACCCAGTTACCAGTTGCCAAAGCATGCTTCAAGCGTTGGGTAATGACATCTGCACGTACTGCAGTTCGGATGTTGGGCTTTCTACCTCTAACGGCAGTCCGTTCAAGCTGATATTTGATATCGCGTGTAAGTGAGTAGAGTGCTACTCTGAAGAGGGACATAAGGAGGTCCCCAGATAACTTTAGCCGCTTGTTTGCATAGTGGTCTTTGTCATCCTGAGAGCGCTTGCTGAGCACCAACTCGAGAAGTCGTTCGACCATCTGACCCAGGTAGTAGGCCTTCGGAAGTCTGTGGTTCTCCTCCGTTCCGATATGCGGTAGAAGATATCTATCCAGTACTTTCTCTGCACGGGCTAGACGATATTCCTTTGTCTGTCCTACTGCAACTCTCTTTCCGATGAAGTCCAGAGCGTTGTTCATGGTCGTGGTGTCTTCGTCCTCTTCATCCTTCATGACATTGATTGGTGCAGCTTGCTCAATTGTGACAATGAGTTCGTTTCTAATCTCATCGTCATCTGAGATGACCTCTGCAATATCCCTATCTGATTCAAGCCCGAGGGATTTCATAAGGATTGCAAGGGGAATCTTACCGGGTACTGACGGGAAGGATACTCTCAGTTCACCGGTACGTTTTCTTTCAATGGTGACTGGCGCACGGAATCCACGACTTGTCGAGAAGACTTTGCCAATATGGGTGTAGCTGGAACTTTTGCTAGCTTCTTCGATAAGGATTCTATTAGGCGCCAAATCCTCCTGTGTAACTAAAACCCGTTCTGATCCATTGATAATGAAATAGCCACCTGGATCGTTTGGATCCTCACCATGCTTGATGAGGTCTTCATCTGACAATTCATGTAGAAGACATGTTTCACTACGGAGCATGATTGGAAGGTCGCCTATGTAGATACGCATGGTTTCAAGCCGTGTGGATACAGACCCTTCCTGACGGACAGGGGTCATATCGAGGAATAGCTTGCTTGCGTATGTAAGGTTACGAATTCGTGCCTCGTTTGGATATAGAGGATGTTCACTTCCATCTGCTTCGCGTACTGATGGTGGCATTACCGTGATCTCACCAAGATCTACAAAATAGCCTTCGACCTTTGGATTGAGCCGACCGACACTGTTTACGACTTGTTGCAGTTCTTCTCGTACAAATCTGTTGAACGAGTCAAGATGCTGGCCTACAAGTCCTTTTTCTGCGAAGTATGATTCAATTACAGGCCAATACTTCTGCCTCTCTTTTAGTTCCGACATAGAGCTACACCCTTGAATATGGGACGGGGTAACTACTGCAGTTCGTTCGCTTCCCAAAGCATTCCCAGAAAATCCGAGTATGCTCATCTGCCGCAATAGCCGCCCCGCTATCTCACCCGCATAGCCGATTCCTAGAACACGCATCAAAGTAGTTGTGGCGGGCTCGGCGGGATTTGAACCCGCGGCCCGTCCCCGATACAAGAGATGACTCTCCTGATCTTCAGGTTAAAAGCCTGCTGCGCTACCTAGCTGCGCCACGAGCCCCTACTGTGATAAGACCCTGTGTGCCGCACAATACATACACATAGTTGTGCTGTATCAAACGAAACGTATGGTCATGCATGATTGGGAAGCGGTTCTGCTGAGCATTGGAAACCACTTTTGTGGAAATAAAAGGTTTTCCTTAAAACGAAATTTAGAGTCTGGTCTAGCAGGGGCATTTCGGCCGATGAGTTACGTAAGATGATGCATCCAAAGGTAAAAAGGATTTTGTTGGTCGTAGGATGGTACGCTGTATGATGGCGGGCTATTTTCTCCGCTTTATTACACGTCACAATCTTTTTATTCGGACCATTGGATGTCGGCGAGGCTCCACTGGTACAACCGGAGGAACCATATGTTCTAAGGACTATAGACGTCCAGATTAAGAGCGTGATAAGATATGTCATCAAGAAGTCGACAAGCAGCGGCCAGAACGAGGGATAAGTGGAGAGAGAAAATTTGGTACCAGATCAAATCTCCAGAGTATTTTGAGGAGAAGGATATTGGAACCACTCCATCAGGAAACCCTGAGTTATTGATTGGCCGTACAGTACAACCCACGCTCTATGATCTAACAGGTAATTTCGACCAAATTCATGTAAAGCTGAGATTCAAGATTCTAGAAGTAATAGGTCAAGAGGCCAAGACCGTGTTCCATGGTCATGAATGGAGCTCTGACTATCTTAGAGGTCTCGTTAGAAGAGGCACTTCAAGAATCGATTGGATAGGTCCCATCCTCACAAAGGACGACTATCTCATGCGTATCTCTGTTATTGTCTTCACAACTTCACGAGCTAAGACAAGCCAAGAGCACTCTGTTCGAAAGGCAATAGAGAAGGTCATCCGAACTCATGCAAAGAGGCATGTATTCGATGAGCTTGTCACAAAGGTCGTTCTTGGTGAACTAGCGACTGAGGTTCGCGAAGCAGTCAAGAAGATTGTTCCACTTCGTGAATGCGAGATCCGAAAGAGCAAGGTACTCAAGGGTCCTGAGGAAGTCAAGGCACGACGTGCAAGACTCCGGAGGGGCACAGAGAAGAAGAAAGAGGGCGCTGAATAAGCGCTCCTTGTTTCTTTCTTTTGGGCTTAGCAATAGCAGTGGATGCTATTTGTTCATCTTTCTCAGACTATCAAGAGCTTGAAGAAGAAGGACCATCAGATTCGCTAGCTTGGTTAGGGTTTCTGTATCATTCTCTCTCTCAATAAGGTCATTCAGGGTCTTGAGTTTCAAAAGTAGTGTATCTTTCAGCTCTGGAAGTAGCTCCTTGACAGTGAATGATTCGACTTCCTCTTCTGATGAGGCATAGACAATTCGCCTATCGCACATCGCACAATAGATGTCATCTTCGACCTTTAGCAGGGGAGAACCACACTGGGGGCAGCCATCTGCTAGCATGGTGGCACCTTGCTGAAGAAGCTGTGCCATTCGCTTGACCGAGGCGTCTTTCTTATCGTCCATTTTTATTCTGATTCTACGTGGTTCTTATTGCTATATGAGAGTTGTTAGGAAATGTACAAATTTTGTTGCTCTGCCGAAAGAATGATATGAGGATAACAACCGCATTATGTTGTTAATCCGCACATCTAACTTTGGTGCGCTGAGATAATTTCATAGGTGGTTGATAATATGCCCCTAGATCCAGAAACACAAAGAAGCATAGACCAATCTAAACATCTGCTTACGCAAATAGGGAATGACTCATCAGTCCCCCGAAATATCAGACGTGCAGCCAATGAGGCAATTGCAGTTCTTGAGAATGACACCGATTCGCCAGCAGTCAGAGCGCAGAACGCCATTGCAATTCTAGACGAGCCTAGTCAGGACCCCAACTGTCCTAATCATGCTAGAACTAAGATCTGGCATGTTTCCAGCTTGCTGGAGCCAATCCGTGACTAGCTCCTGTGCGGACCATTAACGAGTAATATCACGATCCTCTTCAAAGGGAGCAGGGTTCGTTGGCATAGATAGCACGGATGGAAAGTGTTTGATTAAGGCACGGATAAGAGGAATCTATTCACAGTCACTGACGCAAATCATGCTACAGAATCATTTCGAAATGGTTCAACCAACTCCGGAAGTGGCTAGAAGATTCGGGCTCCCATATCGTGCAGACATTCCCGATGTGGATATCTGGGACAGAAGCGACCTGCAAGGTATCGTAGCGATAGCATATGAGTCTGTATTGAAGAAGCTTACAGATGTTCTCCGTAGAAGGCTTGGATGGGTAATCACACGTACACCAAGGGTTGCCAAGAGTTCAATCTACAAGGGTGTAGTGATGGGAAAGGATGAGAAGACCGGACACACACGTGTCAATCTTGGCCCAATCTCAGGGCTTCTTCCAGATAGGTCCCTAGAGAAAGGCAAGTCTATCATGGTCCAAGTCCGAGCTCATGATTATGGTAGGAAAGCACCTGTACTATCATCTAGCATCACTATCCCTGGACGGGCTGCTGTATTATTACCAGATCCTGTGGTACGTCTCAGTACAAAGATCAAGGGACAAGAAACTCGTAGTGACCTTTCTGGATTGGGTAAGAAGCTGAGAGTCCATACTGAACCGTGGGGCATTCTTTGGAGAACTGCAGCAATCAAACTGACAGAGGAAGAGCTATACAACGAGATTGAGAGCCTTCTAGATACTGCACAGAAGATAGAGGATAGCTTCAATATCCTTGCAGAAACTGGTCTTCTTTTTGAGGGGACAAGCAATGCGGATATCGAGTTCCCTGCCGAGGTAAAGGATTCGTTAGACAAAACGCGCGCTAAGATTAGGCCAACAATAGACCATCATCATTTCTACAAGAGTGCTGGATATGCATCTCTGGTGGATTTCGCAGAAATGATGGTTGAAGATAGACCAAGTGAGCATGAGTATGTAAAGAGCAAGCTTGACAAGGTCATAAGCTGGGATATGCCAAAGGTCGATGACCCAATCAATATTGTCCATACGAAACTAGATGGTCGATGCATCGTTCTTTCTAAAGGAAGAGTGACTGATGTCAATAATAGCAGCATTTCCATCAGACGACAATTCAAGTATACTACACGTAAGCTCAAGATGACCCCTGAGAGCATTGACGATGTCGAAGTACCACGAGATGATGGCGACTATTCGATAACAAAGGTAGTCCCTGGATCCATGATTCTGTTGACGGATTACTACTCAAAGGATGATCAGCACAAAGGAACGTATGTGAATATTAACACAGGAATAGAAGTCTATCCCAGTAATGGAGCGTCTCCAGGAACTGTAAGGTATGTGGATCTGGAGATAGATGTCGTCGCTCCCAAGAAGGGACAGATTAGGATTATTGATCAACATCTTCTAAAACGCGCTGTTCAAAGAGGATTCATAACTGAGGATATGGCAGATATCGCACGATCAAAGGCCAAATCTGAGTATCAACGGCTTGTCTTGAAATATAAGGACAATTGATAGCCTATTCTACTGTTTTTTGAGTGCGGATGGATAGATCAATTGCGCTCATAATGTCCTCTATCGTAGCCCTGAAGCTGTCAATACCCCGATTGCACTTGATTACGACCTTCAATGTTGCCCCTATGACCTTGGTGTCGATTTCAATCCCCTCAGGAACTGGTGTATTGTCCGGGGTAATGGTCTTTCTTATCTGCTCTGCATCATCGGTCGAATCGAATTCGATGTCAATATTAGCTCTCATGATTTCTGGACATCCTTTGTGAGGACTTTCATTATATCCACAATCTTACTACATGTAGCATCAGATGTATCAGATATTCTGACTGATTGCTTGGAAGTAGATATGAACTGGATTTTCTTCTTGAATAGCTCTGCAGAAACTGCTAGCAAGGAAAGTTGTTTCTTCCATATTACATATAGCGATTTTTCTGAAACTAATAGAAGGAATTTTACATCCTTTGCTGCATTTGACTCAAGTGTAATACGGCCTACATCGGGAAAGGTTGTATCAGGCAGGGTAGAGGTTCTCATGAGGATATGAGTATCAGCGAATTTCGTCGTTTCGCTATCATCCAATAGCGCATTTACTTCTGCGACTATAGAGATTGCTTCCTGGCAGTATTTTCGGTATGTTTTGACGAAACTGTCCAACAGTCGTGCACGGTCCCCAATGAGCACACCCAACAAGAGACCCATTTCATGCCTGCTCCAGATAACTTGGGACATTGATGATATGCTTGAAAAATGACGCAGCGGACTCGATTCCTTCTCGTATTGGAATTCGTAATCACTCCCGAGCACATAAGGGACAGCTGCCTTTGACAACGAGAGAAGTAGTACTGCATTGAGCTGACGTGTTTCTTTAGGATTTAGCTTGTTCAGAGGAGTGCTCCATCTACTATATGATATCTCGGCATCTTCGAAGATCCGTTGACAGGATTCCGGTGCGCCACTTAGTGAATCTAGATATGGATGAATGTTATTTGAAAAAACCTCGTCCATTAAGAAGAAATTGAAGCCAGGGATTTTGAATCCTTTTCGTGAAGCGATTATTCCTTCTTTGAGGGAAGCAGCGATGATTGCCTTTGTAATCTCATTCGTAGGACTCTCAAGAAGCATGCTAATTGCAGCAAGTCCGAGGTCCTCAGGCAAGACCCCCATCGTTTCTTTTGCAAATTCAATAGCCTCAGCTGCGACTGGAATATCAGATGATGATTCTGTAAGATCCTCAATCTTGGCATGGAATCGACTCCCGATTCCTAGAAGATGTTTTTGATGGCTGGATGTAGCTCCGATGATATCAAGTCCTATAGCTAGAACCAGAGTACTGGATGTAGTACCCATATGCGCTTCCAGATAGTCAACTGGCACAATATTATCGATGAACTTGACATGGAACAGCACATTTGCTCTGAGAATAGCTCTGCATAGAATGGACGAAGCCGCTATCGCATGTGGGTGACTTGAGCTGAAAATCTGTATCTTCCTGATATCTTTTAGTTTGATTTTGGAGAATCTCTTCCTAGGTTCTTCTAGAAGAGGGATAGTTGGAGCCGTATCAGTCATCTCAGAGAGATAACAGAAGCCCCTCTATGATAAAACTATCTGAGCATCTGTGCTGCTTCAGCTGGAGAGTATTTCCAATCAGCAGGGAGGACCTTGTTCTTTCTATAGTACTTTGAAAGTCTGTGTATCTTGCTTTCAACAAGCTGAAGACCGCGCTTGGAAACAAAGTCTTTCTTACCATGCTCTTCAAGGTGACGCCTGAGCTTGAGGGCCTTGGCAATCATATTACGTAAGTCCTCAGGAACCCTACGTTGTAAGTCGTTCTCAATGATGATATCATTGATTCTTTTGCCGGTGATGACTCTCACAAGAGGAATTCCATATTGATCACGAAGAATTAGTCCTATCATACTTGGTGTGTTACCTGCCTTGGCAAGTTCGATGACTTTCTCTTCCACCCAGGATGCGTCCTTGTCCATCCATTCAGGAACCTGTAACGTAGACGGACGCTTGCTTCCGGATTGGCCTTTTCGTCGTGTGTGCATTCGTGCCATTGTATTTACCTCTTGGAAAACAGGTTCAATAGAAACCGGCTAATCTCGATGGGCTTAGGAGTGTGGATATAAACATTATCGTCTGTACGGTGATTTCTATTTCAATGGTATCTTCCTCGTTCGCGTATCTCTTCCATTCGACTAAGAATAGGTTCAGCATCCTCACCTAGGGTTTCGCTATACCCCTCAAGCGTCCTTGAAAGCATCTCATCTTGGATATCCCAGTGCGTTGTTTCGAGTGCACGTTTGATCAAGTGGAGGTCAACGCCCTTCATTTCAACGGTCGCATTCATCTCTGATAGCCCAAAATCAATCATCCAGACCTTATCATCTGGCGTTACAAGGAGATTGCTCGTTGTGGGATCTCCATGAACGATTCCACCTCTATGCAGACAGGCAATGATTCCTCCAAATCTGTGACATAATTTGCCAAGATGCGCCTTGTCTAAGTCTCCAGCAATCTGTTTCAGTTGTTTCCCAGGTATATAGTCCATCAAGATGCTAAAGTCATTGAGATCCACTGTATGAATCGCTGGAGTTGGTATCCCTAGAGACCTAGCCATTGTAAGGCCTTTGCATTCACGACTCGTACGACTCCCCCTTAGCATTTGATCAATGTCCGGGATAAGATATGCCTTGCTGGGTCGATACTTCAAAGCAAAGGATTTTCCCCACATCTCGATCTTCGTGATGGTCGACTCGGCTCCGATGGCAATTGGTTCTCCTTCTAGTTTCATGTCTTCCACCCAATATCCTGTTCATCAGTCCGCCATTTTGGTAGCACTTGAGAAGAGTCGATATCCAAGATATCGTCTGATTGATACTGGAGGATTCCAGTCCAAGCGATCATGGCACCCTGATCTCCAGCCAGTGGTGGCGACACACGGTGAAACTTGGCACTGTGACGAGCAGCAACACCTTCGAGAATCTCTGTCAGTCGGTTGTTTCGAGCAACTCCACCAGTAAGAAGCATCTCCTGCTTCTTCGTATGCGCAATCGCCCTTTCTGCAATCTCTGCTAGCATCCCGAATGAGGTTTCTTGAATACTATAGCAGATATCTGGCAGAGGAACTCCCTCGTCAAAAAGACGCTTCGCAGAGGTCAACATTCCCGAGTAGCTCACATCCATTCCCTTCACTGAATACGGCAGTGAATGGTATTCAGACCCACTCTTGGCCAGCTTCTCAACCTTAGGTCCTGCCGGAAATTGCATTCCTGCATGACGGCCAAATACATCAAGCATGTTTCCAATCGCGATATCAAGGGTTTCGCCGAAGGTGCGATACCTTCCGCCAGCAAAAGCAATGACTTGCGAGTTGCCCCCTGACACATAGACAGTTACCGGATCTTCGAATCCTGATTCAAGACTTCCTATCTCTATATGTGCAACACAATGATTGACGCCGATGAGAGGCACATTCAATCGAAGTGCAAGGGAACGAGCCATGGTAGCTGTTGTACGCAGACAAGGACCAAGTCCAGGTCCTTGGGAGAAGGCGATCATGTCAATCTGATGGGGTGCTATCCCAGCATCTTGCATGGATTTGCGTATCAGATCAGGACCGAGATTGGCGTGATGTTGACTTGCCTCCCTCGGATGAATGCCTCCTTCCTCAGGTTGAAGCATATCCCAGACATTGGAAAGGACCTCACCATCACTGGTCACGATTCCTGCACCAAATGAGTGAGCAGTCCCTTCGAGTCCTAGGCAAATAGTCACATTATCACACTCATCTAAGTTCAATACCGATGTGTTCTTAACATTGACGCGCTCCGTAGCAAAGCCTTTATAATACACACAAAGAGGCACATTGGAGAGGTTACTTCACGATGTCACAAGAAAGAATGCCCATCAAAGCTCTTGAGCAGAATATCCATGAAATTGTGTCAATCAAGCTAAAAGATCAGAGAATCTTCAGAGGGCGTCTATCCCGATGTGACGTTTACATGAACCTCACTCTAGAGGATGCAGAGGAACTCGTGCCTGGTGATGATGGCACAACGAATACCATAGCAAAGTATGGCGAGATTCTCCTGAGAGGGAACAATATTCTCTGGATTCAGATTCCTGAAGAGTGATTCATTTCTTTGGTTATCATAGACAGGGTTTCAATGAATAGTGGAGAAACTATTCGAACACGTGGCTAAATTCCAATTTGCATTCCTGTTTCGCAACGACAAGTTTAATAGAAAACCGAGAGTCGGAGCGGACTACCTGATGCTTGGCATTAGGGCAACGGGGCCCCTGTAGTGTAGTCCGGTCTAGCATTCAAGACTGTCAATTGCGACATCGTCTTGATGTGCAAGCTGATCTCTTGAGACCCGGGTTCGAATCCCGGCGGGGGCGCCACTTCTTCTATGCTACAGATTTAAAGCATCTTACTTGGTAGCGCTACTGATCAATTGGGACCCTAGCATTGCCAATAGTGTACGAATACAACCCACGTTAAGAGAGACTTTTGTTTCAAATTATCAAAAGTTATATGATAATTATAGCATATCTACTTGTGAGTAACGATGTGGTTAGGAATCCTGATTGCAGGCATCTTCGTTGTGCTATCAGTAGCTAGCTACATGATAGGACATACTGAAAGGAGGCATTGTGCTACTGACAGATCCTTCAGCAAGTCACTCTATCGATCAAAGGTATGCGATAATGGATTCTTCCCTCTAGAAGTGGAGGAATATGATGTGGCTCTTTCTGGAAGTGCCTTACGCGGTAAGTGATAGAAGAAGCTATGCGTGACTCTGATAAGGGAATTGATTTCCAAGAGATAACATGATTTCCTGTATCGAGATGCTCCTTGAGCACAATTTTTCAGTGAGAGGACCGCTGCTAGAAACACTGCGAAAGTTGGACAATGATGATTTCATCAGGAACTTAGGGATTGGAAAAGGATCTATTCGTAACACTTTGGTTCATCTTATGAATACAGATATCTACTGGATCAATGTGATTGCTGAAGAGGACACACCGGCATTGGATGCAGAGCAATTCCAGACTGTTGATGATATTGCACAGTCGTGGAAACGAATCGAGATAGAGATGCGGGATATCATCGCAAATCAGACAGATGCTAGTCTGCAATATGTGAAGAGAGTTCGCTTGGGCAATGATACCATCAGCTTTACGATTGCGCGAGCGTTTCTGCATATGGTTACCCATGAAGGACATCATCGTGGGTTCATTGTAGGATTACTCAGACAGATGGGCTATGACCCACCGAATGTGAACATGCTAAGGGAGCTGACTCAAGGTGACGGACTTCTATGATGTGATTTACAATGCCATCAATCATCAAGCACAGGCAATTCCAGATACATTGAGAAATGTGAGAGAGAGGGACAGGCATCTCATCAAAGGAAAGCAAATGATTTTCACAGGCTGTGGAGATTCCTATGCGGTTGCAGAGTATGGCAGGTGGGCATTTCGACCTCTTGGGGTGGATGCCATTGCAGTATCGCCCTCTGAGCTGCCCAGATTGCCTCTTGATGATGTTATGGTGATTGGGATTACTGCATCTGGACGAAGCTTGGAAACCATAGCTGCATTAGAGCATGCTCAGAGTCATGGTGCAGCAACCGTGGTTCTCACAGACGACAGGGAAGGAAAAGCTGCTGAGCATGCAGATTATATCTGGGAAACCAAATCAGGTGTCTCTACCTATAATACGAGCCCCTCGGCTCCGACGACAAGTGCTATGGCTTATCTATTGAAACTTGCAGTCCTGTATGAAGCGATGCCACGGACCAAGATACATCAAGATTCTGTAAGGCTTGAGAACGCTGGGAATGCTATCGTCACATGGGCAGAGCAAAGAGGGAAGGAGATTGCTCATCTGCTCAAACCAGGCGACCTCGTCTATCTGATATCTGAAGGCCCTAACCATGTCGCAGCGCAGCTAGGCATGATGAAATTCAATGAGTACTCTATCATGAAGGGTACAAGCGCACTACGAGAGGAGTTTCGTCATCATTACAACCTCTCAGTGAAGGACGATGACCCGGTACTCTTGATAACGGATGCTCCGACAAGCGAACTGGATTCTGCGTACATGAGTGTGCTTACTGACACTTTAAAGATGCGAAGCTATCATCTCTACTGCCCTGAAGCATTATATCTTGAGAGCCCCTTGGGACAGACAATTGCCAACAGCATTGCTCTGCAGATGGCATCATATCACTTTGCAGTTACCCATGATCCAGAAAAGAAGTGGTTCAAGCTTCCACATGCTGAAGCTTTCAGAATCTACTGACTTCCTTGCGCAATAGAAAAAGGTAACAAGCTCTCCCCAAATGATACAGGGTGTGAGCAGAGTGCGAGAATTACTCCTGGAATCCAGTGACATCAGTAGAAGACGGGAAATCACAGACATCTTGAATTCTAGACCCAACGAATTTGAATCACTGCTTGATGAGATTTTCAGTCCGTCTGAAAAGGGATATTCTAGGGAGAAGAAACAGGTTCTGGATTTCGTTGATTTTCTAATTCCTCGTCTGGCAGTTCTAGTTGTTGAAAGAGCAGTTACTGATTCTGACGATCGAGTAAGGGTGCGAGGGCTTCAAGCTACATATCGAGGACAGTTCAACTCATTGAATGGCAAAGTACTTGATATTCTTCAGAATTCGGATGAACCATTTGAAGTGAGAAAATGGGCGGTCCATATCTTGGGTGGCACTGACCCTGTTAGCTTTGGTAGATATTTGCGGAAGATAGTAAGAGATTCGAAGGAAGATATCGAGATTCGGAAGGAAGCTATCTTTGCATTAACGAACAGTCCATCCAATCCGACAATTGGTGCTCTTTGCATGCTTTTGGGTGATTCGGATGTGGATATCAGACAAGCAGGAGCATGGGCTTTAGGCAAGGTCGAATCGGATGATGCGATCAATTGCCTGCTTGCAGCTCTGGAGGACGAGGATGAGTCTGTAAGAGATTGGGCGATTCGTGGACTCAGGGATTCTGACAACGCTCGAGCCTTACAAGGTCTTGCTGATGCAATGACATCTGTTGAGCCACTGTATCAACGACAACTGATTCGCCTTGTTGTTGAAAAACGTTCGGAAATCATACTCAGAGCTATAGTTGAACTATTAGAGGCCACAGATGTAGAAGTACGAAGGCTTGCAGCTTGGGCAATGGGAGTTTCACCGTACCCACCAGCAGCAGGAGAACTAGAGAAACTGCTTGATGATCAAGATGAGCAAGTGAGAGTATATGCCAGGAAAGCATTGGAGCGATTAGGCCATCTGGATCCTACTGATTTTGGACTGATGTTGTAGGATTATATCATACCTTTGTACATACCACCATCCACCAGCAGAAGAGCTCCATGTACATAACTTGACACCGGGCTGAGTAAGAAGGCACAGACATTACCGAACTCGTTTGGTTCTCCCATCCTACCAAGGGGGATACTCGATGTTATTCCCTTAGTCGCCCGTTCTGGTTCTCCTGAGGCGTTCATTAGCTCTTCCACCCGCTCGGTGTTGATATAGCCAGGACATACTGCATTCACTCGAATGCCTTTGGGTCCAATCTCTTCTGAGAGGGTTCGCATCATTCCAATGACAGCTGGGCGCATTGCATTTGAAAGCAGCAGGTTTCCGATTGGTTGTTTCACGGAAATCGAAGTGCTGTAGAGGATTGCCGGTGTGTTAGATTTTGATAAAAGAGGCAGTGCTTCCTTTGTGAGGCGTACTGCGCTCATAAGTGTGAGCTGGAAGCTTTTTTCCCAGTCCTCCTCAGACAATCCTGCAAATTTCCCAGGAGGCGGACCCCCTGCATTCACAAAGAGGCCATCAAGGACTCCTTCTTCTTCTGTTATGTTATCGATTAGTGATTTGACATTATTTACTGTCGAAACATCTGCTACGACGTAGCGGGCCCGTTCTCCGAGCTTCTGGATCGCTATCTTCAGGGATTCTTCATTCCTTCCACAGATGATGACGTTAGCTCCCTCATCGACCAACACTTTTGCAGTCCCAAAACCTAGTCCACGTGATGCAGCGGTCACCAAGATCGTTTTGCTTCTTAGTTGTAAATCCATTAAAGCACCCTGTAGAATCCTCAAATCGTTCTATATGACTTCTGCGAAGAATGCTATTGTGCTGTTGCGGAGATCCTTTGCTCTGTTCGCGTTCCCATCCGCACCTCAAGATGCAGAAACGCCGCACTCAAGCGTTGAAATTCATTAGGAACGTCGAATTCACCAGTCCCCATCTCGTTGAGAACACTCCTAATCTTCTTAGTTGTCAAACGGGGGTTCTTCTGGGAGTCGAACGCGATTAGAACTCGTAGTTCATCAGGATCAGGCATTCGGTAGACTGATTGACATTTGATACCGCGTGCGTTCAGATTCTCCCGTATCATTGCCTCGATTTGTTTCATCGTTTCCACCAATGTCCTGTATCCGTTTAGGATACTTTAACCACGATATTACCCGAGTATTACCGGTAGAGTGGCGCCAAATAGCCCGGTTCATTTATTCGTATCATTGCCATTCGTAGAGATTATGAAAAGAATCCTAATCCTTGGACCAAGTGGGTCTGGCAAGTCTACATTGTGTGAGAGATTAGGAAAAAAGCTCAACCTCCCAATCATACATCTTGATCGATACTACTGGAATCCAGGCTGGCAAGAAACACCGCCAGATGAATGGACCCAAAAGATTAGAGACCTGATTTCTGGGGATTGCTGGGTCATGGATGGCAACTATAAGTCCACCTTAGCTATGCGTTCACGGGCTGCAGATTCTATCATTTTCATAGACATGCCACGGAGGACATCCTATCTTCGGGTCTTTCTTAGATTCCTCAAATTCAGGGGGCGCCCAAGACCGGACCTTACAGAGGGGTGTCCTGAAAAGATCGACAGGGACTTTCTTGAGTGGATTTGGTATTATCCTATGACACATCGACCAGTAATATTGGGACTTCTGAGGAAGCTTGAATCAACTAAGAGTGTGATCATTCTAAAGGGACAGAATGAGATTGAGCGTTTTGTTTCATCATTGGATACTGAATAGTGTATCACTCATTCCTATTGAGAGGTTTGACTAAATCTTGCTTTCTTCCGTCGGTTGATATAGAAATCCTACAAGTTTCTAACTAATCGGATTTGGTGACCCATTATGGATAAGGAAGGTTTTCAGAGATTTCTAGAGGAACAAAAGGTACCAGAGGAGAAGATTAACGATGCAGTATCGATTGTTGAGAGATTCGAATCATTCTTGAAAGATACAGCGTTATCGTCTGCTACTTCAAGTGATGCTGAAGCCTTCATTCAGGTCATGCTTAAAGAGGATATCAATACCTACGATAATTTCGTTCATCTACTTAGGTATGGATACTTCATTGAGAATAATGACCTTTACATCTCATTCTTGGAACCTATAGATGGCGGCAAGGTGATGGAGGTCCTACATAGGAAACTTGGTGAAGAAGTAGGAGAAAATCTGCGAGATGAGGTGTTCAAAGGCATTGCTATGCCTCCCTTAGGCACTCCGCCTTCTGAGAAACCGAAGATTACACAGGCTGTTATGGAGCGGATGGAAGCCAAGATTGATTCAAAGACCTGTCAAAAGGTCCTGACCGAGGTGGCGCATGGACTTCCCACGGAATTCTATAACAGTGGACAGAGAGAGAAGTTACTTGCAGCCAAGAATATCGATGAGTATCTCAAGGAGAAGCAGGATGCTTTTTTGGCTCAGCTTGAGAAGCATCGGGATGAGAGAACCCCCTTCTTCAACCAAGAGATCACAGACGAGGTGGTCCAATGGATTCGTGATAACCCCGGTATTGGCAGTGCGAAACGCGAAGGTGATTTCCTCATCCATACGAAGATTCCCTTCTTGGCAAAGGAGTATCTTGCTGAAACTGATGAGAGAATGAAACGTTACTATGCCTGTCATTGTGGATGGGCAAGGGAAGCAATCAGGACCGGAGCAAGCGAGGTTTCATCAACGTTCTGTTATTGTAGCGGCGGTTTTACAGTCAAGCCTTGGGAGATTGCATTTGATCAGCCACTTGAGTATGAGATGCTTGAGTCTGCATTACAAGGTGATATCAGATGTACGTTCAAGATACCTATTCCCAAGGAAGTACTTGAGAAAGTGGATGACTAAAAATCTGATTTGGAGTACAGCTATTATATCCTATATATCATTCACTCGTCGAGAGTTTCTTACCATCTGAAAATGCATTGCCTACAACATCACCAATAGACCAGTAGTGGTTGTCAGGCTGTGTGAATGTGAAAGCGTTAATCTTCACTGGATCTAGAATTCCATTTGTCAAGAAGCGATCTTCAGTATAGGCAGATACGATTTCACCTAAGACCAGTGACACCCTCGGAAGATCAACAATCTCATATACTTTGCATTCGGCAGTGAGCGGACATTCCCTAATCATCGGGATAGAATCAGAGCTCCCATAGAATGTATGAAAGAGCTCGGACTTGTTCTCATTTCTACCTGATACTATTCCAGCGTAGTCTGTTTTCTCAATCAGTTCTTGATTGGGAATATTAATGCTAAATTCGCGGTTCCTTTGTATTCCTTCCAGAGTGTATTGTTCCTTTCCAATGGAAAAACCCCAGATATTAGGTCGTCCATGAAGCTTTGCAAACCATGCAACGGTCATGTAATTGGGATTGTCATTTACCATTGCACCTATAATTACTACGGACATTGGGTAGGGAGAAATACCTGGGTTGACCTCTATTTTCTCGTTGTTCATCTCACACACCTACTTTGTTTGGAGGGGGCCCACTCGGCTTAATAGGCTACTCTTGAAAGCAGGATTTGATCAACCTGTAGAAAAGAAGTGGTCGGGATGGCCGGATTTGAACCGGCAACCGATGGATCTACAGTCCATAGCTCTGCCAAGTTGAGCTACATCCCGATGCTCCGTTCTCCTTCCTAAATCGAATAAAAGGATTGCTCTGCAGTTAATATTAGAGCAAATAAAAGAAGACATGTTGGCTTGTTAGGCGGGTATAGGGAAACAAAGTTTGCTTTCTTATCAAGCCTTATACCAAGGCTTGGACATGATTATTGTTGTAGTGGGATTGTAAGTACGAATATAGTATTCAATTGAGGAATAACAAATGGATTATGATAAGATTATCAAAGAAAGAAGAGAACTATTGAAAGCGCATGACTACGATTCATTCCCTCCTGAGCCTTGGTGGGAGCCAGACCAGCGAAAAGGAAAAGCACCACCTCCACTTGAGAAACCGTATGATCCTACTGCTGAACTGATAGATTTGATAGAACCTAAGCAGTTCCAGATTGGAAGGATTCCCCTTATTGATGCAATTGCAAGACGTAAGAGTCACAGGGTATTTACTGAAGAAGCATTGACCCTAGAAGAGCTGTCATTCCTACTCTGGTCAACACAAGGTGTTCGTGAAGTTGACAAGAATAAGGTATGGACAAAACGTGCAGCCCCATCGGGAGGGGGAAGACAACCCTTCGAAACCTATCTCCTCGTCAATAACATCGAAGGACTTGCTTGTGGAGTGTATCGTTATCTGCCAATAGAGCACAAGTTGGTAGTGGTTAGCAATGAGCTTCCGGCGGCAGAAGAACTCATGGAAAAGGCTTGGTACCAGAACTTCATTGGTAAGTCAGCGGTGGTCTTTGTCTGGGCGGCTATACCATACAAGACAGAATGGCGGTACAGTCTCATAAGCTACAAGGACATCCTGATTGAGGCAGGTCATATATGCCAGAATCTATACCTTGCCTGTGAGGGCATAGGTGCAGGTACATGTGCCATTGCGGCATATGAACAGACTACGATTGATGAACTCATTCGGGTAGACGGGCAGGATGAGATGACCGTCTATATCTCGCCAGTTGGCAAGGTTCCTTCAGAGATGTGAGGTAATCAAAGATGGAATTCTCTATTAGACAAGCGGAAACTGATGCTGAATGGAACTTTTTCTTCAAACTAAGCTTTGAAACTCTGAAATCAATGACAAACAGGAGATCCATGTATGACCAAATAGTAGAGGCAAATCCAGGGAAATCTGATACTGAACTGATGGAAGCTAATAGAAAAGAGATGGAAGAGTACACTGACTTCTCTAATCCAAAATCGAGGGTCTTCATAGTTGAGAATGATGCTGGCGAGTACTGTGGCTATCTATGGATGGGAGAAAGGAATAGTATGGACCACTGGGACTTTCAGAGACCTCAATGGATCTATGACATCGTAGTTGACTCGAAATTCCGTGGAAATGGCCTTGGAAAGCTACTAATGAAGCAAGCTGAGCAGTTCGCACTTGAGATGGACCAGAACATCGGATTGTTCGTTCATGAAGACAACACATCAGCAATCAATCTGTACAAAACTGAAGGATATTTCATCAAAAACATTCCAATGTCGATGAAAATCGCAGAGAATCTTCCCGAACCTGAGATTGAAGGGTATATGATTCGCGAACGAATCAAAGCAGATAATGTACCCATTCACGAAATTGGGCTGAAATCGTTCAACAGGATGGTAAGACTGTCAAAGGATATCACAGATGAGCAAATTCGGGAGAAATATGACGAGTATCTCGAAAAAATAGAGAAAATGGAAAGAAAACACAGTGTTTTTGTAGTTGAGGGCTCGGATGGGTCGATCGCAGGCTATATCTTCATAGGAATCCCAGAGTTCAGCGAGAAAGTTGGATTGATCTATGATGCTGCGATAGCACCTGAGCACGAAAATGTAATCATCGCCAGAGCGCTGATTTCTCAGGCTGCATCTTGGTGCTCACTGAATGGTCTATCGATACTATACTATCTACTTCATGTACAAGATGATATCTCTCAACAGAATCTACAAGATTTTGGATTCGCTATTCCAGGTTTCTTCATGGAAAAGGTCCTAATCAGGACTGTATAGACAAAAGCTCATTCGACAGATAGACCGTACTGGCGCACTCGTCTTGAGTGTGCCAGAATCTGGTTATCATCGCGCCACTTGGCGGTCTGCTCAAGGGTATCCGCAATGACTCTGGTAAAATGTGAGTCAATGGATACATTGCGCTCCATTCCAGATAGAGAAAGATAAGTTTCAAGGAGGTGCCATGCAAGCTTCACCTTCCTCGCATCAAATACAGGACGTGTATCAAGGATACTTGCAGCAATTCCACCAATGTCTTCCATCCAGTGAGCCTCTCTGTACTCCTCGAAGTCGAAACCATAGATAATGCCATTGCTGACAAGGAAATTTCTTAGTCGAGGGTCTCCCTTGACATGTCTTGTCTTCTGATGGAATTCATGATACCACTGCGCCAATCCTTCAATAAGCGAGATATCAAAGCTCTCATTTAGAGTGTCGACAAGGAGAGAACCATCAATATATCCCATGAGAAGCACTTCATCTTGAGATGCTATTTTGGAGGGCACCATCAAGGATGTTCTTGCTCCAAGGTCTAGGACATCGACTTCGATCTCGAAGCTCTTCTCGATGAAAAGCTTGGCTACCACATCAAATTCTTCTAGATCTTGCTTCAAAACAAGATGAAGTACGATGTTCTTCTTGCTTCGTAGACGCTCAAGTGATTCTACTGAAACCTCAAACCCGTAGTTGGCTTTGAGCAACCTATCTAGGACCTCGATTCTGGATGGGGCAAGCGTGCGTCCCTCAATTCCTTCCTGATCTTTGATAGTCCAGAGGATTTCAGTGCCAGCAGTCATTTTGTTTTCACACTGTATCTACGCTACGAACCACACAGGTTTTAACGATTCGTACCTAGCGTCATGTGAGGCTAGCGATGTCAGAACGAAGATGTAATACGAAACGAAACCTTGAACGATGTACTTGCTCGTATCCGGGCTGTTCTCGTAAAGGATACTGTTGCGATTGCCTAGACTATCATTGGAAACATCAAGAGCTACCCGGATGTCTATTTCCTAAGGATGCCGAGAAGACGTTCGACAGGTCTCTGGAGAATTTCTTGAAGGTCTGGAGTGAGAAACTCGGAAAGAAATAGAGTGGCGGGCGCGCCAGGATTTGAACCTGGGACATCCAACTTCGAAGGCTGGCGCCCTATCCAGTCTAGACTACGCGCCCGTGATTGTGACTCTCTTTCCATCGGTTCTTAAGGACTTCTGTCTAGCCATCAGAAAGTGGCGGGACCGGCAGGATTTGAACCTGCGACCCCTTGCTTAGGAGGCAAGTGCCCTATCCATACTAGGCAACGGTCCCACAAACCAGCCGACATCGCTATTTTCTTGTTAAAGCTTTTGCCGAAGCCTACTCAGCTACCTTGGCAGTTATGGTCGCACCTTCTTCCATCGCATCGACGATCATACTCCCTTGGCGTGTCTTAATACGAATCGAGCTTTCTCCATTTCGCCCAATCATTGTTGTTGTGAGATAACTATCATCAGCAAAAAGCTCCATTCTCTGTTTGGCATGCTTCGGTCCGGCATAGATTGTCACTTTCTTCTTGGAATAGCTGACTTTCACTGGTATGGTGTCGCCGGGTCTACCTCGTCGAGACTCTTGATCTCTAGGCATTGTAGCTCGAGGCCCGCCTCTTACAGGTACAACGACCTTCTCACCACCAAATGTGAACATCTCATATTCAAGGACGCCCAATTCGAAGTCACGTACTTCAACTACAGGTCGAGCAAGATCTCTCTGAGAACTGCTCATTCCTGTGGGCATTTTCACCTTCAATGAAAGAGAGGAAACCTTAGCGACACGGCCTGCTTCAATATGAATAACAGTATCAACGGTGCTTGGAAGCTGACCAAGCTCAACTCGGCCTCCAAGGGTCAATCTCTGAATTGCATCAATTGAAGAGCCTGCATGGACCACACCTACCATTCCTACGCCAGCAGATCTAAGATCAGCATATGCTGAAAAATCGCTTGACTTTCTTAGCTCATCATAGATTACATAGTCAGGTCGGACAAGCAAAAGGATGTCAGCTGCTTTTTCCATGCTACCATCAAGAGGCGAATACTGTACAATATCCTCAGAAACTTGTAGGTCACGAGGCTGTTCCAAGGTCTTGACAATATTCCCCTTCCTACTGTAGAATTCGGCAAGTGCAGCGGAAAATGTTGATTTTCCTGACCCAGGGGATCCCGTAACTAAGATACCCTCTGCGCGGGTTTCAAGACGGTTTGTTAGCTTCGGACTTAGCCCATAATCATCTAGCGTCAGCTTCTTGATTGGCCGAATGGCTGAAATCTCATACTTGTCAGAAAAGGGAGGTGTTGCTATTGCAATACGCAGATTTCTAAGCTGGACAACAGCAGCACCCTCTTCTTCTATCTCAATGAAGGACTGTCGGTCATTCCTTGCCGTTTCAATGATCGCCTCAGCCAAGATATCAAGTTCCTCATGTGTTAGAATCCTCTCTGATAGCTCAACTAAGGACCAATCTCCTGGCATTCCTCTCTTTGCGCGTGGAGGGTTATTCTCTATCAGGTGCACGCTCATGGTATGTTCATCAAAGAAAGCATCAAGCTTCACAATCTCTTCGTCATTTTCAATCCAATCGTCATCAGTCATTGTTCGATTTCCCTCCAACTTCGCGTAGTTTGGCTTGGGCGACTTTGTAATAGTTGACTTCACCATTCTGATCGACAAGTGCGAATAGTAGGTTCTTTCTTGCAGCCACAGCAGTATCAGTCACCATATTCAGATCATGCAGTGATATGGGATCTCCTTCCTTTAGGACATAGATTAGCTGTTTTGCGGTGGCTGTGCCAGGCTTATCACCTCGGGCATAGACCCTGAAGCCGATTCCCCCACCAAAACCTTGGCGGACTGCATAGCCTCTGCTTCGTAAGTCGCGAAAGACAAGATACTTGACCCAAAGATCTGAATCCTCAGATATGAGAGAATTGATGACATAAGCTGCATCTATCGTAGTACCATCAGACTTGGCAAGGGTTATTCTCTTTCTTTCAAGTAGGTGAAGTATCTCAACGGGCTCCAATTCAAGCCGTCCATCTTCAAGACGTGTTCCATAGAAGCCTTGTTGTGCGATTCTGTCAGAGTCACTGTTATTGACGTATCCCTTGTTATTCTCGAATAGTGCATCTGAAGGCTCTTCTTCCTCCTCAAGCTCTTCCTCGATGACCTCTTCTATCTCTTCTACGGGGTCAAATGGACTATTCTCATCAGGGTCTGACAATTTTCATTCGCCTACAAGTGATGTCGCGGTGTTGTATTGTGAAAAAGGCTTCGACGTGTCCAATAAAAAGAACTAAAGCAGGATAGTAGTGGTCGAGAACTGTGATCGACTCTGAAATTATCCGTCATCTAGAAGAATTCATTCGAGGAGCAGAACGTATTGCGATTCTTGGCATAGGGAACGATCTACGTACAGATGATGGACTTGGTCCATTCATCGTGAATAGTCTTCATACAAGGCATCCTCATGTGCTCATAGAGAATGTTGGCTCTGTACCAGAAGCATTCGCAAGGCCACTAGCTGAGTTTGGAGCAGAACGTGTCATCATGGTAGATGCTGCAGATATGCGAAAACCCGTGGGACACATCGAGTTGGTCACAAAGGACAGGATTGGTGGCATCGCAATTAGTACTCATAGCATGCCTCTTTCGTTCTTGATGCAATACTTGGAAGACTCCACAAATGGAAAGACCATCCTGTTAGGAGTTCAACCACAAAGTATACTATTTGGAGAGGGATTGACTCCAGTCATCGACGAGATAGCTAGGAAGCTTATTAGTGCGATTGACTCTCTCTTGGAAACCCACTTACGAGGAAAGGACCATGTTTAGGACTATTGAGTGGCTTGATGATACGAACCAAGTACGACTTGTTGATCAAACGAAACTGCCTTTGCAGGTAGAGCACATCATCACTGATAGTCATGAGAGAATGGCTCAAGCTATTGAGATCATGGAAGTGCGTGGAGCTCCTGCAATTGGCGCGGCGGCCGGAATGGGTATGGCATTGGCGGCGATTGAGAGTAAGGCAAAGACAAAGGATTCATTGATAGAATTCCTTGAGAAAGCTGCAATTACACTGAATACTCGGCCTACAGCTGTTAATCTTACTTGGGCCACTAGACGGATACTTGAGGTGGCTAGAACAGCAGAAGACGATGTCGAGAGGATAGTCCAGATTCTGATTGCAGAGGCGAAGGAAATCGCTGAAGAGGATGTTCGAATGTGCCGGAGCATAGGTGAGCACGCTCTTCAATACATCAGACCAGGTTTCACGATTCAAACGATCTGCAATGCGGGGTCTCTTGCAACCGTACATCTAGGTACGGTCGGTGCGGTCATCAGAGTCGCACATGAGAAGTACAAAGGTGATATCAAAGTCTATGCAGCTGAAACTCGTCCTCGGCAGCAGGGTGCAAGGCTGACTGTCTTTGAGATGATGGAAGATGATATCGATACTACTCTCATTACAGATGGCATGATTGGGACTGTTTTCAGAGACGGGAGAATTGATTGTTGTGTTGTGGGAGCGGACAGGATACTTCGCACTGGACATGTCACTAACAAGATTGGGACATACACCATGGCAATAACCGCAAAATATCATAATATCCCATTCTATGTTGCGGCTCCTATGTCTACTATCGATATGGAAACGAATCCCGATGATATCGAGATAGAAGAGCGAAGTCCCGATGAGATCCGAGTCATTAACGGGATTCCTGTTACAGTTCCAACTGCGAAGGTTTACAACCCAGCTTTTGATACCACTCCTCCCGAGCTTGTTACAGCAATCATAACTGACAAGGGTATTGTCGAGCGGCCAAATGAAAAGAAAATGCGCAAATTGTACTATGGATGATTGTGGATACAATAGCATAGCATGCTGCAAAATTGGAAGGTACGGAGAAAATCTCATTAGTTCTATCGTAATAATTGGGGAAACCTTATCTTTTTAGCAATAATGAATCAAGAATCTGAGATTTTAGATTATATGGAGCAAAGTCAACGTTTATCTATCTCACACTCCGAGGTATGAGTGAGAGGGAAACACTATGCCTAGTTGTGAACTATGCGGCAGGAACATGAAAGGAAGAGGTAGAAATGTTACCATTGAAGGCGCAGAGATGCAAGTATGTCCTCAATGTGCGGATAAATTTGGAGGACAATCCTCTGAGTCATCTGGTAGACCTAGATATGATCGACCAAGCCAGCCATCTTGGACTGGGAGTTCCAGCCCCAGACCAGCGGCACCAACCCGTCCGCAGACGTTTTCAACGCCAGCGGCTCCAAAGAAATCAAGACCGAGACCAGAGTCGGCGCCACTTCTTGATGATATGGTCCTAATTGAGGATTATGCAGAAACCATCAGAAAAGCTAGGCAGAAGAAGAATCTCAGTCAGGATGAATTGGCACAAAAGGTCGGAGAGAGAATTTCTACTCTCCAATCTATAGAGTCTGGAAGACTAAAACCTACGAGAAAGACAATTCGCGGGTTAGAGCGCGAGCTGGATGTTTCGCTACTAGAACCAATCGATGCTGTCCCACTAAAGATCACACGCGAAAAGGATGCAGCGGGTCCGACCCTCGGAGACATTGTCAAGGTAAAGAAGAAGAAATCGCAAAAGAGCGAGTAAGGGCATCGATAGTAGGTAGAGTGCTCGAGAAAATAATATGGTGTAACAGGTCAGCTTAAATAGTATATGAGTATATATTATTAATAGCATACACTTCTCGGCTTTGGTCTTTTGACTATCAGCGGGTTCATTCAACTATCCACATAGCATTCAGGTGAAATCATAACAATGGCACATCCTAACTTCAACAGTGATCTCTTCCGTCTAGTCGTCGAAGAAATAGCAGGGAAAGAAGGAGTTGATGTTGCAACGGTCTTGGTCAATGCGGACGAAACCACTGATGAAGAGATTGCCACAAAGACCGACCTTAAGCTGAATGTTGTTCGTCGTATTCTATACAAACTTCATGATAACCATCTAGCATCATATCGTAGGATCAGGGACACGAACACAGGATGGTTCCTCTATTATTGGAAGATTGATCCAAAGAAAGCACAGGCACTTGTGAATCGCAAGAAGCGAATGGTGCTGAACCTGTTGGAACAACGACTTGAGCATGAGAGCAATAATGACCTGTATGCCTGCGTTAACAGAGACTCCTCACCAGTTCCTTTTGAGGAAGCTATGAATCTCTCATTTCGATGCCCCACCTGCAATGGCGCCTTGGAGTTTGTAGACAATAAGAGGGCTGTTTCGTTCCTGAAGAAGCGTGTAGAGGAACTAAAGGCAGATTTGAAGGCCACGTCCGTAAGCTAGCCTTTCTTTAAACACTTCCAAAACTACTTAGGAACACATCTTTTCAGATTGCAATGGGTAGCTCTAATTGAAAACCATCACTCTTGTGCCCAAGGTATATGGGCAATATCGGAACAGGCTATTGACCACTCTGCAGTCTGAGATAGAGACTATAATCAGTGAGTTGGACCTGTCGTCTGTAATTCTGGACGTTGATAAGAGAGAACATGTATTCCTCTCAGTTGAAGGACCTGATTCGGAGTTTGTGATCAATCTTCTGTCACAAGAGTATGGAAAGGCACCTGCATCTCATGAGATACTGCCTGAACGTGTATACTCAGGTCAGTTGACAGATGTTGGAAAGGTGGGGTATGGTATCTATGTCGATGTCGGACTGTCAGAGTCGAAAATAGATGCGCTTCTTCCTCTACACCGACTGCGGGAGCAAATGGGCATGGAAGGTGTACCCTTACGAAGACTCGCTCGTAGCTTGGTCCTCGTGGACTATCTACCCGTTGAAATCCAAGTCTCAGAGGTGAATTTCGAGAATGAGCAAATCGGTGCGGAGTTCTCACAGAGTTTCTTGGAACGCTATAATGAATGGGTGACAGATGACCATGAGCGCCTCCTAGTATTTGGCGCCAATCAGGAAATGCTTGAGGCCACTCTGGAAAAGGCCGGACATACTGATGATATCTACAAGATTGAGAAGCTGGGAATCTTTGAGTTCGCCTTACAATGCAAGCGGAGTACTCGTGCTTCTGGGATACTAGCAGCGATAGGTCCTCGCCTTCGCGGTGTCCCAATGCATCTATTCATACCTCGAGAGATACAGGCGGCGAAACATGGTGCCAAGGCTTGATATCTGGCTTGTTGAAGATGGAAGGTTCTCATCAAGACAGGCAGCAAAAAGAGCGATTAAAGAAGGACATGTCACTGTGGATGGAAGAGTGGCAAAGCCTTCCAAGTACGTGGATGGCACTGAGGATATCGTGGTTTCCGAGGATGCGATTGATCTACCTCATGGCTACAGGAAGTTGGAAAGGATTGAGCTTATACTTGGAAGGGACCTCATATCGCAAGGTGGAATTGCTCTCGATATCGGTAGTTCAGCTGGGGGATTCCTGTCATATCTTGCCACACGACAGGTCATGGTTACTGGGATTGAGGTTTCAGACGAATTTCGACCACACCTGACAGAGATTGTCCGCCGATATGAGAATGTGTCTGTGCTCATAGCAGATGCGTTCGAGATTGACCCAGAGATTGTCTGTGCAAAAGGAGCACTTGATTTATTGCTGATAGATGTCACGACTGACCCGGATGGCACACTAAAGCTGGTCGAAAGATACACGCCTTTGTTGAAAGACTCAGGAATACTCGTTTGTGCTATGAAGTCGCGGCTCAATGAGGAGATGAGAACTCAGGTAACTACAGAACTGGGTACTGATTTTGATATCCTTCATACTGTCGAGATGGATGATTCATTGCAGGAGTTCCATGTCATAGCGTCGCGACGGTACGTTTTTAATTGACTGAGAACTAGAACGCAAACGCAATCATGGGCCGCTAGTCTAGCCCGGCTATGATGCCTCGTTTACACCGAGGAGGTCGCTGGTTCACATGGGCTCCATACGAGCTTGTGGCCAAAAAATCCGGCGCGGCCCACCATCTTTGCATTCCTCAACATCAATTGTTATTACTTGTAATACAATGGTGGGAACACATGCGGTGAGTTCCTATGAAGGTAAGACGTGGGGTCAGACTTTGATCAAAGCGGGAGTCGCCCAGCCAGGTCAAAGGCGGAGGACTTAAGATCCTCTCTCGTAGGAGTTCGAGGGTTCGAACACCCATCTGGTTGCCATATGGGTAGGATGTCCCTCCTCCCGCACCACAATATTCCAAGAGATACCCTTATTGAGTCGAAAGGTGTTTCAAACAGGATTACAATGGACTACAAGGACCTCATTTTCCCAGATGGCTTCAGATGGGGCACTGCTTCTTCTGCTCATCAGAGCGAAGGAGGAACTCATAATGATTGGAGTGAATGGGAGAAGATTCCAGGTAATATCAAGGATGGAAAGAATGCGAGCGTCGCATGTGACCACTATGCTCGGTTCGAAGATGATTTTGATCTGATGAAGGAGTTTGGCCATCATGTGCATCGTTTCTCTGTGGAATGGAGCCGAATTGAGCCAGTTCAAGGTAGATGGAACGAGAAGGAACTTGGCCACTACAGAAAGGTCGTTAGTTCCTTGCTTGAACGCGGGATACAGCCAATGCTCACCCTTCATCATTTCACCATCCCGCTTTGGTTCCGTGACATGGGATCATGGTTGAATCCTGAGGCGCCTGAGATATTTGGCATCTATGCCCGAAAGGTTGCAGAAGCCCTTTCGGATTTGGATATAATCTGGAATACGATAAATGAGCCCATGGTCATCGCGGCCGCGGGGTATCTTTTCGGGGACTTTCCCCCTCAAGAGAAGGACTTTGGAAAGGCTATGACTGTCACCCAGCACATGCTTATGGCACATGGTCAGGCTGCTACATCTGTTCGAGAGGTCTATACGGAACAGGGAAAGGAACAGCCATTGATCGCACCAGTCCTCAGTGTTTCCTACTTCATGCCTCAGAATGCTGAAAGTCCTGAGGACATCGAACTGGCGAACTATCTTGATGATCTATACAATCAAGCCTGGGTACGAGGAGCTGTGACGGCTAAGGTACCAGATGCAGATGGTAATGAGTTCCGGTACAAGCAACTAGAGAACTCTGTTGATTTCATTGGTATGAACTACTACAGTCGACAGGTTGTTTCCTCAGAGATGGACTTCTTGGCAGGAGAAGCCCCGGAAAAGACTATTGCAGAAAGATGTGATGGCCTTGACTGGGAGGTGTATCCTGAAGGATACTATCCACTCATCAAATCATACTGGGAGAAGTATCAAAAGCCCCTTTGGATGACAGAGAACGGAATCGGGACGACAGATGACTCTCTCAAGCGTAAATACATCATGAAACATTTGCAGCAAGTCCATAGAGCGATACAGGATGGGATAGACATCCGGGGGTACCTGATCTGGACTTGGGTCACGAACTTCGAGTGGGCGGAGGGATTTGGCAGTGATTTTGGTCTGGTTGGCATGGAACATCAAACGCTGAATCGACAGCCTCGCGAGAGCGCGTTCATGTTCAAGGATATCATTCAGAACAATGGGATGACTCGGGTACTTCAGGAGAGATACCTCAAAGGATAGAAATTACACCTATGGATACCTTCTAAAGGAGGTATGAAAGGCAAGCGAACTTATGCCTTTTGAAACACTTCTTTCCTCTGTTGGTCTTATTCTGATAACAGAACTAGGAGACAAGACCATGCTAACAGCTATGTGTCTGAGCGCTCAATATAGAAGGCCATGGATCGTTCTCGCTGCGACCATGATTGCTCTTGCGACCTCGACACTGATAGCTGTAATCGTAGGAGTGGTGCTTTCAGCTACACTTCCAATAGATTTCATTGTCTACATATCTGGCCTTCTTTTCATTGGACTGGGCATCTATAGCATTGTAAGAAGTGGGTCTGAAGAGGCTGAGGTCTGTGATAGTCCCGGAACGTTCATGAGTATGGTATCGCTAATCTTGTTCTCTGAGTTGGGGGATAAGAGCCAGCTAGCGATACTTGCATTGTCTGTCCAATCGCTGTTTCCAATTCTGGTACTCATTGGTGCAGTCATCGGATTCCTCATCGTGAATCTACTTGGAGTCTATGCAGGTGAATGGGTTGCATGTAGGGTGTCTATGAAGACTGTCAAGAGAGTCGCTGGTGTAGTGTTCATCGCGTTTGGGGTTCTTGTCATCTTTGGAATAATCTGATGATTCGAAGACTTTATGTCTGAGCCGGCAAGCGTTGTTCTAGGAACATTGAGGTGTTGAAGAGTGAGTCTGGAAGGCTCGGGCTATAGCGGATTGGTGTATGAGAAGCTCGACTCTATTGCTGCTAAGATAGGGAATACTATCCTGATAGAGCAGGGTGAGAAGAAGTATGTAGGGATATTGATGCCAAGAAGCCAAGTGGGATCGGACCCAAATCATATTGTCATCAAACTTGAGAATGGATATAATTTGGGCATTCGAGTAGCCCAAGATACCGTGATTAAGAAAGGGAAGTCGCCTAGGAGCATCAGACCGGAAGTGTCATTGGTTGAAGCGGGATCTGACCCGAATCTTCCTTCTGTATCGGTCTTGAGCACAGGGGGGACGATAGCCAGCAGAGTAGACTATAGAACTGGAGCTGTGAATCCCGCACTTAGTGCCCAAGATCTCTATGATGCTGTTCCAGAGCTAAAGGAGTATGCCAATGTCCATGCCAAGATTCTCATGAGTATCCTCTCAGAGAATATCACCCCTGCTGACTGGAGCCAGATAGCTAAGAGAATAGCGACTGAGATTAGAAGTGATGTTGATGGTCTTGTCATAGCTCATGGAACAGATACTATGGGCTATACGGCAGCTGCCCTCTCATTTGCACTGCATAATCTTCCGATTCCAATTGTACTCGTTGGCTCTC
Organism: Candidatus Thorarchaeota archaeon; assembly: GCA_048884965.1. GTDB lineage: Archaea > Asgardarchaeota > Thorarchaeia > Thorarchaeales > Thorarchaeaceae > MP5-2226. Next base: position 118,353 of record JBHLQH010000007.1, on the reverse strand, counting down.
AACGTTCCTCTGACAGACCATCCTCGGATGCCGCTTCGAATCTGATTGGAGCTACCAGACTCGCGGGTAGAGCTGATGTTGCAGAGGTCATGGTGGCAATGCATGGTGAAACCGATGATTCATTTCTCTATGCACATAGAGGTACTCGTGTGCGCAAGCTCCATTCTAGTCGTCGTGATGCGTTCCAATCCATCAATAGCTATCCCCTATTTCGGATCCTAGATGATAGAATTGAGGAGATCTCTGAGCCATTACTGAGAAGAGATAGTACAAGATCTCTCCAGGTCAAACCAAAGTTCGAGAGCAAGGTAGCCCTAGTGAAGACCTATCCTGGAATGGATGGGTTACTCATTGATAGCTTTGTGGACAATGGATATCGTGGGGTTGTCATTGAAGGAACTGGACTGGGACATACCCCAGATTCGCTTCAACCCTCGCTAAAGCGTGCCATTGATGCAGGAATGGTCGTAGCAATGACAACACAATGCATCAACGGACGGGTGGATATGAATGTATACCGATCAGGAGTGCAATTACTCGATATTGGAGTAGTATCCTGTGAGAATACAATATCAGAAACTGCACTTGTCAAGCTCATGTGGTTGCTAGCTAATACTAAGACAACTGAGGATGCCAAGGCACTGATGGCAGTGTCCCTTGCAGGAGAGCTCGATATGCGGAGTGAAGTTGCTGAATATGATACTGGTATGGGGGTGTAATAGGTGAGGGATGACTCAAGGTATGAGGAACTTGGATTGATGGTGGGGTTAGAACTACATCAGCAGCTGGACACGAAACGTAAGCTCTTCTGTCATTGCCCAACAACCATTCGTGAAGATGCACCCCATGGAACCTTCATCCGACGGCTTCGACCGACCAAGAGCGAGATGGGAGAGATAGATCCAGCAGCTCTCTTTGAGTTCCAGCGAAAGAAAAGATTCTGCTATGAATACTATAATGATTCGACATGCTTGGTGGAAGCAGATGAGGAGCCACCTCACGATATATCTAGTGAATCCATCGACATCTGTCTTACCCTTGCTAACTTTCTGGGCTCTGAGCCAGTTGATGAAGTTCATTCGATGCGAAAGGTTGTGATCGATGGTTCGAATACAACTGGATTCCAACGTACTGTCATTGTCGCTCTTGGTGGCAAATTGGTTGTGGGAGGAAAGGAAATCGGAATTCAGACCATTGCAGTAGAGGAAGATGCAGCACGAAAGATAGCTGATGATGACAAGAACAATACTCGTATCTATCGTTTGGATCGCTTGGGAATTCCCCTCATCGAGATCGCGACAGCACCAGACATACGCTCTCCTTCTGAGGCTCAAGAGGTCGCACTCGCGATAGGACTGCTTCTTCGAGCCACTGGAAAGGTGAAAAGAGGAATCGGGACCATACGCCAAGATGTCAATGTTTCTATAAAGGGTGGAGCGATCACAGAAATCAAGGGATTGCAGCAGCTCGATATGCTTGCTATGGTCGTGGAGTATGAAGCACTTCGGCAGGAAAATTTGCTTAGGATTCGTGATGAGTTAGTAACAAGAGGAATTACGCCTGAGTGCATTGAGGAAGACATTCACGATATCACCACTCTATTCGCTAACAGTGAGTCAAAGGTAATCAAAGGAGCCATCAAGTCTGGAGGCGCAGTTTATGGAGTGAAGCTGCCCGGGTTTGCTGGACTCGTAGGCCGTGAGGTGCAACCAGATCGACGTTTGGGCACAGAGCTCTCAGACTATGCCAAGTTCTGGGGAAATGTGGGAGGTATCTTCCATACTGATGAGCTACCAAAGTATGGGATAACTGAGAATGATGTATCCAACCTTCGAAAGCATTTCAATGCATCAGACCAAGATGCAATAGTAATCGTCGCTGCACAGTCCGAGAACTGTCAAGATGCCCTTGATGCCGTTGTAAAGCGAGCTAGAGAAGCGGCCATCGGAGTGCCAGCTGAAACTCGTATGCCACTTCCAGAGGGCACGACAAAGTATGCGCGACCAAGGCCCGGGGCGCAACGGATGTATCCTGAAACTGATGTCCGGCCTGAGAAAATCACTGTAGCCCGATTGAAGTCAATCGAAAGAAGTATGCCCGAAACCTTGGAGAAACGAGAGCAGCGATTCATCAAGGACCATGGTTTGAGCACTGAGCTTGCCTCGCAGATAATCCGATCTCAGAATCTTGACCTGTATGAGTTCATCGTACGAGAGGTCAAGGTCGACCCCACTCTGGTAGCAGTGACTTTGGAGAATACACTAGTAAGCCTATCACGTGATGGAATCCCTGTAGACTCTCTTACTGATGACCACTTTGAGGAGCTCTTTCTTACTGTGGCCGAGGACAAGGTATCTACTGATGCGATTCCTGAGATATTGACGTTCCTATCGAAGAATCCTGAGGCGTCGATGGATGATGCTTTGAATGGAACTGGTCTTGGCAAAGTGGATCAAAGTGAGATTGTGAGTGTTATCAAGAGGGTAGTTGCCGAACGTGAGGAGTTCATTCGGGAACAAGGCGAGAGGGCTATCGGGGGGCTTATGGGTCTTATAATGAATGAACTTCGAGGTAAGGCTGATGGGAAGATTGTCAGGGACCTCATTGCCGCTGAAGTGAAGAAGATCTTAGGGTAGATAGGATTTGATGTGGCTGAAGGACAACTTTTATAGACGCTTCAATGTGTGACCTGCGAGCAGATATTCTGACATTTGTCGGATATGCTGAGTCAACTGCCGCAGTGGCCTAGCCTGGTTAGGGCGCGAGACTCATAATCTTGGTCGACTCAATCGACCTAAACTATGGGGTCAACGTCTCGAAGGCCCGAGATGAGAAATCTCGAAGTCGGGGGCTCGAAAGGTTAGATGAATTCCATCTAACCACGGCTTCCCCCCTGCGGCACCATTTCTCTCAGACGGTAACTATATCATGCAGCAATCTACCATATCCGGTTTAGTCCTGTGAGATGAAGCAAGATGAACCCCATGAAACTCGTTATTGTTGGCCCAGGTGCAGTAGGAAAGACAGCGGCATGTCATGTTTTCATAGGAAAGGGGTTTCCAAAGAACCTGATGATGACGATCGGAGCTGACTTTTCATTACGACAACTGAATATCGGTGAAAAGGAGGTCAAGCTTCAACTTTGGGATCTTGCAGGACAGGAACATTTTGGATCAGTTCGCTCCATGTACTATGTTGGTCTAAGCGCGCTTATTTTGATGATTGATCTGACGCGTTCTGAAACACTGGAAATCGCAAAGCATTATCTACACGACGAGATAATCCCGTGTACAAAAGGTGCCAAGATTGGTTGTGTTGCAGTAGTTGGCAACAAATCAGATATGGCAGATGAGGTGAAGATCTCTGAGGATCAACTACAGAGCTTGGCAAGTGAGGTAGAGAATCAAATGAATATCAAGACATTATGCTTTCAGACCAGTGCAAAGGATACTCACAGTATAGAGCATATGTTCACATCTCTTGTACGATGTAGCCTGAATGCTTTGGCATAGAGGTGACTTGATTTGTTGCAGACCGAGCTTACCTTGATTGATATAGGGACAGTTATTTCCATTGCTTCAGTAGCTATCGCGATTCTTGGAATGATTGTTGCTTGGATATCTGAAAGCAGAAACAATCGAAGAAAAACTGCGATGGATGCGATTGCCAACAGGCTTCTTCCTTTCTATAGCTTGGTTCTGGAAGGACTGAGTAAGATCAATCTGTTCATGATGATGTACAAATCTATCCAGTATAAGGATTTGGGGCTTGATTCACAGGAATTTCACCAGAAGGCTGGAGAAGCCTTTGTGTATATGCGTGATATCAATTCTCGTCAGCTGGTCATTAATACCATTCAGATACTTGATGCCATACAGCTGGTCCAAGATAAGACCACATCTGAAAGAATTGCAATAACAATCAGCAAGATACTGCCATTGCTTGGGCTCATCAAGAATCACATAGAGGTCTATTTGGATAAGTATTCAGATGCTCTTGATGTTCCTTCTCCAGACTTGAACACGCTAAATGAAATCGCCGATTCTCATGCTGAGGCAGCACTCCTTGAAGTCATACAAATAGGAGCCGATGAGAAAGAACAATGACTCCTGCAGCACAACCTCTATTATTTTGGAGCACTAGCTTGCTCTAGTACTTCATCATCCAATTGACTCACACGACTGAGTTCTCGGTAGGATTGCGATAGTTCATGACACTGTCTCGTTCGTATGTCCCCAAACCACTCGTAGACCTGCGAGATGAACGCTCGGCTTGGTATGTCCCGTTGATCCCATTTCCCTCGAATGGCTTCACGATTATTCCACATACCAAGCAAGCTCTTCCCTTCCCGTGTATCACTGAGATATTCAAGACACATCTCTGCGGCTCGAATCTCGTTGGTAGAGAATTCCTTCTGGGTCAAGGATAACTCGACCAGGTTTATTCCGTGTCTAATTTGCTCACATTTGCAATGTCGATTCAAGATTCTTTGAATGACTGTCTTTGTATAGGTATGTTGCGAGTTCTTCCTTAGCTCATCAGTTATGGCTTCTCGTAGATTGAAGGGCATTCCACCTTTGTGCTCCCCTACAGGAGCCAGTGGTACCTTGGGTCGTGGTATTATTTGTAATACCAGACAAGGAGTGTCATTGTGGATGATATCTAGGATTTCAAACAGGATGTCATGATACATGAATTCACGAATCTCTATCTCTTGCTCTATATGAGTCCGGAGCTTTTGAAGAGAGCCTCCTTCAATCTTGATAATGACATTCCTAACTGGATAGTCGTATTCGTCATCAATTGTCGCTCCCTCCAGATGCATTTCTGTTCTATGGACTGATGGAATCTCTTGATACATCCAGTCAACGATTTGTCCTGCGATGTATACTACATCCGAGAACAATCTTTGACCAGCAGATGGTATCTCAGCTTCGGAAGACACCTCATTCTCGGAATCGATACGTCGAGCCATTTCCCTGAGAATGGACTCGGCATCATCAGACCGCAGAACGGTCTTCCCCTCGACCTTCAACGCGAACTGTGGCACCTTTTTCATATAGACTAGTCCGACTTGCATAATTTAAGGTCCGAAATATTTGGTCTTGAGTAGGCACATTTTTGAGGGAGCTATATCCACGACGACTCCTCACTCAGTGAGTTTCTTGCCAAGGATGGTGATGGATGGTGGCATTACCTTTCAAGACACTAGATGATGTTGAATTTGAAGGAAAACGTATTCTAATTCGGGTTGATATAAACTGCTCATTAGATCCTGATACTAAGGTGATTACCAATGATTCTAGGATTATTGCCATGACTCCCACACTAAATGAGCTCTCAAAGAGCAAAGTGGTCCTAATGGCACATCAGGGAAGACCTGGTAGTGATGACTTCATCTCATTAGAACAACATACAGAGATTCTCAGGAAATTGGGATTCAATGCACATTTTGTGGATGACATCTTCGGAGAGAAAGCCAAAGAAGCTATCAAAAATGTGCAGGTGGGTGAGATTCTTGTTCTACAGAATGTCAGGATGTTTGATGGCGAGAACAAGACAGGATCGATAGAAGAAGTATCAAAGGAAGCCATCGTCCAAGAGCTCTATCCATTATTTGATCTATTCGTCAATGACGCTTTTGGAGCCGCTCATCGTGCGCAAGCTTCGATTGTTGGATTTACTGCAGTATTACCTTCAGTTGCAGGACGTGTTATGGAGAAGGAGATTCGAGAGCTGAGCAAAGTAACAGCAAGGGAACTCCACCCATGGAACTTAGTCCTAGGAGGTAGCAAGGTCCCAGACAAGATAAAAATCATCGAACAACTTCTAGAAATCGGACGCGCCGATAATGTCCTTCTTGGTGGACTCATTGGAAATCTATTCCTTGTAGCTAAGGGTATCATCCCTGAATCCTATGGCAAAGCAATCAAAGAATATGATGAGGTCATCTCTACTGCAAAAGAGCTGCTTGACAAATATTCTGATATCATTTTGCTTCCAGAAGATGCCGCAGTAGAAAGAGATGGAAAGCGCGTTGAATGCGAGCTTGATGAGCTCAATGGAGATCCTTTCTTTGATATAGGTCCAAGAACTGCAAAGAAATTCGCAAAAATTGTTAGAGAATCCAAGGTGGCATTCGCAAACGGTCCTATGGGCTTCTTTGAAAAAGAAGACTTCACTCATGGGACTGTAGAAGTACTACAAGCCATTGCTGATTGTGACTGTATCACTGTTGTTGGTGGAGGACATGTAAGTGCAATGGCAGAGCGAATAGGACTATTAGATAATATCACTCACATTTCAACAGGTGGCGGAGCGACCATGAAGTTTCTCACCGGAAAGCAACTGGTCTTAGTCGATGCTTTGGAAGATGCCGCGAAAAGGATGTAGAACTAATGCAAACAATCGAAACGATCATCTATTGGATACCAATTATATACGTACTCTCAATCAATCTCATCGCGTTCATCGCTATGTGGTGGGACAAGTGGAAGGCATCGAAGCAAGAATGGCGTGTTGCAGAGGCAACCTTGCATATGATTGGGATTATCGGCGGGGCGGTAGGAATCTTTGCAGGAATGTATCGTTTCCGTCACAAGACCCAGAAGAAGTCATTTCAAGCGATTGCAGTCATCGGGCTGATAGTGTCTCTGATAATCTACTGGATAATAGCTCAGATGTACATCTGATTAGGATAGATTTGTCATATGGCAGTCTTTAGAACAAATTGGAGCCCCGGCCGAGATTTGAACTCGGGATCTCCTGATATCTTGATCAAGAGACAGTAGTCATCTGACGTACAAGTCAGGCGCTTCCTAGGATGTGACTCAGAATAGTCACAACCTCTTAGACCACTTAGCTACCGAGGCTTGGCCGCTGGAACACACTGAACATATTATAGAGTTTTCGTAGTAGTATCAAGCACTTCCTTTACATACTTGATGCCACTCCGAAGGCTTGTTCACGCGTAGATCTCTGGAATCTCTGATCTTGTTTCCTTTTGCTTTTCCTTCCAGGGGTTTGTAAGAGCCAGGATAGCTAGCACGGACCCAACCACAGTCAACATATCTGCGATGAAGCTAAAACCAATAGCCATGAGGGATACCTTGGTCATCTGGCTAGTGAAGATAAATGCGAGTGCTATGACCATGAGACCGCTTCTTACTTCCTTGAGGCGGTTTGTCCTCCATGTGATTGCAAAAGTTATCACAAGTCCCAGAAGCACGAATAGAAGAATTGGCATTACCAAGATCATAATCATTGAGGAGGATTCTCCCAAGAGAGTTACTACAACCCAGTATCCTATCGCAACACTCATGATGTACTTGAAGTATCTCCTGTATTTCGATAGCCAGATATCCAATATGACCGCTACAAAGGGGAACATAGAGCCTGCAATCACAAAGGTCCTGAGTCTGAAGAGCTCTAAGGTATCAGGAAGATATCCATAATTCATAGATGAGAGTATGAAGAAGTTCACACCCTGCACTACAAATGAGATCCCAAAGACAAGTGGTAGATCCATCAACATTCGTGTATTCTGATTCTTCCATAGACTGACAAGATACAGTCCTCCTATTATCGCGATTATTCCAGCGATAATACCGGACCAAAAGGTAATCTCAAGGGTGGTGAATTGCATCTACTTATCTCTCCGTCAACGATACCAAATTGAAATCTATATCAAGATTCAATCATCGTGAAGTTATTTAAACTCAGAAAAAGAAGAAGTGAGTACGACAACTCATCGTACTCTTCTTGAATCACGAATCTTACTTATCGTGGTATACATTATCGATTATGACTGCATATGCCAATAGCATCAGACGGGGAGCATCTGGAGACTGGATATGGATGACATACCTGTCCTTGAAACTGAACGCCTTCGCGAACACGTCCCTCCACTTATCGCCCTTCTTGATCTCAGCATAGACCTTCTTCTTATCATCGGGATCTGTGATTGTGAAGTTCCACTTGGTCACTCCGCCCTGTGCCTTGTAGATCATCTTATCATCAGCATCGTACATATCTACTGAGCCTCGAAGGGCGACCATTGGTCGTTTTCCTCTGCCAATGAGCTCGCCATCTGGAGTCTTCACATCATAGATTGGACGAGCGCTCACCAGCTTCTTATTGATTATACATAGCGGGGTTCCATCTGCGTCCTCCAGTAGGATCTCGGCGCGCATGGAGATCAACTTCCTCTTCATAGCGCCAATTTTCTGACCTTGTGGATCGTAGATGTCTCCACCACCGAATTTCCATGACTTCTCATGCATGACATAGAATTCAAGAGATGGGTCTAGTAGAGTCACTTATTCTCACCTTCATAGCCACGTACTAACAAGATGATTTAAGCAAACCTAGCGTGTAAGGAAAGGCTTGGTCATGGGAGAACACGTTTAAGAGGTGTTGTGTCCAATAATGCTTGAAGAAAATAGCCGAAGGTATTAGCCGCATTACGCTTGCACGTGTAATACAAACTCCTAATGCCTACGAGAAAGCTAAAATAGCGTAGACAGGACTGAACCTATATACCAAGGTGACATATTAGTAGGTGAAACAAATTGCAAAGCCCCTATCTTGACTTCGTACGATTCATAGAAAGTATATTCATGCCCCTTCAGAACTTCTTCTATCCACTAGGAATCCCTTTTGGATGGATGGCTTGGTTTGTTATCACAATCACTACACCCTTGGTAGTCATAATTCTTGTTTTAGTAGTCCGAGCCCGTCGTTCCGGAGGCGGCGGTAGTGCAAGTGTCACTGAGGCTATTCAGAGGATTATCGCATCTACAGGAGATGTTTCTGGCGGGGTAGCCGGCGCTAAGAAGCTAAAGTATCTCAAGAAAGCTGGAGATGCCCTTGTCTTCCTCAAGGTCGAAGAGAATGCAATTCAACAGGCAATATCTGCTATCGATTACTATGCTCAACAGGGTGAGATCGATGAGTCAATGAAGGACAAGCTCATCGCTACCTATCAAGTACGACTCGAATCTGTTCGTGGAGCAGTCGCGAAAGATGATGAGCTAAAGGAGATTGTTGCTGTAGATGAGGGTATTGATAGAGCTCGTTCTGATTATCTAAAGAAATTGGCAGCCATGTCAGGCACTGAAGTAGAAGCTGATACTGAGGCCGCTGGCCCAAGCAGTGTTGGCATGCCTAGTGCGACTGGCACTGGACCTGCTGCTACTACTGCAGCTGTTGCGCCTTCGGGTGGACCGCCCGGAGGGGCGGCTCCTGGTGGCGGACCCCCTGGTGGAGCCGTTCCTAGTGGAGGACCTCCCGGCGGCGGGCCACCTGGTGGTGGTCCACCTGGAGGGGCAGCTCCCGGCGGCGGGCCACCTGGTGGCGGACCCCCAGGCGGTGGACCTCCTGGCGGAGCAGCTCCTGGCGGCGGACCTCCCGGAGGATCCATACCCTCAGGTGGAGCACCAGGTGGAGGACCTCCTGGAGGCACAGCTCCTGGTGGTGGACCTCCAGGCGGAGCGCCAAGTGGAGGACCCCCTGGAGGTGCAGCTCCCAGCGGCGGAGCGCCAGGTGGAGCACCCGCTGCAGGCGGAAAAAGCTCCCTTCAGTCAGAGATGCTCGCAGAGATGGAGCGTCTCAAGGCACTCATGAGTGGGGACTAAGTAAGTCCCTCCTTCCTTCTTTTTTGCATTCTTTGACAGATTATGTTCGATTGTGCATCGCAGTTTTACACAGTACTTTCTTTTCGGGGTTAATAAGTGAAAGAACATAACGTACTAGTATGACCGTCAAGAAGTGGCGTTACATCGGTGGACACCTCTATCGACTCGCAGAGGTATTCGTGAATGGACATGACGCCGTACTTCTTGCAAGGACTATGAAAGAAACCCGTTGTGTTGTTATCTCAAAGACGCCTGATAGTAGATGGGCTGTCTATTGGAGAGCGAGAGCGACAATCCCCACACGAGATGAATTACCCTACACCACTGCTTAGAGACCTCCCACCCCACCTGTTTTTTCGCCTCGCTCTCCTTGGAAAGGATTTTTGAGTGAGTCAGACTCTCTTGACATAGCAGCTCTGTGAGACCTTTCATCATGTCGAACGCAAAACTGAATGCAGCCAAGAGTGTCATCCCGTTGATTCCCAAGAGTGGGGCAATCGGGTTGGGTAGTGGATCCACCGTCGCCATCTTCGCCAAGGAGCTTGGACGACAGATCGCTGAAGGTGAGGTGGATGTCAGTGTGGTACCAAGTTCCTATCAAGCATACCAGCTCGCTGTCGAGTATGAGATACCCCTGACCAACCTTGACATCAACCCATCCTTGCTCATGACAGTGGATGGCGCGGATGAGGTTGACAAGGACCTGAATCTTACCAAGGGCGGTGGTGGTGCACTCTTTCAGGAGAAGGTAGTAGCCTCTGCCTCGGAAAAGCTCATTATCATCGTGGACGAGTCGAAGTTGGTGGAGCATCTTGCGACAAGGTTCGAGATTCCTATCGAGGTGTTGCCCTTCGCGCTTGGCGTCGTGAAGCGAAAGATCACAGAGATGGGAATCACACCGACAGTCAGGATGGCACAGAAGAAGATGGGACCAGTGGTGACTGACAATGGGAATTTTCTACTCGATCTCAAGTTTCCAGCGCCTATCAAGGACCCTGCGAAGGTCGCAGTGGATCTGAAGATGATTCCTGGTGTGGTCGAAACGGGTCTATTTATTGGAATGACGGATGAGGTGCATATTGGAACCGAAAACGGGTCATACATGTTGAAATGAAACCCTATCTAGATTGGCTAATTTCAGCTGTAATCTCATCCAAGAGGGTCTTCGGTAATGACCTTATTTGTGAAAGAAGTCCTGTAATATCGGAGTTCCAAGTATCGTCACTGCATCTGAGACGTTGATACAAATCTGTTGTATAGTTTCGATGGCCTGATACTTCTGAGCATTGCATCACCAAATCGGTGTTTTTTGAGTTTTCTTGAATAGTATCAAAGAATACCGATTTGTATTCGGGGGGTACTCTGGAAGCTATCAAGGCCACTTTGCCCCTGTCAGTAATTCGCACCAATGATGTGGGAACATCTTTCAAGAGACTGTATGTAATTGAACATACTATGTTCTCGGGCCCTCTAAGTGAAACATAAACTGGTGATAGTGATTGCTTGAAATCGTACCAATATGAGATGTCGATTATGCCATTGTTTCTCAATTTAGAAAGAATTGCCTTGCTCTCATTTTCGTCAGTCTGCCAATACTCTCGTCCTGTTTCTGACTCCAAGTCAGACAGATAGAACATATTGCTTGTCATATCTAGAATTCTAACCTCTTTTTCATCTGGAAAATAAGTGGTATCGCCCTTCCAAACGCCAAATTCATCCATCAAATCTTTTAGTGATTTCTTTCTGGAAAAAGACTCGCTAATTCTATTTGGATTAATTGTCCATTTGCTTTCTGATTGATTATACAATTGCATGTTTATCGAATGTGAAGCCCATTCAATATCCAAAACTTTTGGTAGAACTCTTTTTACTTGTTCTGCTGCTGAAACTGGCATTATCATGGATTGCATATATGGAGCAGGAGAATCAGAAGCTCCTAATCGGATTGATGATGCTGTATGTAGCGTAGGCCATCTATATGCAGATCCGATATATATGAGCTCTCTGAGACCAAGAGCCCTAGTTCTCACATGTGTTCTTAGACGTATATACATATCATACATTATCAAACGCTTGCGTGTTGCTTCATAGTCCATCCCCTTTTCTTTTTGTATAGGCAATGTTGTGTGAATGGTGTTCGATCTATTTAGCGATCTGATAATGCTGGTTATTTCATCTTGGTTGTTTGGTGACAGACTCTCAATTCGATCTCTCAAGATAAAATCTGGATTCCACCGAACTCTTTCTTCGACTGATTTCGAACTGGTCGTGAATCTCTCAATTGAGTCATTAATAATATCAATATAGTTTGGAGGAGTTATGTCATTCAATACGAAGCGAAGATGTGCAATATACAAATCCCTGAATAAAGGTACGGCCATCGTGCGTTCAATGAATTCTACAATGTCATCCTTAGGAAGTAAATCTTTTGCGACCCAAGTAAGAAAGGCAAGGAGTTGATCCCTAACTTCATCTTGAAAGATTTGTATTGGAAATAGTTGACCAAATAGACCCTTGGCATTGTGTGTCATCAGAAATGTTGATGGGATTATTCCTTGTGTCATGTTTGTAATTTCAGACCAAGATATCTGAGAGATATCTATGAGATTACAAATCTCTGATTTAGCTTTCTGAGGGTTCTTTGGTTTGAAAGCTGAGGTGTATTCGGAGTACAGTTCGTAGAATGTCTTCAATCGTATTACATCAAACTCATACAAGTGGATTGGGTGACTTTGGTGAATTTCATATGTTTGTGGATCGAATATCGTCAGCCATAGGCGGTTATCATCAAGGATTTCCTGCACAAGAAAAATCGCTATCTGTTTTCCTCGAACAAGCTTGCCATAAAACCGATAGCTTGACTCTGGATATATGTCGAACTCATCCTCTTTTGCCTCCTTGGAATAGGTTTTCTTCCCTAAGAATTTTGGAGCTAGCTTCACACGAATTGGTCTTCTCAGAGATGTTTCTCTTGAAATACCATTATCACCGATAACAATAATCGTATCCATCTCTAGGATCAGATTTTCTTCTTGGCTAAATATACCATCAAGTCCATCCAATGATACTACTATTCTTCCATCATCATAAGCCAAATCTCCACTTTGACATGATCCATCAGGTAGCCAAATCTTCCTAATGTTTCGTAGATGGTTCAATGTAGCACCCATCTATAGAATTGAATGCACCTAAATGGAGTTATCGTTTCAAACGATGGTAGGATATGAAAATAAGTGGGGATAGAATTCTGGAGAAATTTCCAGAATTCTACACAGGGATTCTTGTTTAGAATGGCTCATCCGGGGGATTGGATCCACCAGGAGGAATAGTGAAGATAAAAGGCTCTGGTTCTTGTTCTGGTTCATCACGGAATGGGGGTATCAATAGATTTGAAATCATTGTCGTTCTTTCTCCTTTCAAATGTCAATTCCGGAGGTTTTCATCCGGTTTTTCTGAATCATAGTACATGTTTCGAGCTGTTAGTTTCGCGGATTTTCCCTTGTCAGAAAGACGAGCTGAAAGTGTACACAACTAGCAAAATAGCGAGAAAACGCAAGTCAATTGTCGAAGTGGTTTAAATAGCAAAATAAGAACAAACCACGATAGAATCTGACTCCGTTTCATGAAATAGTATTTGATATTCAAAGATAATATAATGGTAAATAGCGGTTAGGGCTGCTTGACTAAGATCAAAGGTATAAGCGAAATCTCTGCTTCTCGCACGTAGGAAAGTTTCAGTGTGACTCTAAGTAACTATATTGATCTGTTAGAATGGCGTTAGATGCATCTGCATTTTACATAAACGTTGAAGGGTTACTTTCAAGAATCTGTATCTCTATGGCGTCTTTACTGATTCAGAGAGGAGAAACTGAACATGTCCGAGAATAATCGATTTCGGAAAGCCAAATGTATGGAGATACAATAGAGATTTTGATGATTCTGAACGTACGCCATTGTATTACAAGTATTATTTACTTACATAGTACAATCTAAGAATGACCATTAAAGATATGCTTAAGTAACTAACAACGGATTAGAAGCTGAGGTGCCTAATGATGCCTGGTGGAACCGAATCAAAGAAGGAAGGCGAAGTCGAAAGCGAAGACGAGACCTACTCGCAGAGCTATACTCGCCATCTGGAACGCAGGCTACGAGCGCTGGAAACAGAGCGCCAGATCCTTCAGGCAGAACGAGGCCGACTAGAGAAGGAAACCCAGACACTGCGAACCGAGCTTGAGAAGCTCCGTCAGAGTCCTCTCATCACAGCGACGATTTCTGAGATCTTGGAAGATGGGCGCGCAATAGTCAAGTCATCTACTGGGCCAACCTTCGTCACTCATGTTTCATCAAGCATACCACGGGATAAGCTACAGCCTGGAGCCCGAGTAGCACTCAATCAACGCTCTTTTGCAGTCACGCAGGAGCTACCTCCATCGCGAGACCCAATGATTCGCGCCATGGAGATAGAGGAAGCACCACAAGTCAGCTACTCAGACATCGGCGGTTTACATGATCAGCTCCGGGAGATTCGAGAGACCGTGGAACTACCCCTTAACAGTCCCGAGCTCTTCGAGCAGGTAGGCATCGAGCCACCAAAGGGTGTGCTTTTGACTGGACCTCCAGGTACGGGTAAGACTTTGAGCGCACGAGCAGTGGCTCATGAGACTAAGGCCACCTTCATTCGAGTCATCGGTTCAGAGCTAGTTCAGAAGTTCATTGGTGAAGGCGCACGATTGGTCAGGGAGATCTTCATGATGGCCAAGGAGAAAGCACCGGCTATCGTCTTCGTTGACGAGCTTGATGCTGTCGGTTCCCATCGACTTGATATCGCGACATCTGGAGACCGAGAGGTCCAGCGAACCCTCATGCAGCTCTTGAGCGAGCTAGACGGATTCGAGACACGCGGGCAGGTTGCGATTATTGGGGCTACTAACCGACCAGACATTCTAGACCCTGCACTTCTAAGACCTGGTCGATTCGATCGTATCATCGAGTTCCCATTCCCGGACTCAACAAGCCAGAAGGAGATATTCAAGATCCACACTCGCGGCATGAACATCCAGGACACTGTGAACTTTGATACATTAGTATCAGACAGGATGAAGTTGACTGGTGCGGATATCAAGGCCATCTGCACAGAGGCGGGTATGTTCGCTATCAGAGATGGGCAGACCTGTGTGACGCATGATCACTTCCGCAAGGCAGTTCAGAAGGTCAAAGAGCGAAGTAGTGAAGGTACTGCTCCAAGTAACATCTACTGCTAGTAGTCATAGCATATTACTTCAGAGCCCCCCATTTTCTATGTGACCTTCTATGAGTTTAGAACACGTGTTCCAAATTCCAAGGATGCTCTGGAGATGCGGAGCGGGGTGCATTGGCCCGGATCTTGCTCTATTACTTGTATTACAATATGTTCAAGAAAAAAGTGACCTCTTAGGATATGTTGTCCTAGAAACGAAGGATTTTCTAGGTAAGGAGTCTGTACTGCCTCTGTCATGCGATACCGAGAATATCTCAAGTCAAACCTTGCAGATAGCATCCCAGAGAACTTGATCCTTCCTAGAGGATATGATGTCGTCGGCCATGTCGCTCTCCTTACCCTCCCCTTCGATGACCCAAAGCTTGCGTCAAGGATAGGTAAGCTGACCTTGGACTATGATTCCAGGATCAGGTCCGTCGCTGTTCGAACGGGACCCACCGAGGGAGAAACCCGGCTCCCATCCTTCGCTCTTGTCGCAGGGGATTTGGATACCCTAACGACCCACACAGAGAATGGGGTGAGGTTTCGTGTCGATCCCCTTCGCCTTACCTTCTCAAGAGGGAACCGTGGAGAGCGGATATCTCTTCCCAAGAGAGTAGCAGCGCATGAGCACGTCGTTGATATGTTCGCATGTGTAGGACAGTTCGGGCTACATATCGCTGCTAGGACCAATGCCCATGTCACCGCCATCGAGATCAATCCCGAAGCTTTCAGGTTCCTTCAGGAGAACATCATGCTCAACAATGTTCAGGATAGAATGAGAGCAGTTCTTGGTGATTGTAGGGAAGTGCATCCAGTCGGTATCGCTGATCGGGTCGTGATGGGGTACCTCCACGATACCATCGATTTCCTTCCCGCTGCTTTAGAGACCCTCTCTCCCAAGGGTGGATGGGTCCATCTCCATACTGCGATTCCTGCGGCCGAGGCTAATGCATATTGTAATACAATTAGTACAATAGCTCAGGTCCACGACTTCCAAGCGAGACCTACCTACCGAGAGGTGAAACATTACTCCCCAGGCATCGTACATTATGTCTTCGACATCGAGCTACGACCTTCCCAGCACAACGTCTGAAGCATAATCGTTTTATCCACTATTCAAGCTAGGACTGGTGAGGAAGAAACAACATGGGATTCCGAGGTATGTCTCCAAAGCAAATGGCCAGAATGATGAAGAAGATGGGTATAGAGCAGAACGACCTGAAGGGCGTCAAGGAAGTGATCATCCGCTTCCAGGACAAGGAGTGGCTCATATCGAACCCGCAGGTAGGCGTGATCAAGCAGGCAGGGAGTGAGTCATACCAAGTATCTGGCGCCAAGACTGAACGTGGGTTGACTGCCGCTGTAGAAGCAGCTGCAGATGGTGCAGACAACTATCCCGGACCAAAGGAGATCGAGATTCCTGTCGAAGATGCTGCTCTCGTTGCTGCGCAGACAGGCGTTAGTATAGAAGAGGCTACTGAGGCTCTCAAGGAAACTGATGGAGATCTTGCTGCCGCCATACTCAAACTGAAACGTTAGAGTAGAGATTGTATTACAAGTATCACAACTCTCTGGCATTTCAATCGAAGAGGCTCTAGGTCTATGATCCGCCGTAAGGAAAACAATATGCCCTCTGAGATTGAAATGCTAGGATACATCCATTCGATCACGAATCATCTTCAAGCGTATGAAGTCTTCTCGTTCTCGTTCCTCAAGCGCAAGTCTAACAAATCGAGCAGACGCATCAAGACGTGGAATCACGATTGTTTCAAGAGCGGATACTCTTCTCTTGGTTCGTTCGATTTCAAGAGCTAGTCTTTTGACAGTGGACTCGATTTCAGCAAGCCGAGTAAGTGATTTTAGTGCTTCTCTGAATTTGATGCTCATGGTATCCAAGCGAGCGCTAGAATCGGGAAGCGAATAAGGAAGCTCTGGGACGTGTTGCTCAACGCTCATCACAGGCACTCTCACACCCATCATCGACCGTGTTGCTATGCTAATGTCAGTCTGTACCTTGCTCGCGTATGCAAACTCAATGACTCGAGCAGGTCCCATTACCATTTTTGCTTGGGTAAGGCTTGAGAAAGCTTCAGATAGAGTACCTTCAACGGATTGCCTTGCTTCCTTAATCTCAGAAATAGCGTTGAAGAACTCCATAATGAGGGAATCACGTTTCTCCTTCAGTAGATTGTGACCACGTTCAGCTAAACGCATTCTGTTCTTGAGCCGTAATAACTCCATTCGGGTAGTCTTGGTACCTGCAAGAATTTTACTCATGTTGGTCACATCTTCAGAGAAACTTATTGCAAAGATATGCAGTAGCACAGACACTCAATGAGTTCCTAAAACTGTTTTGATGCGTATTATGCAAACCCGAAGGCCAGTGCACTGATAACCACAGCTATGACACACAAAAGTAGCCAATCTCGGAGGTGTTTTTCCACTCTTTTTGGATTCTCGTTGATTTGTCCTGTTGTGATGAGAGACATGGCTGAGATGAAAAGAAATGCGAAGGGAAGTGATGCTGTTGAACTATCCACAGGTGCATCAGTGATCAGTATAACTCCAGCTAATAGGCCAAAGATTAGGAAGCTGAGTATCATTAGCGAGGTCAAGATTCTTTGAATCCGGCTGACATCCATAATTGGGGTTCTCCTGAAATTAGGACAAAGTGTCCGATACCAACACGAATGTTTTCAGTTCAAAAAGGTTGTGTATGAAAATGTATGGCGCCAGTCCGATATATTTCTCACAACCTTTATCAGTGAAAGGCAATTGATAATTGTATTACAATAAGTACATGTGATACGAGGTTTGACGATGACCATAGCCATCCACGAATCCGCATTGATACGCCATTTCAACACGCGAAAGGAAACCCTGAGAGCTTGGGAAGAGAAGATTGGAGCTCGCTTTAGCCCCTTCAGAGGTTTCAAAATGCCTGATAGCAGACTCTATGTTGAGCATCCGGACTTCTTAGATTCCATCGTGGATCTCATAATTACGAATGAAAGACACATCTTTCTTAGAGGTCCAGTAGGTAGCGGAAAAAGCACATTGATGCTACTTGCACTTAGAGATCTCCCCACGCTTGCGGATAGAAGAGGGAACAAGTTCATCACCGGCTATGTCGGTATGACCGGGCTCTATGAGAAACAGATGAGCGCTGCTATTGCAGATTCGCTGCGTATCAAGTATCGAAGGTCATGGGAATCTAGTCAAATCATTGATGCTGTAGCTCAAGAGAGTGTGAGAAGATACATCGAGGAAAAAAGTCGTACTGCGCTGTTCATTGAAGATGTTGCTGACAATCAGGAAGCTGCATTTCACAAGCTACGTTTCCTTGCAGATCTTCCAACTGAAGAGATGAAGGATGAATATGGTGGCACAGCTCTTGATGAGCCCATTGTAACACTGGTAATGTCTGGTACGGTCTTGTACTGGAACGCAATGCTATCATTCTTGCCGCAGATTGCAGATAGGACAGAACCATTGGATGTCCCGCCTTTGAACGACGCGAAAGCGAAGGAATTCATCGGTAGGAGAATTGCCTATGCGAAAGGACAAATCGACGTATTCGACCCTGATGAGTTCAGTATCTATCCATTCCACGAAGAGTCGATTGCTGTACTCAATGGTGCTGCAAAAGGCAATCCTCGTGACATTCGAATGCTAGCAAGAGGATGCCAACAAGTTGCAGCAGAGAATCTCAAGAGAGCGGGCAAGCCTGATGTTGATGTTGAGATTGCCTCGCTTGTGGCAAGTGCTTACGAATCAATCCTGAAGGAGGTGGGCTAATGAGCCTACTAGGAAAATACCGGAAAGAAGAAGAACGACGTGATGAAGAAGAAAAGACTACAGTTAGTTCTGCGGCCTCAACAGCAACAAGGGTTGTATCGACACAAGAAGACTCAGCTCCAGTTGCAGTTCCAAATAAGGAAAGAAAGAGTCCTATAATGTCGTTTAGTGTAACTACTGAACTGAGATCTTGTCTTCAAGCAGTCAGAAATGAGAAGGCTATCAATCTGAGTTTATGGGTTGAAAAGAAGCTTAGAGATGCCTTGGTGGATGAGTTCCCGTCAATCGCACATGAGTTCCTTAATTGATAACTGTAATACGAATAATACATCTCACCATTTGTTGCGATCTAAGTAGTAAGCATACTCTGCAGTTTTAGACATGCAAAGAGCTGCCAATGCAGGATCATCGTAACATGGAATTCGATTCATCTCAAGAAGATCCTTCCCAGGTTTTCCAACATCCGCCGATAGCCATACTCCAACTACAGGTTTCTCAGTTCCAGCAGATCGAACTCCTTCGAGAGTTCCTGCAGCATGTTCTGTTTGGGTCATCCCTGCGAAAGTAGGAACTGCACAGACTACTAGAAGCATATCCACGGAAGGATCTTTGAGAAGGAGCTCAGTTGCTACACGATACTCCCGCCTTCCACCGGATGCTACTACATCAATGGGATTATTGACAGATGCCATGGGAGAAAGAACTTGCCGGAGCTCATGTGTTGTTTCATGGCCAAGAGAGGGGATATTCAATCCTAGGCTCGAGGCTGCATCAGTGGCTAACACTCCCGCGCCACCTGTATTACTGATAATACCGATATTACGCCCCTTAGGAAGTGGCTGGTAATCGAAAAGCTTGCAAATCTCAAGAAGTGAGTCAAGGGTGGGAGCAGACACACAACCTGCTTGCTTTACCATTCCATCGAATATCTTACTAGATCCTGCTAGGGATCCAGTATGGCTCTGTGTTGCTTTACTTCCAGCCTCGCTCTGCCCACCTTTGAGAACAACAGTAGGTTTCGCTTTTGCGGCATATCTAAGGGACTCAAAGAATCCTCTTCCGTCGTCCACACCTTCTACATAGACAGCTATCACTTTAGTACGTATATCTTCCCGGAAATAATCTAGCACCTCAACAAATCCAACGTCAGCAGCATTGCCGATACTTGCGAACTTGCTTACTCCAATCCTCTTGGCGCGAGTAGTATAGATAATCATTCCACCTAGTGCCCCACTTTGGGATAGTAGTGCGATATTGCCGCGTTCTGGCATCATGGTAAAGGTCCCGTTGAATAGTCTACTGTTTGATACTCCTACGCAATTTGGTCCAATGATTCTGACATCAGCTTTGTTTGCTGCAGAAACAAGTTCCTGCTCTAGCTCAAGTCCTTCAGGTCCTGTTTCGCTGAATCCTCCTGAGATTACAACCGCATGACTCGCTCCAGCTTTCTTCACTTCGGTCATTAGACTCGAGCAATATTTAGCAGCTACAACTATTATTGCAAGATCTACTGGAACAGGCAAGTCTTCCAGGCTTGGATAGACTTTGGCTCCAAGAATATAATCGCTAGACCTACTAATTGGGTAGATTTCAATTTCTGATGCTAGGAGATTCATTAGTATAGAATTCCCCAATTTCCTATAATCAGAAGAGGCTCCTACCAAGGCGACTCGTTTCGGATTGAAGAAAGGATCAATATCAGCGGTCTTGCCAGCCTGTAGACTATTCATGTACTGTGCGAATTCGACTCCTGATTTATGTTTGTCGAGTGGTTGTATTACAAGTATTATATGTATAGTATCATATCTTCCAAGTCTTCCCATAGAACTTTCGAAGTTCTCCATCGTTCATGCAATCTTGTGAGAGTGCATGGCGAACCGATTCCTTGGTTTCCGGGCATCTTGTTGCAAGATGAGCAATGGTTTTCAATATCAAGCGGCGATTGCTCTTGTCTGTTGATTTACAGAATATCTCTGTTAATGTAGATGCTGCTGACTCATGATAGAAGTTTCCAAGTGCACTAATCGCATCTGTAGTTATTCGATTGTCCGAAATCTGAGTTAGGTCTGCAATAGCAATAATAGAGTCATTCCATCTGATAGAAATGTGATCCCGTATTGCCAATAGGAGGTTCCGATAATCTGTACTACTCTCTGATGATCTATATCTGTCAGCATATGTCTTCAAAAGATAGCTAAAAGTCGGAAATGCATGGCGACTTCCAAGTTTCCTTAGATTTTCAACATCGCAATTGATGATAGATTCCAACAGATACTGGTATTCTGGATTCATAGGCTGCACAGGTTCGTTCATGATAGATGTAGCACCTAATGACTGTTTGATTTGCTGCTTGATTTCAAGCGGTACTTGTAATACAGATATTACAATAGCGAATAATTCAGGGTCAATCGAAGAATCCTGAATTCCAAGTTCTGCTAAGGCCTTCCTACTATGCTCCAAGTACCAGAGAGGCCGAAGATGAATTCTCTCATCTTGAAACGAAAGGTTAACTTCTTTGATGGCATTCAGTTGAGATGCTTCTACCTTTTTCAATATTTCATGATCTGAGTAGAGTGTAGAGGGAAACTCGGTTTCGAAGAAAAGAGTGTCACCATTTTCCAAACTTTCGCCAGTGGCAGTGTGGATAAGTTCCCTGAACTTTGATTTGGCTGAGATATATGAATCAGAGTTCGAAAGCTCCTCTAGTAGAGCATTCGTAGCCAGACAAACTGGTTCCATTCCAGGACAATCGAAGAGATCGAATATCACTTCCCTGAATTTCAGAGACTCAAGAGGTTTGCTCGAAGTTTCATATCCTACAGGAACTGGATATTCTTTGTTTGATGATTCTATCAAGTATTCAACTGCAGTAGGCCATCCAAACGAGCTTTCTGTTTTTCCGAGACTATCCAAAAGATCTCTCATGCGTCTTTCGCCAATTGCACTGGTGATTGCTTGAACGTTCTCTTCTTTCTCAGAATTTTGAATGTGCTTCTTACTAGCTTTCATTATCCGTTCAAAGGGACTTTCCTCATCCAATATGATCACAAGACTCTTTGATTTGGACAAATATCCATCCAAGGAGGAATAAGACTTCTTCCTCAATTGTATTGCTTGTATTACATGTATATATTATTGATTTTGCGCACTTTATCATCTGAAAACAGCTCGTTCTAGGATTAGAACTATGTATCATTGTTGTACTGAAAAGTATGAGTGTGTCGTATCTTAGGAATACGACTATACAGAGATTGGTATCGAATATAACTGAAATGAGTCTTCGGTTCTATCTCTATCTCCTCATAGCAATAAACCTCCAGAAGATAGGGCGACGATTCGATTCGGCTTGGATCCTAGTCTTTGTCCAGTTCCCCGTGCCTATGAGTACGACACATTCGTGCCGTTTTTTCTAATAGAATACTTGTATTACAAGTATTATTCATCAGTGTTCTGCTTCTTTCGAGAGAGTTCTGACTTAAGGATAAGAGGTGAAGCCAATTCTTCAAGTGCTTCCATTATTGTCTGCTCTGCCGCTCTGTAACTTTCTAAATCCTCGGTAGTTAGATTTTCTCTACCTGAAAGTACTTCTCGGATATTCTGGTACCCGCCAATCTTGGAGGATAATTCTTCAAATGGACGAAATATAGTATAGTCAAATAGTCCCAGATATGCTAATAGTAACATGGTATAGAGGCACCGTGTGACATTCCGACGAGCCTGACTTAGACTTCGGTTGAATGCGCCTCGAGAAACACCTGACGATTTACTTGTTGATTTTCTGCGAATGCTGGCTTTGTCTTCATAAGGGATATGATCTCCTACTTGATCTTCTATCGCAAGATCGATTAGTAGAGTTTCCATCTGTATATCGGTAAGAAGGGACCTCTCCAATAGAATTTTCAACATGGGTTCGCGAAGAGCTCGTCTTGCCTTTTGTGCTGCAGATCTAATTTCCTGATTCGGCGTTTCGGGTTTTCTTTCGTTCAATTCAGCACCTCATTGGATTAGGAAGATTTCTTGAAATCGTCAGAAACATTGAAATTTGCTGCTCTAGGAGTGGTCTAACAAACGTTTCTAATTGTTGTTTGAGCGGATACAACATTGTATACAAGTAGAATCTGCTATCTCTTAAGGTTCACTATTGCTATTGTAATACAGATAATACGTGTGTTTCATTAGATAGGAAGAGTCCACTCCTCTTCAGGCGGAACGTCAACAAAGCCCAAGATCAGGTTTCCACGAATCTCATCGAATTTGTAAACTCCATACACGAATCTAGTTGTGCCGATATTCCATTCCAGTCTCCCCCTGGATAGTAGATGTTGAAAGATGTTCCTACATTGCTTTCGCACTGATGCAAATAGATTCTTGAACCGTCTTCTTTGTGAGGGACGAATCCCCCATCGTTCCAGAATAAATCTGTTTGCCAAGCTATTACTGGAGATTAATGTAGCTCTTTTCTTTTTCGTGCTTGCTTCAGAGGTTTCTTTGAGAACTCTTCTCAGGCACTCGGGAATATTGGCTAGTATGGAGGGAGTTGTTTCAGGTTCAATGAACATAGGTCCCGTCCTATCCGATGTCGACCGCACTTCAATCATATTATAGTGCTTAGAGAGCTTTAAGAGCACCTACAAAGTTTGTAATTCTTGTAATACATGTATAAAGGGAAATTGCCACTTCACTGGATTAATATCTCTGACAGATTATGCCAGATATAGAGGTTCCTTCCGGTTGAATATACGAGCTACAATTCAGATCAATGGTATAGTCCAAGGAGTAGGATTCAGGCCCTTTGTATATAGAATCGCAAAGGAATTCTCTCTCACAGGGTATGTCCTAAACCTAGGTGATGCGGGTGTGCGAATTGTTGTTGAAGGAAAAAGAGAAGCTATCCAAGAGTTTCTTGATATCCTGAAGACTGATCCTCCATCAATTGCACGTATTGACTCGTTTAAGTTGGATTGGGAGGATACCCAAGGACAGTATGATGATTTCGTCATCGAGAAATCATCTATCACGAAAAGCGAAGAGTCAGAGCCGGTTATACCTCCTGATATTGCAATGTGTGAGTGTTGTGAGGATGATCTTTCTAGTCAATCATCTCGATGGAAGGATTACCCATTCACTTCTTGTGCTGCATGTGGACCTCGGTTCTCAACTATTACAGATCTTCCATATGACAGACCGAATACTACAATGAAGGATTTTCCATTATGTGATACATGTAATACAGGTTATACAAATCCCATGGATAGACGATATCATGCTCAAACTACAGCCTGTGCGATATGTGGTCCTACATATCATTTGAGGGATGGAAAAGGAAACAATGTAGTCACACCTAATCCTATCTTGACTTCAGCTGAATATCTCAAGCAAGGGGAAGTGCTTGCAGTCCAAGGGATTTCAGGAACTCATCTAGTAACAATCACGTCCAGTGTTGATCCAATCACAAAGCTAAGGCAAAGGAAGCAAAGACTCCAAAGACCATTTGCGATAATGGTAAGAGATTTGGAAACTCTGGAAAGGAACTTCATCTTATCTGAAGCTGAACGCAAGCTACTCATTTCTTGGAAAAGACCAATCGTTCTAGTACGAAAGAGAATGCTAGACTCAATCTCATCAGAGAGTGTATTATCTGTATTACAACATGATGTGTTAGATGAGATTGCTCCTGGACTAGACACCGTAGGTGTGATGCTGCCGTATGCACCTGTTCATCACCTTCTCTTCAGATACTTGAAAGAACCAGCATTGGTCATGACAAGTGCTAATCACACAGGAGTTCCTATGTATATAGATCCGAGTGTAATAGTCCATGCACTTTCAGGGATTGCTGATCATTTTCTACTACATAATAGGAGAATACACCAGAGAGCAGACGATTCGGTCATAAAATTCATCGACGCGGAAAGTCCACTCTTCATCAGACGCGCCAGAGGATATACTCCAGAACCCATCTTGATAGATGGATTTGATAAATCACTACGGGTTCTTGGGGTTGGCCCTGAGGAAAAAGCTATGGCGACTATCTTGAAATCAGGTATTCTTTATCCCACTCAATATATCGGTGATACTGATAATGTAGAGAATATCGAGTTCCTAGAAAATGCATACCGCCATCTAGCTGATCTAATTGGATTGCAGAAGTTTGACGCGGTTGCTTGTGATTTGCATCCTGAATTTCTAAGTACACTTCATGCAGAGAGGATTAGTGCCGATTGGAAAGTACCTCTCTATCGTGTTCAACATCATCATGCACATCTTGCCTCCATCTTAGCCGACCACAATCTCAAGCCTGATACAAGTATTATCTGTATTACAGCAGATGGATATGGATATGGAGCGGACAAAACAGGATGGGGAGGAGAAATTCTTCTAGGAGATAGTATGAGTTTCGAGAATAAAGCAGGATTGCGGTCCTATGTATATCCTGGCGGAGATCTTTCTGCCAAGTATGGAGTTAGACCACTCATAGGGATGATAAAAGATAGCTTCGATGAGAATGAAATTGTGTCACTAGTAAAAGGGCATATGGTTTCTGATAATGTAGTGTTGAATGAGGCTATGCTTCCAAGATTGCTTGGCATAATAGACAAGGGGATCAATACCATAACGACTTCAAGCGCTGGTAGGTTTCTTGATGCTGTGGCTACGGTTCTAGGGGTCTGTGATAGCAATACATACGATGGAGAATGCCCAATGAAGCTTGAGGCAATAGCGAAGAAGACAGATTTTCGTATTGAACCTCATTTTCTACGTGACGGGAATCGTCGAGTGATAGATACAGCAGACTCAATTCAAACTTTGATCCATTATATGAATCAAGGCATGCCTGTGTCTCAATTGGCATATGCTGCTCAATGGTTTCTCGGCCATAGTTTTGCAAGTCTCGCGATAGAGGTTGCCGAACAAGAGGGCATAGGATACATTGGATTCTCAGGAGGCGTAGCTCTAAATCATATTATTACAGAAGCAATAGTATCAAGTATTAAGTCTGCAGCATTGACTCCATTAGTCCATCGTCGGATACCTCCGGGAGATGGAGGAGTGTCTATTGGTCAAGTGATGGTAGGAGCGTCTCACTTGGTAACTGGTATCTAGATACTGTAATAGTAGTAATACAATCTAGTTGGCTTTCGCAGCTTCATATCCAAGTTCGAATGCCTTGATGTTTGCATCGGCGAACTTTCCTGGAAATGCATTTCGTACGACTTCTATTGCCGTATCCTTCTTGATAGGTACTAGTCCACTGCCAATGATAGCCCCTAACATAACTATATTCATTGATCTACTACTGCCTGCTTGCATAGCAAACTTTCTGGCATCGAACTCGACGATGTTAGAGGTGAACTTCTTCAGTCCTTCGAGAATTTCACTATGTTCTGGATATTCAGCCTTTCCCATTGAAACAGCAACTGGATATTGCACATGGCTGTTCATTATGATCATACCATTGGTCCGGATAAATTGCACTTCTCTCAAGGTTTCAATCGGTTCAAACCCTACTACCAGCTGCGCATCTCCTTCATCGATTATTGGTCCTTTTACGCCATCTCCGATTCGTACTGTACACACCACATGTCCCCCGCGTTGTGCCATACCATGAATCTCGCCAACGCGTACATTAAGTGACTCGGCTAGGGCTGCCTTAGCAAGGATCTCTGCAAGGGTGAGAACGCCCTGACCTCCAACACCTGATATCACGATGTTAGTGATGTCTGTATTATTTGTAATACTATCCATTCCTCATTCCTCCTGTTTGATTGCACCTTGGGGACAAACTGAAACACAAGTACCACATAGATTACAAAGTGTTTCATCAATCACAGCTTTCCCAGTATCTGGATCCTCATACATAGCTGGACAGGATAACTTGTTCAGACAACGCTTGCATGCATTGCATACTTCAGAATCAACATAATATTTTGGAGGAAAGTCACCGCTTCGATGACGATCAGCAGCAGTAAGAAGTGCACATGGAGCTTTTGATACTAGTACTGCCGGTGCTTTGTTCTCCTTGGCCCACTTGACCATCTCTCGAACTTCGGTCACAAGTCCTGCGATTGAATCAAATGGATTTATTGTCTTTACATACTTGACACCAAGTCCACGGGACACTTCCTCGATATCCAGTGGTGGTACTTGCTCCTGCATTCCCGTAATGCCTGTACCGGGGTGAGGTTGATGTCCAGTCATAGCTGTAGTACGATTGTCTAGTACAACAAGCGATACGGGGTGTCTATTGTATACAGCATTTACCAATCCTGGAAGTGCGGATGCAAAGAAGGTGCTATCACCAACTGATGCTACAACATCTTGGTCAGTGACTTGAGCAAGGCCACATGCAGTAGTAATCGAGGATCCCATATCGAAGAGGATGTCTGCCGTTTCAAGGGGTGGAGCAATGCTCAATGTGTAACAACCAATATCAGAGGGATAGATTGCTTTTCCACGTGTTGCCGTTCTTATTGCGAAGTAGCTTGCTCTGTGAGGACATCCGGCGCAGAGTAAAGGAGGTCTCGGGGGAAGCTCTAGAAGGCTATTCTTGCGTTCATCAATTTCATCCCAGTTGATACATGTATTACGATTATTAATCTTGCACAATGCCTCAACTACAATTCTTGGACTGTACTCGAGGGTCTTTGAGAAGAAACCTTGCTCCTTTCCAAGAATCTCGACTTGGATTCCATGAAGCTGTGCTAACCGTCTCGCATGTGTTTCGAGGAAGGGTTCCAATTCCTCTACAATGACTACCTGTTTATGCCGATTAAGAAAGTCAATAATCATTTTTTCAGGTAGAGGATGAGTAATGCCTAGCTTGAGGAGCTCTGCATTCATTTCAAGGTGATTTACTGCTTCGACGACATAGTTGTATGATACACCGCTCGTGATGATACCCATATCGCCTTTCCCTTCAGTGAAATTGAGAGGACTGTTCTCAGAAAGAGCACGCGCCTTTTCGATCTGCTCAAGTAGCAAGGGATGACGTTTTCTAGCAACTGAGGGGATAGGCACGAATCTGAATGGGTCCTTTTCGAACACTATTTTATCAGGTCGTTCTTTGATCGGTCCAAACTCTACAGGAGCTCTTGTATGGTTTACTCTTGTCGTAGTTCTGAAGAGGACAGGAAGCTCGATTTTTTCAGAGAACTCGAATGCTTCCAGCAACATAGCTTTGGCTTCTGCAGGATCTGCTGGTTCCATCATTGGCATATTACCCATGAGTGCGTAGTAACGACTATCATTCTCGTTCTGGGAGCTCCACATACTTGGATCATCAGCAACTACGATAACCATACCTCCTCTCACACCTACATAGGCCAAAGAGAAGAAAGGATCCGCTGCGACATTCAATCCAGGACCTTTGCATACCATCATTGAACGAACGCCAGCAACTGCTGCCGCCCCAGCTACTTCAAGTGCAACCTTCTCATTCGTACTAAATTCAAAATAGAAATTTGGAATCTCAGGTGCCATAAAAGTAAGATTATTGCCAATCTCGCTACTTGGGGTTCCAGGATAGAGTGCGACTAGGCGTACACCCGCTTCTAGAACGCCTCTTGCTATTGCCTCATTAGCAAGAAGAAGTACATTCTTGCCAGGTGCATCTTCAAGCAGTTCTTTTGGTTTTGTCAAGCGAAGATCCTCCTTAGCGCCATTATCTGACAAGCTCGTCGAGCAATAATATAGACTATCAGTCTTGTGGTTGTAACAAATTCTTAATCCCAATAGTAATAGTTGTATTACCATGCCATACGTTACGTATCTGTTGGAACACGTGTTCTAGGTGATAATACCCCCCCATTATTTCCACTGGAACTTAGAAAAATGGTGTGTGATCGGGCGTCTATCTATAATAATAATAAAAATGGAGATAAAGACAGGCTTCATAAATCTATATAAATACTTTTGCATAATTTAGTAAACAAGATTTTGCCGATCTTCCAGTGGAAATGAAGGGGTTTGTCATATTTTAGAACACGTGGTCTTAGTTCTGTCTACTTTATGCATTTAGAAAGTGCAAATTGGAACACGTGTTCTAAATATCATCTATCTCTTTTTCAATCTCAAAGATTCGAAGATTCATAATATCCTCGTATTCTTTGAATAACATGTCAAATATTCCTTTGTGATCCACAGGGACCAGAATTGCTGAATCTGCTACTGCCTCTGTACCTGGGCATTCCTCTAGAATACCTGGTTTTCTTTTTTGCTTCACTCCTGATTTCGTTTTCCAGCTGTAAGTGAACCCATAAAGCTCTTTGGTGAATGACACCCGTCTGGCATTGGATTGACGAGCTTGTCGAAAATCATACAGGTATAGAATTATCGACATAGTAATCGTATGGTAGAACACATGTTCCGAATTTTACTATGTGTAATACAGAGGGTCACAATGGAAAGCTTAAAGCGTAGGTAGATTTGCTCTCGGCTCGTCCCTGAACAGGTCTTGGAGGAGCTCCCTATGAATAAAATTGGACTTCGCAAAGAGGAGAAAGCCTTTGAAACTCGTGTTGCCATAACACCCGATCATGCTGTTGTTCTAAATCAGGAACACGGAATTAAGTTCATTGTTGAGCCTAGCAATCAACGCGCCTTTTCACCAGATGAGTATAAACCATCGAAGGCAGAAGTCTTTCCACTCAAAGGAAGTGACGCAAAAGTAGTTCTAGGTATCAAGGAGATGCCAATCGATTTCTTTGAGCCCTCAAAGGTCTACGTCTTTTTCAGCCATACCGTCAAAGGTCAGAAGTATAACATGCCTATGCTGAAAAGAATAATGGATACTGGTGCCACTCTGATTGACTATGAGAAAGTAGTCGATGAAAAGGGACGCAGATTGATCTACTTTGGAAATTGGGCCGGTCTCGCGGGCATGTCTGACACATTGCGTGTCTTTGGTGAAAGGCTCACACATGAAGGCATTTCACCAAACCCATTTGAGGGGATGCGATCCACACTTGAGATAAAGACTCTTGAGGAACTGAAAGAGGAAATTCGAGCGTTAGGAGAGCGAATTAGCTCTCAAGGCTTGCCTGATGAGCTATCTCCATTGGTTGTCGGTTTTGCAGGATATGGTAATGTTTCAAAGGGTGCTCAAGAACTCTTTGATATTCTGCCTCATGAAACAGTTGAACCAGAGCATCTTCATGATCTGCCTTCGAAGAACAATGTAATCTACAAATGCATATTCAAGGAAGAACATATGGTAAAGCCCATCGATACTGAGCATACTTTCGATTTGCAAGATTATTATGCTAATGGATCGAAGAAATACAAAAGTGACTTTGAGCGATACATTCCTTACCTCACAATTATTATGAACTGTATCTATTGGACGAAGAAGTATCCACGCCTAATAACAAAAGACTTCATGAAACGTCACTGGAGTAGTGAGAATCGCAGACTTCGTGCAATTG
The DNA here is from genome assembly GCA_048884965.1 of Candidatus Thorarchaeota archaeon. Taxonomy (GTDB): domain Archaea; phylum Asgardarchaeota; class Thorarchaeia; order Thorarchaeales; family Thorarchaeaceae; genus MP5-2226. The sequence continues at coordinate 88,255 of JBHLQH010000007.1, read as the reverse complement.
GCGATATCTCTTGTGATATCGAGGGATCTATTGAATTCACACTAAAATGTACAAAGCCCGATAATCCAGCATTTACCTATATTATCGAACATGACTCTGCAGAGCTAGGCGTCACAGGCGATGGTCCAGTGATAATGGCTGTTGATAATCTCCCATGCGAGCTACCAAGAGAAGCATCTTCATCATTCAGCGAAACATTACGAAGCTTCATTCCATCCTTGGCCAAAGCCGATTTTGAAGTGCCATTTGAGAATCTGAATCTGCCCCGTGAACTGTTAGATGCCATAATTGTATACCAAGGAAAACTTACGAAGAGCTACGAGTATCTTCAAGAATTTCTATCTATGTAGGTGAAACCAACAATGAAGAAAGTGCTATGTCTAGGTGCGGGTCTTGTCGCTCGTCCCTACATCCAATACCTATGCAAACACGGCTTCCATGTCATAGTGGCTAGTCGAACAAAACAGAAGGCCGAACATCTTATCGAAGGTTGCGAAAATGCTGAAGCGATAGCTTTCAATATAGCAAAAGACGACCAATTGCTCGAAGAGCTAACAGAGAATGTCGATCTCATTTGCTCTTTACTTCCTTACACCTTTCATGTTAAAGCTGCTAAGGTAGCTATTAGACACAAGAAGCATTTCTGTACGACTTCCTATATTTCGAAGGAAATGCAAGCTCTGGACAAAGATGCAAAGGAGGCAGGAATTCTGATTTTGAATGAATGTGGTGTTGATCCAGGCATTGACCATATGAGTGCCATGAAAATCATTGATCACATCCATAATGAAGGTGGCGAGCTTGTTAGTTTCACATCTTTCACAGGAGGACTACCTGCTCCTGATGCAAACAACAATCCCTTTGGCTACAAACTATCTTGGAGCCCTCGTGGAGTTCTTTTAGCTGGCAGAAATGACGCTCAATTTCTTAGAGACGGAAAGCAGATCACTATTCCTGGCGCCGTTCTATTTGATAATTGTGAGATTATGGAAGTTCCAGGGATGGGCAAGTTCGAGGGATACCCAAATCGTGATAGTCTTTCTTACATTGATATCTATAACATCAAAGAAACTAAGACCATGCTTCGTGGAACGTTCCGAAACATAGGTTGGTGTGGAACGATGAAGAAGATAGCCGAGCTTGGTCTACTGGATATTGAAGAACGTGATTTGACCGGTGTGACATTTGCACAAATATTGCGAAATCTCATCTCATCCAGTGATGAAGATATAATGAGGGCAGTTGCCACACATCTTGGGCTCGACCAAAGTAGTCCAATAATCGGCCGTTTTGAATGGCTAGGCCTCTTCTCAGAGAGAGGAATTCCAAAGGATATCACCACTTATCTAGATGCACTATGTCACTTATTCGAGGAGAAGCTCCAGTATGCTCCTGGAGAGCGTGATATGATTGTTATGCATCATGAATTCATCGCAAAATACCCTGACAGAAAAGAAAAGACCACGTCAACTCTGGTAGACTATGGTATTCCACATGAAGATAGTTCGATGTCTCGTACTGTGGCGCTTCCAGTTGCTATTGCAAGTAGGATGATACTTGATGGAACAATCAACCTTGTAGGTGTACACCGTCCAATTATCCCTGAAATCTATAATCCTATTCTAGAGGAGCTAGAAACTCTTGGCATATCTCTTGACGAAGGTGTGACTCTACTATAGGATCTATCTGCCGAGAAACTCTGATCATTTGCCAACTCTGACTTGGATTGATGAAAGGACGTTCTCGGCACGTTCTATTTCTTTTTGAACTTCTTCAATCTCAGTCTTGAGGCGATACATATACCCTGAGCGATTTCCAAGTCTTTCAAGATGTCCCTTTCCATCGTTCCACATTCTGGCAAGATAGGTTGAGGCTGTGCTTTTTGGTAGGTCTTCCTCAAATGTATCTTGATAGATCTCTGTCACATCAAGAGAGGAGAACTTTCCATGTTTGAATGATGCATAGATAATCATCTGGAGTTTCTCATAGTTACTCATTGACTCATAGTTTGAGTCCTCAACTTCATGTTCAGGAGTATCCATAGTTTTTGTTGCAAATGTATAACCCGTACTTGCCTCAAGGAAGACTTTGAACTTCTCAAACATTTCTTCAATGCTGCTACCTTTAACTTGAAAGCTTGATTCCTCGCCAGTGACCTCATCAGAAACTATTATTTTAAAATCAAAAGGTGACTCGGCCAGTGAAAGCATCTTTCTGAAACGTTTCAAAGCCTCATCAGGAAGAACATATCTACATTGGAAAATCTCCTTGGTCTTTGGAGATGAGTTGTACGTAAATCCGTACAGGTAATTTGTTCTTCCATTCTCAGACATGATCATTCATTCCAATAGATTATCCATTCACAGCAGTATTCCTCTGCAATCCAAATAAGTGTGAGTATGTGAATCACACATATCCCAGTAAGTGGAAGATATTGCGTACATAGCTATTCCGGACTCATCCGTACTGGATATTCTGTGTTGAGACTATGTGAGGAAGCTGCCGTCGTTTATCGGACTTATGAATGCTTATTTTGAAGATTTAAGCGTTTTGTCCATTTACTTCAATATTCACTAAACTATGGTAATTGTGAATACATTCCTCAACCCATCAAAACCCTAGTTACTGCTTTCCAGTGGAAACGAAGGGGTGTCCTTATTCACAAGCAATAGCGAGTATATGAAAACTGATTGATTAGAAAAAGAGTGCTATCATCGCTTATTTGATATTGGCATTCACAAAAAAGGCGCCATTCACAATCTGTACTGTGAATGTGTGTTGATATGTATCTCATGTGAACAAGATCGAATCACATCATTCAACTGGAATAAGAAAGTCTTTCGCGCTCTCCCCCAGAATAAGATATTGAGATGTTATGCCTTCCTTCACGCTGCTTACAGATTCCAATCTTCCATGTGCTCGAACTAGCATTCCCTTGTCTACATGTTCTGTAAAGCGACCTCTGAAGCTGATTACTCTTTTCAAGCTCGGGTGCTCTTCACAAGAGATAGTGTATTCACATGGCGTAAAAATTCCTTGTGAATCATCAGTAATGATTCCCTCAACGACGATTTCTTTTTTGATAAAAGAGTGAGTACGTTCACCGTACTTCCATCCGACTTCGTGTGGATACTTGACCAATCTTATGAAGAATTCAAAGTTCTCATACAATCCTTGTAGGAGTTTTGATTGTTCCCTTTTTTGAAGCCAGGCAAAAGAGCGATTATCCGTTCCCCACCTGAACCTTACATGCTTTTCCAAGAGATGGTTCTCATACCTTCTCAGTCCCGAGATCGATTCCCAATCTCTCTCCAATGAATGATACAGTTGCTTACAACTTTTCTCTCCATATACCACTAAATCGATATCAGAAGTCGGACCAGAAAGTCCTACAAGCTGAGAACCAGTCACACCAATGCATGATTCTTGAATTTTAGATACATCCAATAGAGCATCAACCAAGCTAGTCGTGCTTTTTTCCAGGTCAAGGACATGTTTACCCTTATCACGCATATGTCTGAGGGCATCCACTGGATTCAGAATAAAGTCAATCTTCTCATGAGGCACAGCTTGCATCTGTCGATTGCTATATTGATCAAACCAAAGGTATTGCGGGAAATTCCTTCTGAGAAATATTCTTCGTTTCTCAATGTCGTAGATTTTTGTGTATCCCTTGTCAGCGTCGGATTTTCTTGTTCCACGCTTGTCTGGCACATACCTTAGGTATGCTATGTATCGATCATCAGGATGTACACTACCCTTTATTTCAAAGATTAGGCCTTCTTCTGTTACCAAGAAGTAACCTTCACAAACTGAATCCATTAGATTCCTTAGTGACAACACTACAATTAAAGGCCTTCATTGACCAAAAAGAAATATGTCAGCCTTGAAATTGCGCTCTCACTTTCCAGTTCTCACAAAGAATCCAAGCTTGGTATACTTTGACTCTGCCAGTACTACTTTGATTCCCCAAGTAGCAATTGATGCAGTAATGGAATTTCTCTCAGAAACAGTTTCTTCTTCTCGGAGGGGTGCGCATATGCTAGCTATTCGAGGCGGATCCATTGTTGAAGAAACCAGAAAAAAGCTAGCTGGATTCATGTCTGTAGATCATCCCCAGATTTCCTTTCAAAAATCTATCACATCTTCAGTTGCATCATTCGCCCTCGGTTATGATTGGAAAAAGAAAGGAAAAGATACTATTCTTGTTGCTGCAAGTGAGGAACATTCTATCTTGGTAGCACTACAAAGAGTATCACAACTACTCAATTTGGAAATAAAACCTATTCCCATTGACGATCAAGGTGTCTTAGACCTTGGTTCTCTTGAAAACCTACTAACCAAAAGAGTAGGGATTGTTGCTGTTGGATCAACTACCATTGGTTGGGGAATTAGAAATCCTCTTCGTGCCATATCTAACCAAGTACATGAGTATGATGGAATGCTACTCTCAGATGTGAGTCGATCATTCGGTTATGACATTCGTTCCCTAGTCAAATCAGGACCTGACTTGATTGTTACTTCTGCGAACACGTCCTTCATGGCTCCTCCAGGATTAGCTATTCAATGGATAGAAGAATCACTTGGAGCCCAACATATTCCCGGTATTCTTGGAGGATCCAGTGTTTCCAATGTGAGTCTAACAGAGTATGAAATCGCATTACAACCCGATAAATTCGAATCGGATGTTCTGAACGTTCCTGCAATTGCAGGTCTCAGTGCTGCAATTGCCTATCTATCAAGCATTGACATGACGAAAATTCAATCACACTTCAAAGAACTCGCAGTCCATACGCTCAGAAGAGCGAATGAAATAGAGAATCTGAATCTTTTTGGTCATCCTGATGAATTATCCACCATATTCGGATTCAATCTAGGAGATGACGCTATGATAAGCTGCCATGATATCTCACTTTTTCTTGATGAATCGCATATTGCAACAAGAAGTGGTCTACTATGTGCTCACCCCCTTGTGAAGAGAGCATCTTTCGAAGGAATCATTCAAACATCATATGGCTTGTACAATTCTGTAGAAGAGATTGATTTGCTATTTGATACATTAGGAACGATTAGCAAAGATCTACTTTGATACTCAACTGAGAATGAACGTTGGTGGATACATTACAAAATACTGTACTACGATTGCTAGCATTATTCCACTGAAAACGAGACCCTTACCTCTTTTGGAGTTCACTTCCGTAAACCATAGGATAGCTCCCACTAATACAACTATTACAGCAGAGATTCTTGCGATGAAGACGAGGAACTCCCAAATTTCCGCAAAGTATCCAGCTATTAGGTTAGCAAAATCCGTCAATGGCGATTGAAGCATATATGGCAACATTGGTTTCACACATTGACTAGTTAGTTAATGTCCAATTTAAGCCCCTCAAAGAACTGTAACTGACTTGGCAAGATTACGAGGCTTGTCGGGATCATATCCTTTCCTTGTTGCCATATAATAACTAAACAGCTGCAATGGTACAATATAGGGCATGACCGAGAATTCCGGTTCAACACCATCTGGAATAGAGAATATCCGATTTGAAAGAGATCGTATTTCTTGGTCACTTTCCTCAAGAACAGAGATGATTGATGCTCCTCTGGCTTTCATTTCCATGATATTCCCAATCAACCTTGCTCGAGTATCATCACTTGGTGCAACAAAGACTACAGGATAATTTTCCTGTACCAGAGCGATTGGACCATGTTTCGATTCGCCAGCGGAATACCCTTCTGCATGATTGTATGCAATTTCTTTCAGCTTTAGAGCACCCTCATATGCTGTAGCCATTGAAATCCCTCTACCCAGAAACAACATACTTGGACTTGCATGGTATACTCCTGCAATTTGCCTTGCATACTCCTCCTCTGTGGCAATCACCTTCGAAACAATACTTGGTATACCTTCAAGTGCATTTCTCTTTTCAGCCAAGATTTCAGGATCCTTGAATGACCTTACATCCCCAAGAGCTAGTGCTATTTGCGCCAATGAAGTAAGCTGGACCATAAATGTCTTAGTAGCTGCTACTCCTATTTCAGGACCCGCTTGAGTAATAACTGTATGATCAGCCAATCTAGTTATTGAGCTTCCAACAACATTTGTAATAGCTAGAATTTTTGCGCCTCTTTTCTTTGCATATTTTGCAGCAACTATAGTATCAGTCGTTTCGCCAGATTGCGTAATTGTGAGAACAAGATCCCCCTCTGAAATAACATCATAGACACTATCCTGAAAATCACTGGCTAACTCAAAAGATGGAAGTACACCCCCAAGTGATGCGAACATGTGTCTTCCTGCCATTGCAGCATGACCAGAAGTACCCATTGCCAAGAAGAAGATATTATTCGATTCAGAAAGAATATTCGCAGCCTCAAGTAAAATCTCCGGTCGTAGTCTGAGTGTATTTCTGATAGCCTCTGGTTGCTCATGTATCTCCTTCAACATGAAATGAGGAAATCCAGCCTTTTGAGCTTGGTCTGCAGTCCAACTAATTTTGATTGTTTCGCGATTGACCTGTTCTCCATCTGAAAGCCGTTCTATTGAAATCCCATCAACAGTGAGAGTTGCAATCTCTCCATCAAGAAGAAGAATCATATTGTTGGTGACTGGCAAGAAAGCAGGAATATCTGATGAAACATAGCTTGTATTTCCCTGTCTGCCGATAACTAAGGGGTTTCCATCGCGGGTAACAACCATCTTGTCTGGTTCGCGTGTGCTCATGGCTACAACTGCATAAGTGCCTTCAATCAGTGTTGCAGCTTGTTTCAGAGCATCTTTCAATGATTGCCCTTCATTCATGAAATCCTCAATAAGGTGTGGTAGTATTTCAGTATCTGTGTCAGACTCGAAGCTATGACCTTTTTTAGTAAGAATTTCACGTAATTCAAGGAAATTATCGATTACTCCATTGTGAACAACCGCAATTTCGTTTTTGCAGTCGAAATGAGGATGAGAGTTATACATTGAAGGGATACCATGAGTTGCCCAGCGAGTATGACCAATTCCAATACTCCCTGGAAGATCATCCAAATTTAGCATTTGATGAACTTCATCGATTTTTCCTTTGTCTTTCTTTGTGAATAGCTGATCTGATTTGATTGTTGTGATTCCTACAGAATCATACCCTCTATATTCCAAACGTTTCAGTGCTTGATGAATAAAGGAAGCGACCTCTCCTCTTTCCTGCACAACGCCAATAATTCCACACATAGAGATTGCTCCTCATAATCACTGATACATTGGAATTACAGAAGAACTCTATCAAGAAAGAGTTTTTGTTGCGGATTATCCAGTTAGCTCAATCTCGATATAGACCGAATCAGGAATTCTGACTCGCATTATCTGTCTAATAGCTCTTTCATCCGCATCGATATCAATGAGGCGCTTATGGACCCTCATCTCCCATTTATCCCAAGACTCTGATCCTTGTCCACAAGGAGTTTTACGAGTAGGAATTACCATTCTTCTTGTAGGAAGCGGAATCGGTCCCGACATTCTCACACCTGTCTTTCGAGTGATTCGCCTAATTTGATTACAGACTCCATCTAGATGTTCGGTACTAGTGCTTGATAGTCTGATTCTTGCTCTTTGAGTCATATCGATATCCCGCTCCGGTTTGGCAGGTGTTCATCTCAACGGAATGTGGTTCCGATAAAAAGCTTGTCTTATGTGTGACATTTTCATATCATGATAACTTCCATAAGTAAACCGAATTCACAAGTAAGAAGGGTGTGCGATGTGAAAGATATAATTCTTCTCAAACTCGGAGGGTCGGTCATTACCAATAAGCATGAAACGCCTCCTCGGATAAATAATGATACAGTAAACAGAATTGCAAAAGAGCTACAAATCGCTACTTCTCCATTGATCATTGTTCTTGGAGGTGGCGCCCATGGTCACCAAGCAGCATACAGCTATGGATATGGAGAATCAGATACTCCAATCAATAGACTACTTGCGGGTATTCCAAAAATCAGACATAACATGAATGAATTAGCATTTGGTATTGAAACCCTCTTCAATCAGGAGGGTCTGTCATCAGTCGTTATCTCACCCTTTTCCATTTCGTTTCTGGAGAATAAGCAAATCGCATCGTTTTCCCTTGAATCAATACAAAGAACGATAGATTCAGGTCACAATGTAATAACACATGGTGACGTATGTTTCGACAGTCATTTTGGTGCAGCAATTCTAAGTGGCGATACGATTATGGCTTATCTAGCAAAAGAATTGAAAATCAAGGAGATTCTAATAGGGACCGATGTAGATGGAGTACTGGATAGCAATCCAAGTATCAATCCACACGCCAGAGTAATTCCAGTGATTAACCAACTAAACAAGGAATCGGTTCTCAAAGCAGTAGGACCATCAAGTGCAACTGATGTCACAGGTGGAATGGCAAAGAAGGTTATTGACCTACTAGCCTTGTCGGGTTTAGGAACTGAAACAACAATATTCAATCTGAATATTCCTGGTCGACTAGAGGATTTACTAAAAGGAGAATCAGTACTCTGTACGAAGATTGCTCCTTAGATAAAAACTGATGTAAGTCCTTCATCCATCGTTCGCATTATCAGATTTGAAGGTGTAACTATCGAATCCTCTAAGTATTCGGCAGCCGTTAGAATACAGATTACTTCATTCGATTCGCAGTTCCTACATGCAACGTCACTATGTAATCGAATCAATGTGCTCAGTTCTTGTTGAGTTGGAAAAACAACATAAGATCTCTTATCAGCACAAATATCGTAGTATCCATGACCTTGAAACACAACATCGTACCGTTTTTCCAGTTCGCTTTTCAGTTGACTAATGGCCTTGGCCTTCAAGTCATCAAGAACTATTGCGTTTACTATCCACAATCCCTCTTCCAATTCCACAAGACTATCTTTAGAGCCAATTCGTACAGCAACCAACATCTCATCAGCCAACAATTCTGTAAGTGCTCTTTTTCCTTCTTCTACATTAAGAGGTGCGCTTCTCCCTTTCTTTGATTGGATAGCGGTTGTATCAATAAACTCAAGGATGGATTCCCATGAAACACACCCTTTCGACAGGTCTACAAAGTCTTGAATCAAACCAAACCATAGTCGCATTTGAACAGCTCTGCTAGAAGCTGATCCAATATCATGAACAGCCTCGAGCAAGCTAGCTTGAACAGCTTCAGGGTCTCCAGCTGATAATCCAAGCTTTTCTGTTTTCGCTCTATATTTTGCCAATCCTTCAACAAGTTTAGACAATGAACTTGGAAAGGCTGATACTACAGAAACTGCATCAAACTCTTCAGATCCATCGACTATTTCACGCAGTTTTGCTGCAGCAACACTCCCTCTTACAATCACAATAAGATTCGATACTCCATTTCGCAGGACGTTCATCTGATGTCTTATCCTCTCGATAATCCCTTCAAAAGTGGATGCCTTAAGCATCTCCGGAATGATAATAATCGCAGTTTCATTGACAAATAAATCGGGACCTAATTCATTCTCGCCATTCATTTGGTCCACGTTCTCCAATCTATCTACAAGATAATCAATAATCACTCTCTTAACTGCCTGCAAGCCTTTACCTACAGGTGAGTAGATAAAACCTCCAGCAACAAGAGGAATGGCTTCTCTCTGGATGGACGATAACGAAACCAAATCTCTGAGAATATCATTCACATCATCATCAGTCAATCTGGCATCAAGGCTTAGCAAAAATTCACGAATATCTTCATGGGTAGTAATCTCTCTAGATGCTAATAGAGCTATAATGTGATTTGCTAGTTCACCGATTCTATCAAAAACTGGACTTAGATGACTCGATGAAGGGTCTTTGATTTCTTCAGTTGATATCTCACTTTTGCTATCTACTGATGCATCTTTTATTTCTGTTTCTTCAGCACTTCCTTTAGTATGTGAAGATGTTCTTGATGGTAAATATTCAGATATATCGAAGGGTTCCGTTTCGATTTCAAATGTATTGACATTGGGTAATAAAATCAAAGCTCTTCCTACCTGCATAGTACGCAGGTACTGCTCCTGGTTTGCATCAACAGACATGAATCTACCTCCAACGGTGCTATCATACGGAAGTCTGAAGGTGGCTTTTGTTGAGGTATTGGCTAGAATATTCGAAGATATATTTGGTCTAGTTGAAATCACAATAACACCCTGACCAGTAGCACGTTGGAGCATGACCATAGATTCACCAGTCGTAACATCAGCAGCAGAGTGCCTAGTGTAGCTTTCGGGCACAAGATTGCTGGCTTCTTCTAACACGACAAGATGATGCAAGCCAGAGGAGATTCCTCTTCGCATAGAGGCATCGAAGATTCGTTTTGCTACAAGGTTGTAAAGAAGTCGAGCGGCATCCATCCCTCCGATTTGCGAAACATACCTCAAATCGAATACCACCCTTGAACTAAGCAGCTCTGAAATCCTGAACGAATCGGCACCTCCAGCTAAAATGGATCCAAGAGGTTCCCTAGTCAGGATTTCAAGTCGGTTCAGCAGTGCATCTCTTGTCATCTGACTGACTCGGTCATTTCCTGAAATCTCTTGAATTCTATCAACAAGTGCACTAGCTCCATATCCCATATCATTTTCATTCGCCAGCGAGAGAACGGCTTCTCGAAGAAGCTTCTCCATTGCAGGAGATAATTCAGAAGTGCTGTTCTCTTGAATCAATTCTCGCAGCAATGAAAATGTAGAGTGGGCTCGGTTATTGTCGAAATTCCTCCTTTCGATTAAATCTATAACAAATGTAGGGTCAAGACCGGGTCGTAGAACAACAATATCATCGAATTTGGACAAATCAGAGTACTCCGATCCCTTGACATCAAATATCCACCAAGGGACAGCAGTCTTTATTGTGATTTCTGACATCAATTTCTTTACCAAGGTTGTTTTTCCGGTACCAGTAGCTCCTAAGACCGCCATATGCTCTCTTAGCCACTCGGGTTTCAATCCCACTTTGCTTAAACGCCGATTTCCGTATACTGCCCAACCAATCTCCAACTCATTTTCAACAATATCGGTGGATGGAATTTGAAATTCCGGTATTCCCATTGCACTAACAACTGGCAAGTGCTGAACTGGGGTATTAACATATGCAACTAGTCTATTCACATGTATTCTTTGTCCCTTCAGATGTCTTTTCATGACAAGTCGGTATTTAACTAACTGACTTAGTTGAGTTTCTTTTATCGATAGACTGTCATCTCCACTCCAAATTGAGTGTATCAAGCCTTTTACTCCCTCGACTGGAGTATCATGATTGATGACTACATATACCGATGACTCAAACCAAGCAGAATTCGTGTTTATCTCTTCAAACTCGCTAAGCAATGTCCTTTTCATTGCTTGATCAGAAAGGGAGTCTTCATTTCGTTTCTCTTTCGATTTTATCCTTCTCCATTTGCGTTCCAACCTTCTTTTTTCTTTTCCCGGATTGGTTTTGGAAAAAACACAAGTTAGGGACAGAGAATAGCCTTGTCGCAGTGATGTTGATATGAACGTCCCAACCTGAGAGGAAGTCTCAGTTGGTGTGACTTTTGGGATGCCATTGATAATCAAAAGAGTACCTGTGCTATCCTTATCTATAGCTATCTTTCCATCTTCTCTAACTTGGATTATATCCGATAGATTGACACTTGACACAAGTTCATCTTTTTGTAATAGACGAACACTGACATTTTCTAAAGAAGATAGTAGTATTGCCTCAGCTCTTGTTGCTTCTCTCTTCAGTATCTCCTTCATAGAGGTCACATTGGTAGATGACATTGATATGAATACATGAAGGAAAGGTTCTCCAGATTGAACACCATATTGAAACGCGTAATCAACGCCTTCTTTTATTCCTGCTCGTATCGCTAATAGGGGTGCTGTATTATATCGTATTGCTTCATCATTCCACAATAAAGATCCAGAAACAGATGTAATCTTTAGACAAATAGTTCCAACATGCCTTCCCTCTAAAGACAAGATCATGAACTCATCATCCATTATGACCGATGGTGACACTTCATCCATTTGTATGTAGGTCAGAACAGCTCCCGAAAGTACCGGGAGCGAGCAAACAACAAGTTCGATTAGGAATCTATTTGATATAATCTCAGACCTGACAAGTCCAAAGAAAGGCAAAATATACACACCCAAGATATAGGCACTGCAAAGCAAAAGGGTCATAACCCAAATTACTCTAGTCAAGTTTCTAGAGTGCAGGTGTACTGAGAATCTGAATCCTGAATCATCCTTTACCATTCATGATCTCCCTCTTGCCAGAGTTGGATTCCAAGGCTACTTTGCCCTGTATCTATTCATCTATTATTATTGCATAAGAACTACCCATGTTTCTTGCACTCCAGTCTATAGGAGATTAAAAGCCAAACAAATTAACATTCATGCATAGTCAGAATAGAATATCATTTTCCTTTCTGGTCATCCAAAGGTTGAGAGGTCAATATGTTGCCAAATTCGAGAATGACGCAAATCGCAAAGCAACATAGATTCAAACATATTGCTTTTGGTGCGCTTGGGATTTGTCTTTTCATTGTATTCTTTTCATATCCAGTGGGTGCTGCTGCTGAGATAACAGTATCCAGAGGAGAGTCCTTTCAAATAGCAGCCACACTTCTCGCAAATGGGACTTTTGGAGAACCTGTACAGTACCAGATAATAGAGTTCTTCGATCAAACATATGATGTGTTCATAGGAACAGCAATTACAAATGAACTTGGAATTGCCTCCATTGAGTACGAATTCCCAATAACACATCCTTTAGGCTATACATTAGTCAATGTTACATATAGAGGAAATGAAACTCTTTCATTAGCTCCCTCCTGTCAATGGATTTCCTTTCTTGTAACTTCATTTAGTTACCTGGAACTACTGCCTGTACAAACCAATTTAGCTCCAGATGACAATCTTGTATTTTCAATTCGTTTGTCTGATGATATTCAGAATCCTATTGAGAATGCTTCACTCAAGATATTCTGTGATTCATCATTACTAACTAGTACAACTACAAATTCCACAGGTTATGCAACAATCGTTGTCAACATCGAAAATGCTTCTATTGGTATTGGTGCTCACACAATAGAAGTCATCTACGAAGGAAATGTAACTCTTTTTCATCGAGGTAGCAGCAATTCCTTCATCATAGAAGTCCAGAAACTTTCAACTTCCATCTCTCCAGCTACTGAGATAATTGATACAATCTCACTTAACCAAACAGCTTCTTTCTCAGTCAAAGCTGTTTCAGAAGAAGGAGCTCTATCTAATGTTCGACTTGACCTTTTGATAGATGGCAACCTTTGCTATACCACATTCACAAATTCTACAGGTTTTGCAGAATACAAGATTCACTTCAATGAATCTCATTCAATAGGATTACATACACTCGAAATTCAGTATTTTGGAACCCAAAGATATCAAGAAACGCGTTTGGAATCAGAATTCGTTATCGAAACAGTTGCGTTTCTTGAAGCCCAAGTTCCAACAATGGTGACCATTAATACCACCATGTCTGTTACCGTTATTCTCTATGATCTTTTCTCACGACCGATACCATATACAACTGTGTATGTTATCGATAAGGAGAGTAACTATTCGACCTTTGTGGAAACTTTCTGGGAAACCGAGATTTCCCTATCTTTTCCAATTATTGGTGATATCGGGAATAGAACAATTCAGATTATTGCTGAGAATGACTACATATCTTCTGGGAAGAATACCACTTTGATTGTTGGAGTTTGGAGTGCTTCCAGAATCCAAATCATCTCATCAAACATTTTAGGATTCGCATCTCCAAATCAAGTGGTACGCATCCAGCTGCAATTGTCAAATCAGTTTGGAAATTTGACAGATAGGATGGTTTCCTATTCGATGCCAACTATGTTTGGAAATTCATCACTCACAACCAATCAATTTGGAGTTGCCACCTTCGAAATTACGGTTCCAGATATGGAAGGCATTTATAGAATTCATATATATTATGACGGAAGCAAATACTTTTTCGAGCTATCAGCTTCTCAATCCTTCTCCATTGTGGTTAGCAATAAAATTCCGGTTCACATTAGTCATTTTAGTTATGATGTTGATCATGTTTTTGGGTCAATTCATGTAAGATTGCAGGTTCAGGGTCTTAATGGAACAAATCTTGGTGGTATTTTGACACATTTCCTTTGGAATTCCAAGAACTTTTCCGCAATAGCAGGAGTTGATGGAATAGTACAGATGGAACTACCTTTGCCTGAACTCTCAGGGCTTCATTCTCTCTTTTGTCACATACCAGCGACAAATGGCATTGAGTCATACTCGTGCATTTTTCATATCATTATCACACCGATAGATATGAACTCGACAGAAGGGGTAGGAATGTACCCACTAATTCTTGGATTAGGCAGCTCGCTTGGGATACCAATTGTTCCCGTGCTCAAACGGAAATCTGTCACAAAATAGAAAGTTAATGGTGCTCCGGCCGGGATTCGAACCCGGGTCGGGGGATCGAGAGTCCCCCATGCTGGGCCGGACTACACTCGGTTACTTGAGGAAATCCATCAAGTATCTACCGGAGCGAATTGTGAACCAGTCCGGAGCATCACAGCACCATTTGAGTTGACAAATAAGGTTTTCCCACAGTACTACGATAGATCAAAAATAGACTGCCAGTAATTGAAGCAAAATCCTATGGAAATAGATTTGTCAATCCACTCCAACTATCTTCCAAAATCTGAAGCAGCCCTGCAATGACTTCCTGAGCCCACCCAGTTGCTTGAAGTATAACTGCAATTACAATGGAAATCGTAACCACTGCAAGTCCTAATAATAGGCTCTCTTCAACAAGTGGGCCTCCATTTTCATCTTTTACAATCGAAGGGAATTCAGTCACTATACCACACCTTGTATTAAGATTCTATTCAGAGTATTTAAGCCCCCACAGGATATCCGTTCTCAAGATTTCTGGTATCTTTGAACCATCAAACGAAGGGAGACATTGAAGTATCATCTAGTTCCATCCAATTCATACTGTTTTCACTTGAGTATTCAAATGACTTGAGTTTCCCAACTATACTATTGATTGTTTCTTTGAATTCCAAAGATTGAAACATTCCGTTAGTTGCTGGCTCTCCTAATTCTTCAGGATTATTAGAATCATAGATGACATTCAAGCCTGTGAACTCTGTTAGCCCTGATTCTTCTTTTCTGCACACCTCTGCGATTCTATCTACGAACCTTTCTGAAGCTCCAGGATTTGGTTTTTTCAATGAAACTATGAGGTCCATCAATGCAAGACTTGATGTGCTGACATGATGTTCAACCACCCAACGGGTGACAAGACTAGAGGGTGAACTACTGTGACATGTTTGTATTGAACGAAGTCCTGCAACAATAGACTGGAATAATGCACGACTGTGTTCAATAGTTTGAATCTCCCCTAGAATCAGATAGTCTGGTGATCGATGAAGACATTTGATAATCTCAGTTGATTTATCCAACATACTTGTATTCTCATCTAGTGGAGTCACTCTAAATCTCACTTGGTGATTACCTTCAATCATTCTACTTTCAAGAACATCTTCAATGTAGATTTTTCTCCATATTTCTGGAGTTGTGAAGTCCAACGCATTCATAAGAGTAGTTTTTCCTGTTCCCGGCTCTCCTGTGATTGTAATATTTAGCCTTGAGTTTATTGAAAGAATGAGAAGGGCAGCTGCCTTATAGCTTAAAGTCCCGTTTTGAACTAAATCAAAAATCGTAAACGGTTTCACCCTCGCCCTTCTTATTTCTAAATTCATTCCATCAGGTGATAGAGGGGGCATACTAGTTGAAAATCTAAGTGGAACATCATAAAGAACCAAATCTGTTTTCAAAGATGGATTTTTCCTATCTAGATGCAAGTTACTTTCAGCGCGTAGCAAGGTAGTCAACTTCAAAACTTCATCATCATTCATCTGGAAATTGGTTTGAACTCTGCCAAATTTCGAATGATCGAAGTATACTTGTTCTCCAGGTCGATCCAGATAAATTTCTTCTACACATTCATCAAGAATCAATGGAAACATTCCACTAATTGGAGTATTTTTGTGGGTAACAAAATCAGCAATCACACGTATTGTAGTCGAATTCAGTTCTGGCAACGAATTAGAGATTTCTTGAGCAATCCAGTTACTACTTGTTTCCAATCTACCTTGAAAGGTTGTTCTTCTCAAGTTACCATTCTTGAAGGATTTGAGGTATTGATTGTTCATCTCTTCGATTAAAGAATACTCGAGAGAGGTTCGCACACGTGGAAAGGAAATGTGTTGTATAGAATTATCCCTTCTGCCTTTGAAATAGAGCGAAAGATACGAACCAATAGCATAAGCTTCAACAAGATCTTTCCAGCTTTCTACTTGGTCAAACTCTTCAATGAATACAGACTCAATCATCTTAGACTTTGACTCAATACCATCACAATCCAGTAAAGCATGCCTAAGATGAATCATCTTCTTCATAGGCTCAATGATAATCATCTTTCTATCTGATTCCAATCGAACTTTTCCACATCTCTCTGGAACCAAATTTCCCTTACAATCATTGCATTCATTGTCTGGGCACACTATCACATGAGGTCTTGTTCCATTTGGTTCGGCACCAATCAATTCTTTCAACTCATTTGCCTGTTCATAGCGTAGATACTGTCAGCTCAATCGTATTTTTAATCATGCCAAAATGATCGCGAATACTATATTCCGCAACTTCTGTTGCTTGCGAAGCAAGTTTTTGTGTCAAGACCGCTCGCTTTCCCTGTTCAGATGCCAGAAGGCGATCACTTGCATATGCTGCAGAAACAGTAAAGATGAAAGGATTACGACCTCCCCGTTTCGATGAAGGAATGAGACCAAGAACATACAGGATTTTGTTTCTGAGTGCGTTTTCATAATCTCGGGGTGCCCAGCCTCGCGATTTGACTTTCTTTACGACTTTTGAGCTATTCATTAGCATTGAAAGAACCCTTGGCACGTAGTCCTCAGGCTTTCTCATTTTAGGCGAATAACCCGTTACGGCTCTTAGCTCAAGTGCTTCTCTAACAATAGCTCGCACATTTACACGGTGTCCGCACTTTTCAAAAACAGTAGCTATTTCCTCAAGAGTTATTGGAGCTTCCTCCTTGAATTCCCTTACTGCCATCAAAAGACATACGGCAATCAGGAGTATATTATTTGTCACTTTGTTTGGAGTTTCGGTTGTAATTTTCTTATAGAGATAAGCCGTCCGATCTCTTACTTGTTCATTTAGCATCAGCAGCTTCGAAACATGGTTAAGAGTCCGCAATGCTCTATACTTTGCTTCATCTTTTCCAATGCGCACTCTTGTACTATATACTCCTTTCAATCTCTTGAACTTCTTCTGCATTGGACCCGAAAGAGACTGTCCATTAGCATCTCTGAAGAAGCGATCCTTGTGAAAGCCAATATAACTGCCAAGTCCATCAACAATGTGCATTCGATTTCCAAGGGACCCGTAAACACTTGCCTCTGGGGAACCTTCAGTATGCTCCTCGCCCATCTGATAAGTTGGAGAAACATACTCTATTGTTACCACATTTCCACATTCTGAGCAGACGACAAATCCTCTGCTAGCTACAACACTGCCCGAACATTCCGGGCACAAAAATGAAGATGAATCTCGTTGAACTGATACATCGACCAATGACCACACCCAGTAATTCTATTACATTTTCACCTAACTAGATTTCAGAAGCCAAATGTATGCTAAACCTACTGCACAGTATCACTCAATGAACAATAACGTCTACTATAGGGTCACATGGGGCATGGTGAGATAGTGAGATGGCCGAAAGTATTCATTGATTTTCGAACTTTAGCCTAAAGTCAAGAAAACTTTCTGTGAATCAAATATCTTTCTCTGCGCAGGTTTTGGTGATGCAATTTCCAAAACCAATCTTAGTCCTCCAAAAGCAGCAACTACTGATAGGTTTGAGGAGGAATCATCCATTTTGAAAACTGTACCTTCCGCGTATAGCTTTGCTTTGTCCCCTTTTACAATCTCTTCAGAATCGATTACAATCTCTATTGTATCTTTTACATGAAAGGGATCACAAAGGGCTTCTGGCATTTCAAGTGAGAGCGTGACTCCTTCTTCTTTTGATACAGCTTTTAATATCTTGAGTTTCTTTGTTTCAGTATCTTCAATAGAAGTTATCGTAGCATCTTTGATACGCAGAGGCATTCTTTCAATTTCTCCTATTACAAGGTGCCAATGTCGGCTGAATTAAATCTGTCGATAAAGTCGTGGGTGTTTTTTAGGCACTGTAAATACAACTTTCTGGTGGGCATATGCAACCAAGGCTATCAATAGTTATCACATTGTCATTCGTAATATTCCTAGGTTTCGCACTACCTGTATCCGCATTGTATTTTGATTTCTCATATTTCGAAACGGATCAAATGACATATGAGGTTGGAGAAACTATCAATATGGTTACAGAATTGGTAGCAGATTTTAGCGAGGAAGGATGGTGCCATGTTTCCTTTTTGGTTGCAACGGATCAAGGGTTAGTATATGATGACAGTTTCTTTATCTCACCTTCGCCAAACACTCGGCTTATTACTTCGAAATATACGATACTCCCAGAACATACCTCTCCATATCCCGACCCAGTTGTTGCGCAAATATCGTTGAATGTCGAAATTTTCGATAAATACTATCAGGGAATAAATGAGATAATTGAAGTCAATATCACTAGAGGCCATTTACAGGTCCAATCCAACGGACCACTTTCTATTCAAACGAATGCTAATGCAACATTGGATTTTATAGTCACAAGCATGTACAATCAAAGCATTCCCCTAGCCAGTGAGCCTTCTTTGATAGAGATTTTTAACTCAACAAATGATCTTGTTTTTTCCAATATCACCACGACAACTCCTAGTGGCAATTTAGTTCAACATTGGAATCAAACCCCGTTTCTACCTGGTGACTATTCAATTCAGGTTAGTGGAAACGGGAGCAACGCTTTTCTTCCATTTTCAGAAACCTTCCCCTTACTGGTCAACTCAGAACCCTCAACATTAACGAGAATCGATACAGTAGAGAATCTCTACTGTCAAACGCCAAGTGGTTTGTTTTACGAAGACGCTCATGTAGTATTTCAGCATAATGATAGCAGTATGGCACCTATAAGTGACAGTAATATAACTTGGGTGACATCCTTCGGTAATGGGATATTGGCACAATCAATCGTGGGACAATACGAAGGAATCATTCCATTTCAAACGACTCCCGGACAATATCAAGTCAATGTAACAGCCTCACATTACGGATACCAAGATGCCATGGAATCATTTGTAGTTGATGTACTACCACGTACACTCAATATATCCGCAAGTATGAAACAAATTTTACCCTCTTATTCGCTCAAAATTGACGTGAATGCTAAGGATTGGATAGAAGCAGAGCCGATAGATTCCATCCCGATCAACATCACTATTTTCTTGAATGAATGGCAGTTTTCTCTTTATGCAATGACCAATTCGACAGGTCAGGTATCCTGTAGTATTCAAATCCCAGAAGACAAATGGGGAACAGGAACAGTTTCAATCTCAGCTGAATCTTCTACATTCTATTCTTATGCAAATTCAGTCATTCCTATCGATATTGTTTTTGAACCAACTATTCTAATTCATGACTACTCAGAATTTGTAAGAGCCTACCAATCATACCTGAATATTTCAATTGAAGATCCTTCTGGCTTGCGAATCACAAACATCTCGGTCTTAGTTCAAGATTCAGAAGGCAACACATTAGCTATTGGCAGTACCGATTCATTTGGATTCCTTTTCATTGAATGGACAGTGGGAAATGACACCCCTATAGGGTACAATAATCTCACAATAAGGATACAACCAAACACATGTTTTGTTGCTGAGGTTTCTGATCAATTCCAAGTATATGTTAAATACCCACTCTGGATCACATCATCTAATTCTAGTTGGGTATTTGTTCGAGGCAACTACTCGGATGTTTCTCTTACAATTGAGTCTGAACTAGGGATAAGCGATATGATTACTGTCAATTTTCTGCTTAGCACAGGGGAAATATTAGATCAAGCATCTCTTTTAGTAGGTACATTGAACAATCTCTCATTGTATATTTCTTCCAGTGTTCCAAAAGGAATCTATCCGATTGAGATAGAAATTCTACACGAGAACTATACACTCGTTCACTCATTCGCAATCGAAACTACTATTCTTGTTCCAATAACCTCAGAAATCAATAATCCGCAAGCGTTCTACAGCAATCAATTCCTATTCGAGTTAACTGTGTATGATGACACTTTTCAACCTCTTTCTTCTGCATATATTCAGATTTTCGATAATGTAAGCGCTTCCCTTGTATCTGATTTGGATATTCCAAATCTTAGTTTACCTCAATCAATTATCCTTCCTGAATGGCTTCTACCAGGAATGCACGCGATTTACATTGACATAACTGGTAACTATACAACATCCTATCGAATAGAAATCAGTTTGATGATTTGGATTAGAACATCACTTCAGATAACAATCAATACCGAACTTGATGGTGAGATGATTGTGCAGACAGCCTTGGAAACGCATCATTTATTGTCAAGTATTCCAGTTATCTCTTCAGGGTCGATTAGCAATCCTCCACCAATTTTATTCAATGGGACAACTTCAACAGAATCGCAAGAAACACGAGATACTTCATTGATAAGCTGTCCCAGATTTAGCTCTGGTACAAGTAACTTATCAACCGTTTTGGAGAAATCTTTCACGACTTTATCAGGAAATGGCCAAAGAGTTCGTAATCTCAGAGATCTGAAAGAAGTATTACTCTCTATCATGGCTTCCTCTACAGATCTTGAAGTACTCCCAAAAGATACCACTCCCCATTCTGAAGTATCAGGTCCATTGACCACTACATCTGTAAGGAGATCAATCTGATTGAGAACTTTGGCACTTAGTCTTCTGATAAGACTATCATGAGTCGTAGCGTCCGAAGTCTTTCTGAACCCTTGTTCATTATGGGTAGAACCTGTTACCAAAAGGTTGTGTCCTTCTCCGAATTTGGGCATTAAGGACTTTCCTTCAGAGTCTATGCCTCCATATGGAGGATCTCCAATTTTCGAAAAAGATCGAGTGACAAGAGCATCTGGAGTTCTTTCTACAATCACCCGTTCTCTCGAATGTGCAACAATCTCATCGGACAGTATAACGACCGGATGTCTTAACCTCTCCGAGATTTCAAAGGCCTTGATAGTAAGCTCGTAAGTTTCTTGAGCTGAATAGGGTGCAAATACAACACTTTCATGATCTCCATGTGTACCCCACTTTGCTTGCATGAAATCCCCTTGCGCTACTTTTGTTGCTTGTCCTGTACTGGGTCCTGCACGTTGAACATCTACAATTACGCAAGGCGTTTCAGTCATAATTGCATATCCAATGTTTTCTTGCATTAAGCTAAAACCAGGACCTGATGTTGCGGTCATGGAGAGCTTGCCTCCCCATGAGGCACCAATTATTGCTGATATAGCTGCAATTTCATCTTCCATTTGTAAATAAGTTCCACCAATTCTGGGAAGTGCTTGCGACATTATTTCAGCAATTTCAGATGCGGGAGTAATTGGATAACCAGCGAAAAACCTGCATCCAGCTGCAAGTGCACCTTCTGCGCAGGCTTGGTTTCCTTGCCAATAATGTGCTTCCACATTTTTTGAAGAGGTCATATGATAATCGTTTGCGGAGCTATCTATCTCCAAGATAAAATTTGAGATTCAGCACTTCTAGCCACAAACAAATAGATAGTCTTTTATCAATCGCATAATTCGTTTTGAAACAGCGGCCATAGTCTAGTTTGGTTAGGACGGGAGCTTCCCAAGCTTCCGACCCGGGACGAGGTTGCATTGCATCTCGCGGGAATTCGAATCCCGGTGGCCGCACCAAATTCATCCCAGCACATTTAAGATAGCATTTTATCTTATCTTTGGCGAGCGATGAATGTCATGACCCCGATGAGTCAAATTGACGATGACTTGGATCTTGAGTTACGAGCTCGCCTCTATTACTTTCGGTCACCTCTACTCGTAAATGTATTATTAATCGTACAACTCACAAAATCCTTTTAAGTCGCGTAAGTGCTATTTCTTTTGGTCTGGAATGCCACGGGATTATATAGAAGATGAACTCAGTAGAAAAAGCGTCTTCAAGTCCGAACACTATCTTTCTATCGATTATGTACCTGAGAGTCTCCCTCATAGAGAAGCTGAGCTGCGAATACTTGCACAGAATTTCAAATCCCTTATAGCTTCTCCTGGTCGAACAAGCCAAAAATTCATTATTGAAGGTCCTGTGGGAACAGGGAAGACCGCTGTTGCAAAAAGGTTTGCAGAACAAATGGAGCTTGCTGCAAGGAGACCTGGTCGAAATCTCCGATTTGAAAAATTACATATCAATTGCAGAGTCAACAAAAGCTCCTATTTGGTATATTTGAAAATTCTTCGTAAATTCAAGCCTGAATTTCCCAGACGAGGTCATTCCCCTGAAGAATTACTTCAAATGATAGTAGAGGTATTAGAATCAGAAGATCGGTATCTTCTACTAATCTTGGATGAACTTGATTATTTCATCAGACAGAAAGGTGGTGACATCCTTTACAATCTCACACGACTAATGGATGATCAACTTAATGCACAACAAAGACTTTCGATTATTGGAGTTGGGCGTAGAATACCACTTGATGACAATCTCTTCGACTCAAGCACTCTTAGCACCCTACAGAGAAATATACTACGTTTTGAGCCATATACTGCCTCCCAACTTGAAGACATTCTGAATGAACGTATCAAGATGGCTTTTGAGGATGGTGCAGTGATGAATGAAACATTGCAGATGATATGCGAAATGGCTTCAGATCGTGGGGACGCAAGATATGCTATCGAATTGCTCTGGAGAGCTGGGAAACAGGCTGATAGCTTGAGATCTAAGGTAATAATTCCCGATTTTGCTCGGAAAGCAAAAGCTGATACGCATCCTGAGCTAAGAGTTGAAATCCTAGATAAACTATCAAAACAAAACCAGCTTCTGCTTCTAGCTACGGCCCGAAAGCTAAAGGAAGTACGCAGCGCATATGTGACCATTGGAGAAGTAGAAGAGATGTATCATTCGGTATGTGAAGAATATGAATCTGAATCTCGGGCTCATACTCAGGTATGGGAATGGGTTCAAGATTTGAATGCACATGGTGTTATCGATACGAAACGCTCAAGTATTGGTCAAAGAGGTCAAACCACTTTGATAGGCATATCTGATGTACCAGCTGAGCTTCTGGAACAATACTTGCTCAATGCACTGAATAAAAGAAGGCCATAATTAATGAATAACGATATCAACCAAAGAATCCCAATAGAGGATCTCTTCTCTTCAAGAGGTAGAGTAAAGGTTCTGAAAGAATTGGCTGAATCAAGCGAATTGAATATATCAGAGCTATGTAGACGAGTAGGACTAAATCACAATACAACAAAATCACACTTGAAAGCTCTAGTCGAATCTGGCTTGGTCGAGGAGAAGACATTTGGAAGGATAAAGATATACAGATATCGTGTGGAAGACTTGCGGGCTCGTTCGCTTAAGAATTTCTTTGAGCTATGGCATTCTTGACCAAGGAGAATTTCCTTTGAAATCTTACATCATCAGAGTATTCTATCTTGGTAGAAATTACTATGGCTCTCAATGGCAACCTACTGTTCAAACCATACAAGGAGAACTAATTGATGCATTGTCAAAATGGAGTGGAAAACAATACTCCCTAGATATGATTTCTTTCTCCGGAAGAACAGATAAGGGAGTCAGCAGCATTGGTCAAATAATATATCTAGAATCAGAAAAACCACCAAATCTCGACAAAATAAATTCCTATCTGCCCGATGATATAATCTTGTGGGCTTTTGCCGAAGCACCTTCAGAATTTAGTCCTCGTTTTGGAGTTCTGTCTAGACATTATAGGTACTATTTGAGTACCGTAGGACTTGTTTTGAATCATGATGATATAAGAAAGGCTGGGAGCTATCTTATTGGGACACATAACTACAGGCTGTTATCAAAGCCAGACAATGGTCGTAACACAATTGCAACAATACTCAATATATCCATAACAGACCATAGATCCAACTTGATAATTGATGTGTATGGGGTTAGTTTTCTCTGGAAACTTGTGAGAAAGATAGTAACCCTTCTTGTAACGATTGGAGCTGGCCATTATTCGCCTGAAAGCATTCTCAAGATATTGGACGGGGAAGATGTAATTACTGGCGGAATCGAACCTGCTCCACCTGAAGGACTTGTCTTTATGGAAGCTATCATTCCATTTAGGCTAAAACCAAGTAAGAATGCCATCGCACAGATGAGAAAGAAGATTGCAATGGAAACATCTTTTCACAATAGGACCCTCACGATGCTTGATGGTCTAGCAGAAATCCCCTTCTCTATCGGAAAGATGTTTTCTTAATTTCTAGCCATTGAACTATTCTTTCTTTTTGTTTAGGATCCTCTTCAACAAGACGTTCTAAAGTCCTCACATATTCATCAAACACTCGTTCTTTAGATATTCCAGCAACTTTCGCCAAATGCGATGATAATTCATCACTCTTGTCTCTTTTTCTTCTACCTTTCCAGATTAGCAACGGCCAAAGAGGCTCAGAATATTCAACACGCCTAAATGGAGATTTCGTCCTACTTGATGCAATAAAAGACGAGAGAAAGTCATAAACATAAGCAAGGAGCTTCCAGTTTTGTTGACGCATAATTCTCCCGAGGTACAAATCCGCAACAGACAGAGAATCAAGACCCCGATTCAACTCTGTTGGAGTACCTAGATGAAGGTGTAAATTTTCTTCCAACCACAACACTAGGCTATCATGGTCAATATCTGCCTGATTTATTATCATCTTCGCAACAGATGGCTCAGTTGTCATAAACAATCTTCGAAGAGTTTGCTCGATAGATGTCCTAACATCTCTAGTTCCCAATTCCTCACTAGAAATATTCCCTTCGACAATCGATTCAAAGTCAGATATAGCTGCTCGTAGGTCCCCTGCTGATTTACTTGCAATTATCTGAATTGTTTCTTCAGATATCGTGATTGAATTCTCTCGTGCCAATTTTGAAAGGACTTGAATTATGGTTTCTTTATCCAGAGCAGAAAATTGGACAAGAAGGCAACTTTTGACTAAATCCTTCAAGCGTGGGTGGTCGGGATCATTTGCAGTCATAACAATTGGGTGGACCGATTGATCGATTATCTTCAATATGGCACTAACCCCTCCTCTGTCACTCGTGCCAGAAAGCCCATCTACCTCATCAAGCAGAATGATACGAGGGTTGCCAGTAAGTGTTTGCTGAAGGGCAGATCTTGATACAAATGTTTCAATACTATCCTTGTTACGCTTATCGCTTGCATTAAACTCAACAATCTCATAATCGAGGTCTCTAGCTATTGCTCCTACTGAGGATGTCTTCCCTGTTCCTGGTGGACCTACAAGCAATGCTGCTCGTTTTTTGGGTATCCCTTTTTTCCAAGATATAATCCAATCAAGAAAGGAGTCAATGCTTTCGGGATTTCCTACCAATTCACTCCGGGTAGATGGACGATATCTTTCAGTCCAAGGTAACCTTCCTTCCTTCATTGTACTTCTTTCCTAAACGATATAAAAGCAAGAAGAGCCGAAAGCTGAACTTCACCGTTAGCTCCCTCTGCTATTCGGAATTCAGCTTCTGCCGTACGTTCAAGTGAAGCACGTTTCAAATCAGATGAAATATCCATTTGTTGAAGCTCTCTATGTATCTGTCTTGCAAGATCAACTGGAGAAATGCCATCTTGTGATATCATATTTCTTAGATGTTCAAGAGAATCATCGTATTTTCCATTATATGCAGATTCTAAGAGTCCCTTGATTTTTACTGGATCCGCTCTGCCAGATATGGCAAATACGGTTTTGTCAGTTACCGGTCCAGTAGAAGCAGCAGCTTGCAATAGATTGATTGCGCTTCGCATATCGCCATCAGACAAATAGAGAATCGCATCTTTCCCTTTTGCATTCAGCTTGACACCCTCCCTCTCTGCAACATAATCTAGTCTACTCGCAATATTCTCATCTTTCAAACGAGTGAATTTGAAGATGGCACATCGTGATTGGATTGGGGGGATAATGCGACTTGAATAATTGCAAATAAGAATCATCCTACATGATGATGCATATGATTCCATGGTTCTTCGAAGAGCATGTTGTGCATCGCTTGTAAGGTGGTCTGCTTCATCAAGGACAAGGATTTTGAAAGGTGCATCTCCAGCAGGCAAAGAACGAGCAAACACCTTGATTTGGTTTCTGACCACATCTATTCCTCTCTCATCGCTTGCATTAAGCTCCATGAAATTCCTATCAAAAGAGCTTCCAAACAGGTCTTTTGCTAATGCCATTCCAGCAGTAGTCTTTGCAGTTCCAGGAGGTCCTGCAAACAAACAATGTGGCAAAGTTCTGTTCTCAACAAACTTCGATAAACGACTAATGATAGCTTCTTGCCCAATAATGTCTTTGAGAGTGCTAGGCCTATGTTTTTCTGTCCATAGATCGATTTCCATTTACTTCTTCCACCAACAGCATATCTCAGATACGTCCGGATATCTCTTCTGATGTTTGGACATTACATAATCTAAAAAGCTTGTCTGAAATTACGGCATTCAATTGATTTTGTCTATAGTAAGGTCTTTATCAATAGACGAAACCACATAGACTTGTGTGACCATGATTCATCTAAGAAGCACTATCAGAGATATTATTGAGCGAGCACAAATGGAATTCTCAAACGACACAAGGCTTTGTTCGGTTATCCAAGAAATACCCGCGATGATAATCGCGGGAAAGAAGATTGGTCCAATTTCACCTCCTTCACAAATCGCCCTTCCGAATTGGGTGATCGACACTTTGGTAAATCACGGCTACATCGAGATAGATCCGAATGAGGATTATGCATCAATACAGCATATCCAGAACGTGTATAGGGCAGAAGATGACAGCCCTCACAAGGGATTACAATCTATTCATCCTTTGTTGTATTCAGCTATCAATAAGAAGCTAATCGAAATACGCAGTGAAAGAGCATCTCTGGATCCAAAGCAGTATGATGAAATCGAAAAATTACGCCGTCTAATAGGAATAATATCCCAGAAGCGGCTATCGAAAATACTACGAGTTGCGATATCGGGAGCATATCAAGATAAACGCAAAGATATGACAATAGAAGAACGCTGGCTTTGTGAAGAACTGGGTGTTTTAGCATCCGATTGGAAGAATACTCTCTTCATGTAGTCATACAGGAGCTTAAATATCAATGACAGGATTAACTAATGAAATACATGTAGATGTTCGGCCGACTGCAATATTAAACCGAACGAGTCTTGAGGCAGATATCCATGTCAGGCTATGAGGGAGGCCCTCAGGAACGATTCGAGGAGTTCCTGCGGACTTACAAGGATGAACAAGGTATACTATCATATTGGACAAAAATTCAACGATTTTCAATCGATGAGGCAACTTCCCTCAGGGTAGATTTCCAAGATTTAATGACCTTTGATAATGTAGTGTTTAGTACGTTGGCAAAGGACAATCCTATGCAATTCTTGCAGACTCTTGACACGGTTCTACGATCAGTTCTTCGAACAGAAGATCCGGACTATGTCGAAAGTGTTGATGAACGCTTGATAAAAGTCAGAATCATCAACTATCCAAACTATGTTTCATTAAGAGCCATCAGATCTCGACACATTGGCACTATTATCACAATTAGCGGAGTGATGATGCGCGCCAGCGAGGTTAAACCATTGTTGGTCGATGCGACATTCAAATGCCGCAGATGTGGCGAGGAGCTATATCAGCCTCAGGAAGATGGACGATATATGGAACCTGATCAATGTACAGTATGTGGGAAGAAGACCCCTGTGCGGCTAATACCTGAGAAATCATCTTTCAGAGATTGGCAGAAGGTACGAATTCAAGAATCCCCTGAAGAACTTCCTCCTGGGCAGATGCCTCGGTCTATTGATGTGGTCCTTGAAGGCGATATTGTAGACATCTCAAGACCTGGTGACCTTGTAAAAATAACAGGAACCCTCTTGACATCTCCGGATTTCTCAAGACGAGGAGGCAAGCTAGCTACATTCAACATTTTCATCCAAGCAAATGGTGTAGAAATTGGGGAGAAGGAGTACGACCAGATAGAGTTGTCCGAAGAGGATGAAAAGGAGATTCGGAAGATGGCCGAAGACCCGTATATCCACGAACGCATTTTCGCATCAATAGCTCCTTCAATTCAAGGTCATGAACACATCAAAGAATCCATAGCATTACTTCTATTCGGAGGAGTTGGAAAAACACTTCCTGATGGCACAAGATTGAGAGGACGATCGAATATTCTAATGATTGGAGACCCTGGTACCGGGAAAAGCCAGATTTTGAAGTTCGTATCGAAATTAGTCGCTCGAAGTATATACACATCTGGAAAAGGGACATCAGCAGCAGGTCTTACTGCAGCAGTGATGCACGATTCTGAAACCGGATCAATGACTCTTGAAGCAGGTGCATTAGTTTTAGCTGATCAAGGTATAGCATGCATAGATGAATTCGATAAGATGGATCCCAACGATAGGACTGCTATCCATGAGGCGATGGAACAACATACAGTCAGTATAGCTAAGGCAGGAATTGTAGCCACATTGAATGCGCGAACTTCTATCTTGGCAGCGGCAAATCCGACTCTCGGCCGATACGAAGATTCGCTTTCAGTTCAAGATAATATCAGACTTCCATTCACAATTCTATCACGTTTTGACCTTCTTTGGATTCTCGTTGATACTGTCGAAGCTGAGAAAGATAGGGAACTGGCACAATTCATTCTTGGTATGCATCGGATGCAGAAGACCCCTCATCAACCATCAACACCACCGATAACTCCAGAATTTTTGAAGAAGTATATCGGATATGCCAATCGATACGTAATTCCTCAGCTAAGCTCAGAAGCCGCAGAAGAAATCGAGAATTTCTATGTCAACCTTCGCAAAAGTGCTGAGGGAGGAGCAGCACCGGTTCCAATCACCGCTCGTCAACTTGAGGCCTTAGTCCGATTATCTGAAGCACGAGCAAAAATGGCGCTTCGTTCAAAGGTAACGAAAGAAGATGCAACGGCCGCTATCAGACTAATGGAAGAATCGCTTCGTATGGTAGCACTTGATCGTGTCACTGGAAAAATTGACATCGACCGACTAGTATCAACAATGAGCTCTTCACAACGAAGTTCATCTGATGTAATTCTCAAAGCAATGAAGGATATAGAATCTGAAGGCACTTCAATTGTAAGTGAAGAAGAACTGATTACCCGTGCGGAAACAATGGGTTTGGCCCGGGAACGGGCGGAAGAGGTAATCAAGAAGCTACTTGCAGAAGGAATCTTGTTCAATCCCACTCACGGGAAGCTAAAGAGAGCTCAGAGCTAGCATAGAAATCATCGATTTGGAGCGGAAAAGAAACGAATATTGAAGAGATCCCCCTGAATCAAAGGATAATTACTCTACTAAAGGAATTTGGAATTTCTACGCTTTTTCCGCCCCAAGCTGAAGCGCTTATGACTGATGTACTAAATGGGAAGAACCTTGTATTGGCAATTCCCACAAGCTCAGGAAAAACGCTTGTTGCAGAGATATGCATGCTGAAAGCGATATCCGAAGGAAAAGGTAAAGCACTGTATCTTGTACCTCTAAGGTCTCTGGCTCAAGAGAAATATCATGAGTTCAAAAAATATGAAACACTTGGCATCAAAACAGCATTATCAATGGGAGATTTTGATTCTCAAGGTACAAATTTGAGCAAAGCTGATATTATTGTCCTAACAACCGAACGTGCAGATTCGATAATTCGCCACCAGGCAGAGTGGATTCATGATATTGGCATAATAATAATCGATGAAGTACATTTAGTGAATGATCAAACACGAGGACCAACTCTAGAAATGGTTACTGCAAAGCTAAGGCAGATTCTACCAGAGGTGCAATTTGTCGCTCTAAGTGCAACCATATCAAATGCTGATGATATTGCTGGATGGCTTAATGGAAACATCGTCCGTAGTACTTGGCGTCCAGTTGAACTCAAAGAGGGAATCTATTTGGATGGTTCCATCAAGTTTGAGGACTTTACTGAACGAAGAGTACCACGAAAGAGAAAGGAGGAGCTGGCTGACCTAGCCTGTGATATTCTGGAAGAAGATGGACAAGTGTTGATTTTTGTTTCATCTCGTCGTTCTACGATATCTGTATGTAAGAACATTGCCTCATCCATACGTCCATACCTGGGAAAAGAAGAGCTAGCCAAGCTTTCAGAAACCTCAAAAAAGTTAGACAGTGGTCCTTCTGTACCATCAACCACAAAAACCCTTTCGGATTTGATTAGTAAAGGAGTTGCTTTTCATCATGCAGGGCTTTCAAATTCGGAGCGACTACTTGTTGAGAACAGCTTCAAAGAGAATCTACTAAAGGTGATAGTCGCAACGCCCACATTGGCAGCTGGTGTCAATCTTCCTGCACGAAGAGTAATCATCAGAGACTATCGTCGGTTCGAACAGGGTAGGGGTAGTTATCCAATTCCTATACTTGAATACAAGCAAATGGCTGGTAGGGCGGGTCGTCCCAAGTACGACCACTATGGAGAAGCAGTTTTGTTCTCTAGGACTGAACAAGAGCAGGAGTTCTTGTTAGACTATTACCTACAATCTGATACTGAGCCGATTTCTTCCAAGCTCGCATCACAACAAGCCCTACAATCACATCTACTTTCTGCAATTGCAACCGAAATGACTAGAAACCGTGCTGAAATAGATTCTCTCATTGATGGAACATTTTACTCATACCAATCGGAGAGATGGGAAATTGATCATCATGTGACATCTGCTCTTGACTTTTTAGAACATGGCGAACTAATCGAAACAGATAGTACTGGACAATACTATGCTACATCATTAGGTCAAAGAGCCTCCAAGCTATACATTGATCCTTCAACAGCTATTCTCTTTAGGGATGCTCTGAAGAGCACTGATTCAATCTCAGACATAGGCATCCTTCACTTGCTTTGCCATAGCATTGATCAGCCATTATCATATGTAACGAAAGGTGAGGTTGAAGAGAATATGGCTTTCATAGACTCAAGTGAAGATCATTTTCTTGTACCAATTCCAGATAGCTGGGAAGACCCTGAAGGATATTCTCGATTCCTATCCGAAGCTAAGACTACTAATGTACTACTTGATTGGATAAACGAAGCAACCGAGAACACACTTACAGACAGATTCAATGTAGGAATGGGCGACATTCATCGTTATGTACAGTCTGCTGAATGGCTACTCTACTCCTCCGCAGAAATTGCACGAGTATTGAATCTTGCTGAGTTCCTTCCTAGTCTACAAAACCTTCGTTCTCGTGTCAAATACGGTGTGAGAAAGGAACTTCTTGAGCTTGTCACACTCAGAGGAATTGGACGTGTTCGAGCTAGAATGCTATTTAGTCATGATGTAAGGAACTTGGTTGATTTATACAACATTCCTCTTGTAGAGCTTGCAAGAATACCAACAATTGGAACCACAATTGCCAAGTCAATAAAGCAACAAGTAGGTGTAGATATAGATCACGAAGCGTCCGAAGAAATAGTATCCTCCGAAAAGGATGAAAATTCCACTACATTTCAGGCACTTCTAGAGGATTTCTAGATTCTCAGAAATGAATGCCTTCTAGAGTATCTCTCAATACACTAATCAGCTCTTTCGTATAATTAGTACAAATACTACTTTCCGTGTGCGAATCTCCAAAGCTTGTGACCGGATTTCCAGACAGCTCTTCCACTAGATTCTGAGAGGTCATTTTCATGACATCCAAATCATATCCGCCCTCCAGAAAGTAAACCAAATGTCCTTTTGCATATCTTTCTGCAATCTCCCGAAGTCTAGCATTCATCATTGCATAACCAGATGTCGTTAGCCCCAGATTTGTCAAAGGATCAATATAGTGTGCATCAAAGCCGGAGGATACAAGGATGAACTCAGGTTTGAATGATTCTGCAACAGGAATGACAACATCATCGAATGCCATTGTGAATGAAACATCGCCAGCTCCAGGATACATCGAGAGATTGATATTATAGCCCACTCCTGTCCCTGATCCTATCTCATTTGGGAAACCAGAACCTGGAAATAGTGTTCGACCATCTTGGTGCAATCCGATGTACAATACGTCCGATCGATCATAGAAAGCATTCTGCGTTCCATTTCCATGATGTGCATCATAATCTACTATCAATATTCTATGAATACCATATTTTGCAATGAGGTGCTGGGCAGCAACGGCTATATTGTTAATAAAACAAAAACCAAAGGCACGATCTCTTTCAGCATGATGCCCAGGAGGTCTACATAAGACAAAGGCATTTTTTGACTCACCTTTTACCACATGATCAACTGCTGTAATCCCCGCACCTGCAGCAAATAATGCAGCATCATAGGTATAGGAGTTCACAGACGTATCCAAGGTAAAATACCCTCCTCCTTTCTCAGATTTTTGTCGAATCTGTTCGATGTAGCTCCTATCATGCAAAGGAACAATTTCATCTAGGTCGGCTGGTTCAGTACTGACAATATCTACTTGTTGTCCATCAATAATCCCTGCTTCTCTAATTTGATTAAGAGCTACCACAAGACGTTCAGGACTTTCCGGATGACCTGGTGAAAGCACATGCTTCGTAAAGAGCTCGTGAAAAATTATCTCTGTATTCATCTTTATCGTACCCGAACATTTGACAGGCTATGGAGAATCTACAGAAAAAGGAACACATAAACCCTCTATATTTGGAACACGTGTTCTAATTTGGATTCATTTTGCTGTTATGTGGTAACGTTTATCTTCAAATCATAACAGGCAACTTCTTGCCTGTACAATCAGTACAAGCTCCGACACGGGCAGGTAGTCTAGATTGGTATGATTCTTGCTTGGGGCTGCTTAAGGCATTACACCTCAAGTGACAATCTGCAAGAGATCGGGAGTTCAAATCTCCCCTTGCCCACCATTTTCTTCACCATGCTTCATTCAAGTGGAATTTCCCATAATGTTTCGTAGATAGGTCCAGATGAAGTCAACGTACTCTTTGTTAGTCGAATTGTATCTACTTTCATGGAACCGATCCTTTCGGGTTCAAGTGCTTCCAAGCAACGAAATAACCTGTCCTTATCCTTCACAAAACGCACTCGAGCAATAGTAGCATGAGGTGTGAATTTCTGTTTCTCGATATTGTATCCAACATTAGATAGCAATAGATCGGTTTCAGACTTTAATTGCTGCATTTGCTGTTCATTATCAGTGACTCCAATCCAAATAACTCGTGGGTGTCGGATGTTTGGAAATGCTCCAACGCCTTGAATTTGTATGTCAAATGATGAGTGCTCCAATTTAGACATCTCAGAATAAATCGAATCTATCTTCCTAGATGGAGTATCTCCAAAGAATCTCCATGTGAAATGGATATTCTCCTCCTCTACTAGTTTCATTTTTGCAGAATCTCTGTCTAATTTGGACTGAATCTCCTTTACTTTAGAAAGCAATGTTTTATCATCGATATCGATACTGAGGAAGACTCGAAGAACATCACTCACTATTAGCATCTCTCCAAAAACATGGTATCATTGATATCCAAATTAGGCTTTGCTCTAAGATAAGTCTTAAAGCGTTTTCAGAAAAGGTCGAAGTGGTGAAATACATCAGTTGAAGAAGCGTAAGGACTCGGGACTGGACTTACCTGTCACCTCTCGAGAAACTAGTCAAAAATCTGAGAGGAAACGTAGCATTGAGGTTCCCGAGGCAAGAACGGTTCTAATTCGAGATATAGGATATCCCTTTAGGATTAAAGGAGATCCGAAGCCTGCTGGTCTGGAGATTGACAATGAGGAGCTCTTTGCAGACTATGCTAAAGAGCAATGGGCAGGTAGTGTCATACGTAAAGATATGTATCTCTTTGACAGATACGTTATGCCTGATTTTGCTTTTCAAGTCGTAGAGATAGACCCTCCCGAATCCGTAATTACGCGAAATACTGAGATTATCCTACAATCGACATCACATAGCTCAGAGATTCCAGGTCCCGTGCTCGGACTTGATGATGTTATTGGGCACGAATCAGTGAAAAGAAAATGCAGGGTTATTTTGAAATATCTTGGCGACCCATCGAAATTTGGGGAATGGGCGCCACGCGCTGTATTATTCTTTGGTCCTCCTGGCACTGGTAAAACATTGATGGCCAAAGCACTTGCTCATGAGGCCGATGCACAAATCATTTCTACCAAGGCTTCAGATTTGATTGGAACCCATGTTGGCGATGGGGGACGTCGAATCAGTGCATTATTTGAAGAAGCAAGGAAAATTGCGCCTTCTATTGTCT
The DNA here is from genome assembly GCA_048884965.1 of Candidatus Thorarchaeota archaeon. Classification (GTDB taxonomy): domain Archaea; phylum Asgardarchaeota; class Thorarchaeia; order Thorarchaeales; family Thorarchaeaceae; genus MP5-2226. The sequence continues at coordinate 53,727 of JBHLQH010000007.1, read as the reverse complement.
TTATAGATGAGCTAGACGCAATCGGATTAGCACGGTCGTTTCAATCAATTCGAGGCGATGTTTCCGAAGTAGTCACTGCACTTCTAGCTGAATTGGATCGAACCGACGAAAGCTCTGGTGTAGTTGTAATCGGCGCAACAAACGCCCTTTTACTAATTGATGCAGCAATACGAAGCAGATTTGACTCTTCATTCCAATTCTTGCTACCCACAGCAGATGAACGCCAGAAGATACTCGATCTCTACACAAAAAGACTGCCTTTGCCCATAGATTTCAAACTCCAAGATTTGGTTGCGATCACTGATGGATTTTCTGGTCGCGATCTGAGGGATAGGGTCCTTAAGGAGGCATTGCATAATGCTATATCTGAAGATAAATCCAGAATTTCTCTCAGTGACGTGGTAAAGATAATAGAAGCCATAGGAACAAGAAAGGCACCCGATTACACAGTGTAATAGAAAGGGACTACTTTGTAAAGGGATGCAAGAAAATGAATTTGGTAATAATTACCGGTATGCCTGGCGCAGGTAAAGGAGTGTTGGCAGACGCATTTCGAGAAGCTGGAATACCAGTAATTGTCATGGGTGATGTTATAAGAACCGAAACACAGCAAAGAGGTCTGGAACCTAACCCAACAAATACAAAGAAGGTCATGCTCGAACTCAGAGAAATAGATGGACCTGGAGCAGTAGCATTACGTTGCGTCCAAGAGCTAAGGACGGTTTTATCGCCTACAATAGTCATTGAAGGATGTAGAAGTATTGCAGAGATTGATGTCTTCGATGATTACGCCAAAAGGACTACCATAATTGGTGTACACGCTTCACCCTCTCTAAGATTTCAACGATTGAAAGATAGAGCTCGAAAAGACGCACCTCCTGAATGGAATGTATTCCGAGAACGGGACATCAGAGAGATATCCGTGGGTTTGGGAGGAGTAATTGCTCTAAGTGATATTATGATTATAAATGAGTCAAGTATTGAAGAAATGCAAGTGAAATCTAAAGAGATTGTGGAGAGGTTTCTTTGAATGAAATTTTCTATAAGATGTCCTATTTTCCCAACTGAAAACTCAGAGTTGATTCTAAAGTCATTGCATACCTATTTTCCGAGCTTATCTTTTACCCTGATAGATGAAGAAAGAGAACGATGGGCTGAAACCAAGTTCTCAGAAGCCAATTCACTTGAAGCAGTGCGATCATTCATTCACGAATCTAGGATAATTGATGCTACAAGAAAAGTCATAGCATCAAGCTGGACTGGTACTATGTTCATATTCAGATTAGATAAACAGGCTGCAATCAGAGGCAAGGTTAACTTGGTAGATGAATCTGACAATCCGCCCCTTGGATATATTGAAATATCAGCTTTCTGTGAATCTGATGAAATCTACGAATCTTTCCTCAGATGGTTTACTCCACCTACAAAGGATGGAAAGATAGTTCGGAACTAGAAAACAACTCGAATGACCTCTCTTGTTAAACTTCGATGAACGGGAATAGGTATCTGATATTGAATATGCCCTCCTTGATGAGTGAATAGAGAGCCAAGCTTCATTTTTGCATCCCCGCAAATACAGATGACGGGAGTGGGTTCCCAATCGATCAGATGTGATATGAAACTACCTACCAACTCGGCTGTTTCAGTTCCATGAGTGGAACTGGTGCGTCCGTATGGTGGATCAGTCACAATGTAGTCAATACTAGACAATGGAGGATTCTGAGAATCACCTTGAATCAGATTGAAATCGGAACAGGAGATGGATTGGAGATTTTGTCTAGCCCCATTAAGAAGCTGCCAACTTGTGTCAATTCCTATGAGTTTTAGTCCAATCTTACCCCCTTCTACAAGAATCCCTCCTGCTCCACAAAACGGATCGAGCAAAGTATGTGATGGAAGGGTTCCAGCAATATTACACATGACTCTAGCAAGAACTGCATTCATCATACTTGGGTGAAAGAAAGACCTCTTGTTTCTACCTGTTTGTTCCAGATCCTTGAATAATCGGGAAGAAGATGACTCAGAAAGGTAGCATGAGTTTTTTCCAACAAAGAGAGTGAAGACGCGATTAGGGTGTTTCAGCGAAACGCTCCATTTTGTCATATCGACAATCCGTTTCCCAATAATTGATGCTAACAGGTCCTTTTCACCAGATTTCAGGGTCGAATCCATATCCTGTACTTTGACTGCAAATCGTGTTTCTGCTGAGTTTGAAGTCGCACCAGAAATCTCAATGTCTTCTAATTCCTCTTCAAGTGTAGAAACATTCTCACTCGAAATAAGAAGCTTACCCGTTTCTCTTAGCAGTACTGCTCTATCGACCAACAAGGAAGCTGGGTCCTTGTTGCAACTTATAATACCAAAACGACCTTTCCATCTAATGAAATTAGATTCATCTACTAGATTCACGAGTGACTCTATTTCTGCCATTGCAAGAGGAATATTATCTCCAAGTAGAAATACACAGAAGTATGGCAACAAATCATCACTCGTATAGATTATCTCCACCTAGAAAGATTCGTTGAAATTCACCATAGAGTGTTTCAAAGCCTGTGACTTGTTTTCCTGAAATCGGAATGACACTTGGGCCGTCACCAATGTCCTCTAGCATTCTTAGAATCGATGAAGAAAACTCTCGGACAAGCCCACTTGAGGAAGCATCTAGCGCTTCTTCTAAAAGATAGGGGTCAGTTGACCAATCTATTATCTCCTCAACCTCATCTTCAGATAGGATATCTGTCTTACTTAACAAATTGAGTTGAGGCAACCCAAAGCGAATATTGATAGACATTCCTAGTAGCAAAGAAGAAAGATATCCCGAAGGCACTCTTGCAATATTAGAATCGAGTAAGTATAGCGACAATGCTGAATTTTTCCCTCTCAGTCCAGAAACCATTAGGGGCCCCGAATTGCGGTACGCAAAGAGTTCCATTTGACCTGGGCAGTCGACAATGACATAATCACGTCCAAGATCATTTATCTCTTCTCGGATATCATTAACATGCCCTACCGCCATATCAAGTGACGCAACCAAGGCACCATTTGGGCCAAGACTAAATTGCTGCATAATTTCTCCATAATCAACATAGCTTCGAATATCCACATCAGAGGTATACGGAGGCGATTCTACACCTGGATCAAGATTGACCACTGAAACACTGATCTCAGAAGAAACCAGCCATTCCTCCAAAGATGATGTAAGAAGGGATTTTCCAGAACCTGCAGTACCAACAACGAACATGAAGAACATAGAGAAAAAGAGAATACGATGCGCTTTGAGTTCTTTGGTACATCCAGCAAAGCATATTTTCGTCACTTGACGAATTATGATGACGGTATTGCAACAAGTCTTATCAGTAAACAGAGAATTTTCATCCCATGGACCAAAGTGAGGCAATCCAAAGACTAGCAGAGAATATGGCTGGGGAAATTTGCCTTTCGGAGAATGATCCTGGCGCTGTGATGAAACGTTGGCGTGAGCGCTTTCAAATTTCCCAGAAGGATTTGGCAAAGCATCTTGATGTATCGCCCTCAGTGATAAGCGACTATGAGAGTGGCAGACGCAAATCTCCACGGGTGGAAACCATCAAACGTTTTGTAGAGGGTCTTATTGAAATGGATGCAGCAAATGGTGGGAGGATTGCAATGGCATTGGAGAAGCTCGTCACTCCCGAGATTGCTTCAGAGGCCATTTTGGATAGCCGTGAATTTGGTGTTCCTATTCCTGCACGATTTCTAGTCGAAAAACTGGATTGCAAGGTATTAACTCACAAAAGTCTGTTGGATCGAGATATTTACGGATATACAGCATTAGATAGTGTGAAGGCAATCGTAACTCTCACTCCTCAACAATTGCTTAGACTATATGGAGGTACAACTCAAAGAGCTGCTATCTTGACCAATGTTACCACAGGAAGGTCTCCTATGGTTGCGATAAAGGCGAGTCAGATAGGCACATCTGTAGCAGTAAAGCCTGCTGTTGTAATCCTACAGGGTGTGAACGAATTGGACCCCTTAGCTGTTAAAATCGCAGATAGTATCCATATTCCTTTGTGCGTTTCGAGTATACAAAATCCTAATGAGCTAATAAAGGAGCTAAGAACATTCGACCCTCCATAAGAATTGGTATTGGTGAATCAAAGTGGACTTTAATATGGAAATAAACGACCCTGTACACGGTTTCATCGGTTTGACGGATTTGGAAGCAAAGATAATCAATTCTGAGCCATACCAACGATTGAGAAGAATCAAGCAACTATCTGGAGCACACTATGTCTATCCTACTGCAGAGCATACCCGCTTTGGGCACTGTATCGGTGCCATGTATTTAGCTGGCTTAGTTGGAAGAAGGCTTCTTGGACAGATTGGTTTCGGAGAAGATGTATTGCAAGAAGTAAGACTGGCAGGTCTACTTCACGATTTGGGCCACGGGCCATTCAGCCATGTCTTTGAGGAACCTTTGATTGAACGACAAGGTAAGAATCACGAAGACGTTACAGAATGGATAATCAAGGAGAGCATTGTAGGGGAAATAATAGAAGACGGTGGGATTGATAAAAACAGAATTGCAGATTTGGTGCGAGGCCGGAGGAAAAAAGAAAAGGATAGTGTCGTTAGTGGTATTGTTGCCGGACAAGTAGATTCTGACAAAATGGATTATTTGATACGAGATTCCTTTTACTGTGGTGTCAACTATGGACTTGTAGATATTCACCGTCTAATAGCAAGTATCGAAATTTCAAAGGATTATGAAATGCACTTTGATCTAGCGGCAAGAGGCGCTTTAGAGTCATTTCTTGTTGCACGATATGAGATGTTTTTGAATGTGTATTATCATAAAACAGTTCGCAGTGTTGAAGTGATGTTAATCAAGCTAATTTCTGCAGCCGATAGAGTTCTTAATTTGACAGCTTTTTCCACTCCCGAGGAGTTTCTAGCTCTGGATGATATGTCATTGGTTTCGCGAATTCGAAGGATAGACCCCACTGAATCTGATGATGCAAGAGAAGCGTCAACAATGATGAATATGCTCGATTCTAGAGTTCTTTACAAATCTGCCTTTGAGAAAGTATTGCATACCGAAGACCGCTTTGTGTCCAAGGTTCTTACGAAGAAACGAGTCCGTGAGAGCATTCAAGATGAGATAGCATCTATCGCTAAGGTACCCGCAGATGAGGTAATTGTTGATGTACCAACTCTTCCTTCAGTTCCATATAATCCTCATCAAATTGATCCAATGGAAATTAGTATCTTTGAGGTGATTGAGGGCAAAAGAGTTCAGCGAAATCTATCCGAGTTCTCAAACATTGCCCAAATGATGAAAGTGTATCTGGATGTGATTAGGGTGTATACCTATGACCGTCATAGAGCAAAAGTTGGACGCGCCGCTAGAGAAATCTTTCAAGAAGTTCCTGATGCAGCTTTGATACATATGTAGGTTCGAGTTTTCCCAGTTTTGCATCTCACTTCAAAGATTGGGGAGATTATATACTCAATTCCGGGATTTATCTTTGAATCAATTCAGATTCGGAGCTGAGTCTTTGACGGACGATCTTAATGAAGCCTTGCAGAACATAAAGACCATCACTGGAGTTGAGAATGTGGTCTTAATCCAGAAGGATGGACTACCTGTTGCAAGTGCTGGTGTTTGGTTTAGCAAAGAAGAGGTATTTGCTGTAGCATCTTCAACGTGTGCTATCTTTGGTGTTGCAAGGTTAATTCATGGTGATTTCAATTACCTACTGATGGAATCAGAAACATCAAAGGTTTTCCTTGCATCTCTTCCAAATAATCCTGAATACTTTCTAACGATAACAACAGCTCCTAGGGTGAATTTAGCTGCGCTTTTCATTGAGATGCGTGAGAGTATGGCACGTGTTTCCTATCTATTGCGTCAACATGTAGACGGAAGACTACCACCTCTCCGATCTTATAGCTCAGAAGAAACTCAACAGGTACTACGCGGATTCGCAGTTGTCGATGGCAACGTTCCAACGTATTCCACATCGCGTTCGATGCTATCACTTGATCGTTCTCAAGCTCTTGCCCTTCGTTCTATTTTGCGTCAGATACATGATAGTATTCCCAATATAGAATCGGTGTTCCTCTCTCTAAGTGGAGGAGTAAGGGTATCTTTGGAGGGATTCACAAATGATCGATTGGCTGCTATGTCCTTCGCGCTACATGATGCATCAGAACGGGTAGTAAGAACCTTGAGGAATAGCTCTCTACACACCGTTCTATGTGAAACTGAGAAAACCCGCCATTTCATCTATGCTGTACCCAATGGTGTTTTCAGTCTCTGGGTGAAACGCGATTCTCAAAAACTGGGTCTTATGAGACTCTTGCTCAAGCATTACATTACAGAAACACAACGAGTGCTGAGTTCTGCTACAGTTGCGAAACCTGGACTTCCTCAAGATTTGCGAGAATTGATATTATCCGAAAGGCCAAAGAAGGACCTTCTTCTAGCGAGGCGAAACACATGAGTTATTCCATACTACGACTTACTGAACTATTGGAAAGTGACTTTTCCCTACTACTGAATTCAGTTATGAAACGCATTCCAATCCTTGTTACAGGGATTGATATCGAACTCATAGACGATCTAGTCGAAAGCATCGCTTCTTTGAGCTCCCATCGTCATAAGATGGTCTTTTGGAGAGACTTTACCTCTGAAGATGAAATTCTCTCAGTGTGGGAAGAGGAGAAACATAACTACGAGGTCAATCGAACCGTCGTTTGTAGCCTTGCTCCAAATCTTAGATTAGCCCTAGAAAGAATCAAGCACTTCTCAGGATGGATCATTGGCGTTCCCCTTTCAAATGAATCGAAAGGAATCTACGTTAGTAAGTCTCAATTAGACGAAGTCATCACACATATCACACAGACATCAAGATCATGTGGAATTCTTGAGTTGGTATCTCCCTCATCCATGAACTTCGAATTAGTCAACGCAATTGAAAGCAATCTTGAAGTAGAAAAACGAATCGTAAACAAAATTCTTACAAGAAAGACACAATCTCTAGAACGAATCCGCAGGCTATTGAGCAAATCCTTGAGAGGTGCAAAAGTATCTGACGGGATAATCAATGCAGTACTCAAACTCGATGACGAATCCGAAAAAATCACCCAAGACATGTTCGAGGAAGAAATCAACAATTTCGTACATGCCGCACGCAGAGCAGTAACACTTCTCTCCCGTATCCGCCTAGCAAGAGAATTAGGCACCTCTACAGTACTGACTGAACGTAATCTATACGAAGCTATTGGGTGGGACGGAGGCGACCTTGAAGATTTAATCAGGTTTATCCACGCTGAATGGCATGAAGATTTCTCAGACTGTGTAAAGCTAGGAACTCTATCCGGTTTGGGAGCATGGGTTGACAGTATGTGGGGCGCATAGGAGGGTAACGCTTAGTGATAGTAGATTACGGAAACAGAACTGTAGGATTGAAGATAGTATTCTTTGGACCAGCTATGAGTGGAAAAACCACTTCTATTCAATGGCTCTTCAAAAGTCTTGATTGTGCAGATCGGCTAACTTCAATTGAGAATACCGTTGGGCGTACAATGTTCTGTGACTTCGGCACCATTCCATTCGCACTTGGTGACAGCTGGACAATTAACGCTCACATCTGGTCTGCAACCGGACAGGACTTCTATCGCTCGACTCGAGAGGTTGTACTTGTTGGTGCTGACGGTGTCATATTTGTCGCAGATTCCCAAGAAAATCTCATAGATGAGAACCTTGCTAGTTGGAACGAACTAATGACATTGATTTCTGATGAAGAGCGACCACTTCCAATTGTCGTTTGCCTAAATAAGCAGGATTTACCGAATGCAGTTGATGAAAATCGACTTAGAAACCATCTCAAACTTCCATCAGCCATACCTGTCATTAGAAGTGTCGCGATGAATGGTCTAAACGTATTAGAAGCATTCGAAATACTATTCCATGATGCGATGCGATCAAGTGCTATGACCCAGCCAGTACAATAAGATGGTACCAACCCAGCGATTACTTTATACGAAATGGTCCTGAAGCAAACTCGTGTTGACCCCCAATCGTGAGGGGAAATTTCTGAGGTATTATACTTGGATTCTTTGAAAAATAATACGAGATTCATCTTCATAACTGGTGGCGTCCTTTCTGGCATTGGGAAAGGTGTTACAACTGCATCGATAGCAAAATTGCTGCAGTTCAGAGGATATGGAGTCAGAATTCTCAAAATCGATCCGTATCTAAATATTGATCCTGGGACGATGAATCCGATTGAGCACGGAGAAGTCTTTGTGACTGAGAAAACATGGACTTTCAAACCGGTAGAAGGTGTAGACTTCAACATATCTGAAATTGATTTGGACTTTGGAACTTATGAGCGATTCACAGGAATTGAAGTACATCCATCCCAAAACATCACATCCGGACAAATCTATTTGTCTGTTATTCTCAGTGAGCGCAAAGGGATTTACTTAGGTCGAACTGTCCAGATTATACCTCATATCACAGATCGAATTAAACGCAGAATCTGGGATGTCGCTGCCCAAGAACCAATACCAGATGTAGTCCTTGTCGAAATTGGAGGGACCGTGGGTGATATCGAAGCCATGCCTTTCTTGGAATCAGTACGACAATTAGCACGAGAAGTAGGGCGCAATCAGGTAGCGTTCGTTCATGTCACTTTAGTTCCTTATATGCCATCTGTTGGAGAGTTCAAGACCAAACCAACACAGCACAGTGTCAGAACACTCCAAGGTCTGGGTTTACAGCCAGACATTGTTGTTTGTCGTGCAGAGAAAGAGCTTACTGAGTCTGCTGAGCGTAAGATTGCTTTATTCTGTAATGTTCCGGAGGATAGAGTAATCTCGAACCCAGATATACCTGTCATCTACCAGCTTCCATTATCATTTGAGGAACAAGAATTAGGCACAATCATCACTACGCATCTAGGCCTTGAAGACCGCACAGCGGAAACTGCCAAATGGGCAAGTATCGTAGAGTCTTTCAAAAACCCCACAAAAACTATCACAATTGCAATGCCTGGGAAGTATACCACTCTCAGTGACTCCTACAAAAGTATCAATGAGGCGCTAGCTCATGCTGCTGCTGCTTGTGGGGTACAAGTGAAAATAAAGTGGATTGAAACTGAGGAACGATGTGATATATCCTGTTTGATTGAAGATCTTGGTGAAGTAGAAGGAATTCTATTGACTCCGGGATTTGGCGAACGGGGTGTAGAGGGAATGATAAATGCAGCCATCGTCAGCTTCGAATCAAAAATCCCGTTCTTGGGGATATGCTATGGAGCTCAACTCGGAGTTGTCGCTTTTTCACGCCATGTGATGGGATGGAAAGGTGCTCATACGACTGAGGTTGATAGTAATAGTCTGTATCCCGTTGTGAGCTTGATGGACGAACAGAAGGTAACGGAAGACATGGGCGGGACGATGCGTTTGGGAGGACATGAAGTCTTCATTAAGGATAACACACTCCTTTCAAAACTATATGGCACTTCCAACGCTCGTGAACGTTTCCGTCATCGCTATCACCTAATTGATAGATATGTTAGTAGGATGAAGGAGCATGGTATGCAAACAGCAGCACATGATCGGTCTGGAAAAATCATCAATGCTGTTGAACTAACAAATCATCCATTTTGGATAGGTGTTCAATACCACCCAGAATTCAAATCACAGCCAGGAATGCCGCACCCATTATATCTTGGGTTTATTAGGGCCTGTCTAAACTATAAGAAGAGGGAGCCGTAGTGGACAAGAATCTCGACAAAATGCTATCACTTCTAGTTGAAGAGATTGAGCGTGTCGAGGAAACAAAACATCAATTTGGTAGGGTTATGAAAGACATCAAACAAGAAATCAATCTCGGAAAATACCCTGCCTTAGCTGCCAATTGTATTGAAACAGAGTTTACAACGAAAATCCATCCAGCTCGATTGGATGGGCTCAAGATAGCTGGAATCGATGGTGGGCTTATTAGGAAACGCTTCAAATCCATGGATTTATTGCTAACGAGAGGCATCGCTGTGGTTTTTGGGTTCAAATCAAATAGTAGTCCACAAGTCGATTTCTATCCTGATGCATTCCCCGAACCAAAAGCCAAACTAATCATGCTATCAATGTCAGGGCCAGAATTAGACCAACTAGCATCCTTAGAGCGAATCGCAGAAGAGCTGCGAGTGACACTATCGGCCATTGATGAATTCCATGTGGACATTGTATTGATGGATGGTAGTTTATTCTATCATCCTCGAGACCGTCCTCCTACAGGTTCTGGTGCAGATGAGAAATTCCAAGAAGTTCTGGCTCTATATAGACAGCTCTACAATAAGATATCGAGAAAAAGAGCAATGTTAGTCGGTATCGTAAAGGACAGTAGATCAACTAGAGTCATCAATACATTGGGTGATATTTTCCCACATATATTGAGAAATCCTTCTATTTTCGAGAAGATGCAAGGAATAGATTATCGGTGGCTGTTTAAGATATCACGAGATTGTGATTTACTGGATACGTTTCTTGAAGAGGGAGAGCGAACGTTTGCATTCCGCTACACAAGCGAGCTTCAACAGAACACTAACTCGTTACAAACAGATCTCTCACCATGGGCATCATCAATATGGGTGACATATCTTAAGACAGCTAGAGATGATCTACCCTTGCGAATCGAAGTCATGGTCAAATCCGATGGAGAAGAGGGGATTAATCAACTCAACAGGACTCTTTCAGCAATCCTTCCTCTATCTTGGCAACACCCCGAGTACGGATTGCCAAGTCCGATTGTAGAGGCCGATGCAAGAGCGAGAATAAGCAATAACGATGCCCGATTCGTTATCGATCGTCTGATGGCATTATCTGGTCTTACCTATTCTACGCTTGAAAGAAGAAGGTCTCGAAACCCATTTGGAGGTTAGAATCTTGGTAGAAGAACAATCAGGTCACAGACTTGGGACGGTAATATGTACAAATGAGGACCCGAAAGTGTCCGAGTTTTCCTTCGTACTTGAAGGAGGACTCAATGAAACAACAGTCCGAAGAGGAGAATTTGTGACTGTCGAAGCCGAGTTTGGAACAGTCATTGCCAGAGTTCAGGATTTGATACGAACTAACAGATACTTCCAACATGCAGAAGCAGTTAGAGAATATCAGTCGCGTGGCGAACCACTTCGTTATATCTTTCCAACAGATCGATGGCAATATACGATAGCTCAAACAAAGGTCGTTGGTTTTTGGATTGATGGTCGTACTGTTAGACCATATACAACAGTGTCACCTGGTGCAGTCGTTAGAAGAACAGATGAGGACATTCTCGCTCGCTTTTTGCGACTAGACACCAAAGAAGGTCTGAATCTAGGAAAGGTTGCCAATCACGAATTAGAATTCCGAGCCTCCATAGACCGTCTTCTCTCAAAGCATCTGGCTATTCTTGCGATGTCCGGTGCAGGGAAGAGCTATTTTGTTTCCGTTATGCTAGAAGAACTCCTAAAACGATCTGAAAAGCAAGGTCGGTTGAGTGTCATTGTAATCGACGTACATGGAGAATATTCATACTTGAAAGATCTCAAACCTCGTGATTTAGGTTTACCAGATGACAGTTTTGACGTCGAACATATTCGTGGCTCTCACATTCAAATCCCAGTAAGTTCACTAAGCGCAGATGCACTGAGTTCCTTTGTAGCTGGCATGTCTGAAGTACAGAGACGTGACTTGCGAATAGCAATATCCGATATCCAAGATCGTTTCAAAAACGGGTACAATCTTAACGATTTAATCCAAATCATCAAGGATGATGATACGATAAGTAAAAACACTCGAGAAGCGCTCATTGGTTGGCTATTCAACCTAGAGAATACCGGCCTTTTCGGGAGAGAATCTGTTCCAGATCTTAAAGATACAATTCGTCCCGGAAAGATTACATTGATTGATTTGAGTGACTTTGTCAGTCTGAAGAAAAAGCAAATCATAGTCTCTCATCTTGCAGCTGAACTCTTACACCACCGCCGTCAGGGAGCCATTCCACCGTTTCTTCTCATATTAGAAGAATCCCATCAGTTTTGTCCAGAGAGTCGGCAGGAGCTTGCTCTACCGAAGGCTAGAATCGAAACTATTGCGCGCGAGGGTAGAAAGTTCTTTGCACTTCTATGTCTAATCACACAACGTCCTGTCAAACTCTCTACGACTGTCTTAAGCCAGTGCAGCAATCAAGCCATTCTCAGGTGTACCAATCCCTACGATTTGGACCACATTGGGAGGTCGAGTGAAGGCATAGACCGTTCGTCATTAGACGCGATAACGACATTAGAGGTCGGTGAGGCTCTTTTCGTAGGCGAAACTGTGTCAGTTCCCACTTTTGTAAAAATAAGACCGAGATTATTCGAGCCTCAAGAGCAAACGAAAAATCTCTCTGAGGCAATAAGAAAGGCGGAGAGCAAACAGCAGAGGTAGCTATCAACCATAATCTGATAAGTCAAAAGTTGGGTCAATCATAATTGGAGCTAACTAAACCAATGTCTGAAGAAAATGACATGGAGGATATCCAAAAACTCATAGATGATATGCAAGCAATGTTAGTTGAGTTGTTCGACCAATTTCGAGAGTTACGAATGCGCCTAGGTCAGAAGCCCTCGAATCTCGTCCTTTCTTCAACCTCCGGCTCTTCCTCATCAATGGAGAAGCCTTCGATTGAGGACAAACCCATTACAAAACACATATCGATGGAATCCGAAGAAGCGCAAATCAAATCATCTTCATCCATCCCGCCCAAGAAAGAAACAGCAGAACCAGATACAAAACCAGATGTCCGAGTTTCGAGATTGCTAGATCCCATCAGTCATGAATTGAGCACCGGAAGTTCTCCAGCGGAAGTTATAGCTGAATACCTTCAAGCCGCAAAAGACGAGCTAATATCCAAGGAGTCCCAAAATGACAAAGTCGCTAGGGATATGGATGTAGTATTGAAGTTCCTCCGTGCAAGGGGAAGACGCAGCATCCGCACTGAAGAACGTGACAACATATTACGAAGAATAAAGAGATGGAAAGCCCATCTTAGCAAGTGATAGATATAATCTATCACCAGATGGGCATATCAAAATATATCAGAATTCTATTACTATGCGCTTAATCTTGGTTTTCGATATTTTCTTCAAACCATGTTGTCCAGGTTCATATCGATAATCCAGAAGACCTGCCTCGTATAGTATCTTTATCTGAGCGCTAGCATTCGCCTCAGTCCCACCGAGGTGCGTTGCCACCCTAGTTACATCTTTTTCTCCATCAAGGAGCAGTTTTAGGATTTTAAGGCGAGTGCCTGAAGAGAGAGCACGGCCGATTCGTAGAATCTCTTCGTCGTTGTTGATTTCTAGTGTTTCTGACAATGTCACACCTCGCATCAAGTGGCGTTTCGTTCAAGCAGGGGTTTAATAAGATTACTGTAAGTGAAAACAAATCAATTTACAATCCAATAAAATACAGGAAAGCTATAGAGAGGGTTAAATTTCGATAATACAATAGTTACTTGATGTTAATCCTTATAGGAGAAACTCTGAATCTCTGAATGAGTGCAAGTATATGGCAGATGAAAACGATTTCATCATGGGATTTGACATCCTCCCTTCACACAGCCCTAGGTCCAAGTCAGCTCCGAAATTTGCTGCAATCATCATGAGAGAAGGTATCGTACTCAATGAGTACCCAGAACTCTCACGCGGGGCTTTATTGAAGATTGCTAAGGAGATTGAGCCAAAATATCTATGCACTGATAATATCTTCGAAATTGTACCAGACAGTAACTCCCTTTTCAGATTGGTAGAACGAATACCAAATTCAACAAGAATCGTCCAAGTTACTGGAGTGCCCCCTCAACAAACACCGTTGAAGACGCTTGCTCGTCGACACAAGATCCATCTGCGTGGGAAGCCATCCCCACTTGATTCTGCTCGTATCGCAGCTCAGCTTGCTGCGATTGGTGTAGGATACACGATTGAATGTTTCAGTGAACAAACTGAAATCAAAGTAACACGTGGAAGAAAAATGGGGCGTGGTGGACAAAGTGCGAATCGATATCGCCGAAAGTTACATTCCTTAATTCAGCAAATGACAAGACATATTGAAGGAGAACTGAAATCAGCAGAAATCAAATACGATGAGGATATTCGTCATTCAGACTTCGGTTATGCCAGCGCTCGTCTTATTGCATATGCACCTCTTCCAGCAATCAAGGGTCTTATTGAATCGAAGCGTGGTGGCGATTTTAATGTCATCATATCCCCTGTTCGAAAGCGAACAGAATTCCTTCCACTTGAACCTAAGCCAGTTCCGACCCAAGTATCACCAAAGTACTTCATATTAGGCATTGATCCTGGAACGACAGCAGCAATTTGCTTGCTAACACTTAATGGAAAAATCCACAAGCTGGTAAGCAAGAAAGGATTAGTACGCGCAGATATCATCCGACTGGTCTATGAAGAAGGGATACCAGTAATTGTAGCATCAGATGTTCCTCAAGCTCCAAATCTGGTGGAAAAGGTAGCTCGAGCTATTAACGCGGAAATATACACTCCTGATAAGCCCATTCCTGTAGCTGAGAAGCAGGAACTTGCACGCGAGTATTCAGATGATATGAAGATTCGAAATGCACACGAAAGAGACGCATTGACTGCTGCTGTGTATGCATATAGGTATGTTCTACCTAAACTACAGCAAATTGACAGGAAAATACGAGAAGAGCAGCTCTCAGTGGATCGGAACCACTTGAAAGCATTAGTAGTAAAAGGAATGCCAATGGTTGAGGCAATATCCAACCTAACTCGTGAAGAATCGGAAGTCATCGAGGAAATCCCAGAAAAACCAGAGCCAGAAGAAGTCCTATCTCCTGAAAAGTATGCTGCTTTGAGGACGAAATATGATGATCTTCAACAGGACCATGAGGCCCTCATGGAGCAAATGGAGGATCTTCGTCGTCATATTGAGTATTTGCGTTTTCGAGAGAACGAACTGGAATACAGCATCAAAATAATGAATCGTGACAACTATTGGCGCGTAAAAAGAGACCGTGAAGTTACCAAGAAGCAGAGTGAAATCAAGATTCTGAGGGACGATAACGAAAGGTTACAGGCTAGTCTTGACAAGCTCCAGCAACGACTCAATCGGTTAGTCGGGGTAAAGCGTCTTGAGATGCGAGGTGATATGCTTGCAATTAAGACCATACCTCACTTTACTCGTGAAAGCATCGAAGAATATTCCAGAAAGGTAGGTCTGAAGGCTGGTGATGTCATTCTCTTTGAAGATGGCTCAGGTGCAGGACGACAAACGGCCAATCTTCTAGTTGAGAGAGAGATTCGAGCGGTTATTTTCGATACACCTCTATCTCATCTTTCAGTTGATACACTGACTGATGCAACAATCCCTGTGATCGAAGCAGAATCGGTTGAGCTACAACGAATCGATGAGTTTGCTTTCATTAGTAGAAAGAAGTTTGAGAAGCAACTCGAATCCTTTATTCGTGAAACCAAGGAAAAGGCTCGAAAAAGAACCGAGGATCATCTAGTCGAGATAGTAGAAGAATATCGTGGGACACGAAAGTAATCAAGAAATCAATGTCAATTGGATACTCTTATATTGACAAGCTGAAAAATCGATATGAGGAAATCAAGATGCCTGGTTCACACGGTTCACTCACAAAAGCTGGAAAAGTTAGAGAATCTACTCCAAAAGTCAAAGGCCGTGAAAGACATACTCCAATCCCTCGAATTCGTAACAAGAGGAACTATGTCCGAAGATTCGTCAAGGGACAGCAGATTGGGGTTCGCAAATAATCCATTCTTTCAGAATCCTATCTTTTGACCCGTCGAGTCACGATAAGAATGGCCAAAATCACTCATTTTATCAAGTTGCTCTCCTGAGAAGATTGGTCCATCAATACATACCAACTCACCACATGGATCCATTCCACAAGTTCCGCAGATACCACATCCACATTTCATATATCGCTCGAGAGAGGCTTCGAATCGGATATTCTGCTTTTTGGCAATTTGGTGAAGTTTTGCCATCATTACCTCTGGTCCACAAGTATAGACTTTGTCAAAAGAATACTGCTCAATCAGCTCCCGAGCAATATCAGTAGCAAACCCCTTTCGACCTGCAGTTCCGTCGTCAGTTGAAATGAGAAGATGGAATTTTTCATCTCTAAGATCTTCAAAATCGTAGAGTATCAGCTCTGCAGCGGTCCTAGCACCTACGACTAGATGCACATCTCTATTATCATCAAGAAGTCCAAGGACAAGGGGTCGCAGAGGTGCTATTCCTATCCCTCCACCAACCACCAGTGCGTTTCTCGCATCCTGCTTGAAATGATTGCCAAAAGGTCCTCTGATTCCAATCCAGTCATCCTTTTCAAGCCTTGTCAGTTTTGATGTCGCATCTCCAATTGCTTTCACAGTAATTCCTGCAATTGGTGGATTCCAAGACGAAACACTCATGGGAATCTCATCCACTGTTGGAATCCATATCATCAGGAACTCTCCAGCATGAATATCACGCTCTCGAAACGAGAAATCGAATTCCAAGGTGAATGCTGTATCAGTTTCTCTTCTGATAGCAGCGATTCGAACCGACTGAGCTGAACCTGCAAGCCTATCTATTTCCATCATTGTGCCCTCCCTGCTAATCCAATGATTTGAGAAACATCCTGATAGTTCATGGATTGGAGATATTCGCTAACACCTACTTTGATTCTTTCGAAGATATCCATACCCCCTAGCAGAGCAGTACCAATCTGAATGGCAGTGGCACCTGCCAAATGCATCTCTATGGCATCTTGCCATGTGCTTACACCTCCAACCCCTATAATTGGGACATCAAGGGCATTATAGAGATCATAGATACATCGTACAGCTATTGGGAAAATCGCTGGTCCTGATAACCCACCAACTAGATTGCCCAACACAGGTCGTTGCTGATAAATGTCAATCTTCATCGCTCTTACTGTATTTATTGCTACTATCGCATCAGCCCCTGCTTCTTCAGCAGCTTTTCCTACCGACACGATGTCTGATGCATTAGGAGTAATCTTTGCAAAGACACTACAATCCACTACCTCTTTCACTGCACGAACATACTTGTAGGTCAATTCGGGATTGTGTGATATTTGTGCAATCTCTGCATGTGGACAGGAGAGATTGAGCTCGATCGCCTCGGGTGCATATTCACTGCCCTTCCGAGCTACACTGACAATCTCCTCAAGAGTTGATCCAAAGATACTGAGCACCACAGGTACTCCTGCTTCCTTTAGGACCGCCATTTCAGATGCAAACCCATCTATTCCTGGATTTGTAAGGCCCACTGCGTTAATTAGAGAACCATGTGAAGTAGCCATTATAGGTCCCGAGTGTCCTTTCCTTGGAACAGGTCCAATCGACTTGGTCACAATTGCGTCCGCGCCAGCATTGTATACCCTCTTCATCACGGAGCCTGATACTCCTAGGATTCCAGATGCGAGCCAGTATCCATCTATTTCCAAGGAATCACCTAACTTGTTCTCTGAACTATACTCGTAATAAGCTCGACGACAATGAGCAAATTCGATTTTAATTGCAATATAGACAAACTTATCCGATTGCTGCGAAGTCCAATTGCTAGAGTTGGTCAGCAATGCAAGTCTTTGGAACATTCACTACCTTTGGAGTATTTCTTCTAAATTCAGAGAGCAAAATACTCCACGAAGTGATTACCTATCCTAATTTGGAAGAGTCTGTTCAGAATACTAGGCACCTGAATATAGGGACTGCCACTGATCAACTAAGGGAATTACTCGGGAATCTTACAGAAGACACAACAATCGTGACTGCACACCCGGAACTAAGAGATGCTATCTCTGGCATTTCAAGTAATGTCCTAGTTGAATTTCGAAATAATGAACCAGTGATCAAATGGTTTCTGAACATTCATGATAGCCTACTAATTGATAGAAGTATTGTCAAATCAAATGAAGAGCTCCATGACTTTCGCAGGCAAGTCGGATTGGCATTAGCACGCTTCACAGTCAGCGAAGCTAGTGAGGAAAAGGATCAGTCATTGAAGCATGCAATAGATGGAGTTGAGGAAGTTGACAAATCAACCAACGTAATCGCAATGCGACTAAGAGAATGGTATTCTCTTCATTTTCCAATGCTGAATGATATAATTGAGGACAACGAACAATTTGCAAGTGTTGTAAGCATTTGTGGTGATAGGAAGAATCTTACCAAGGAGAATCTATCAAGGACAATTGCACCTGAATCCATACAAGAGAAGATACTGAACTCAGCAGATACACTTGGGGCAAGTATGGCGCCAACCGATCTGGATATCATTCAATCACTATCTACCAGTGTCCTGAACCTGTACAAGCAAAGAAGGGATTTAGAAGAGTATGTAACCAAGGTTATGGGAAAAATAGCTCCGAATATCACATCACTTGTAGGACCTTTAGTAGGTGCTAGACTCATAAGCCTAGCAGGTTCTCTCAAGGAATTAGCCAGAAAGCCATCAAGTACTTTGCAGATTCTTGGTGCTGAGAAGGCCCTTTTTAGGAGTCTCAAGACTGGAGCTGATCCTCCAAAGCACGGTGTTATCTATCAAGTATCGGATATTCACTCTGCGCCTTACTGGCAGCGCGGAAAAATCGCACGAGCTCTCTCTGGAAAGCTGTCTATCGCAGCAAGAATCGATGCATACGCAGACTCCCCCTCCCCAACAGGTCTAAGGGAGCAATTCGAATCTCGATTAGCTGAAATCCAGCGTCAGAATCCAGAAGCTCCACCACCAAAACCACCCAAACCCGTTCAAAAGATTGAACGTCCACGACATAGACCAAGTCGTGGACCTCCAAGTAAGAAAAAGAGAGGAGGCGGCAGAAGATGACCTCTGCAAAGAACCATAAATTTCCAGGCATTTACATGATACATGATGATGATAGAGCAACAATCTCTACGCGCTCATTGGTACCTCGTCAAAGCGTCTATGGCGAAAAGGTCATTCGAGTGGAGGGGAATGATTATCGACTCTGGTCCACACGTCGATCAAAACTGGCTGCTGGAATAAAGAACGGGCTGCGAGAAATGCCTATTCAACCCGGTTCGCGTGTTCTTTACCTCGGGGCATCATCAGGCACAACAGTCAGTCATGTTTCCGATATCGTTGGGAACAAAGGACTTGTCTATGCGGTAGAATTCTCTCCACAGGTTGCAAGAAAACTGATTTGGCTTGCAGAGTCTCGTAGCAATGTCATTCCCATAATCAATGATGCAAGACATCCATCAAGATATGCAGCACTGATAGGTGGACCCATAGATGTCGTCTACCAAGATGTCGCCCAATCCAATCAGGCAAAGATATTCTTGGATAACTTGGCCTCGTTTTGCTCATTAGGGGCATATGGCATTCTAGCAATCAAAGCACGTAGCATCGACTCGACCTCAGATATTAATGACGTATACAGTCGGGAGATCGCAGAACTCGCTTCTAATGGGATGGAGATTATTGATAATGTGAATCTCGAACCATTAGAGAAAGACCATCGACTCGTTGTGGTTAGAATCGCGGAGGAACCCAGGTGAGCCGATTCATCGAGAAAATGCTTGAGAATGACATAGACACTGCGAATGATCATCTCCCTACTCAAAAGGTATGTCTGGCAACTCTACTCAAAGAGGAGAAACCAAGCTACCTAACTCGTGGGGGCGAGAACTCTAGATTCTTGGTGGAAGAAATAGCCCACCTTGCAGAGGAAATTCCCTTGGAGCATCACTCCTCGTTCATGCTTCCAATCGTCATCCTGCGTCGAATGGATTTGGGGATTGGAATATACACTATTGCAGGTTCAAAAACCGAGCTTTTCCTTGTTCATAAAATGCTGGGTCAAAATCCAATTGACTGGACTCAGCTCAGGAGCTGGCGTCCTATCGACAAACTTGCAAGACCGCAAGTCCAGATCATTCGGAAAAAGCTACCCTCTACCACCTGTCTTGGATTTACTACATCAATTAGTTCCGGTGATGATGTTCAACGGACATAATTCACAATTAGTTATGCTGAAAAGGCTACATGACCTAGCAAATAATGTGAATTAGAATGACAAAAACCCGCGGCAATCTGATAGAGCAGGTGGTTACTTCTCTAGAGGATGCTGGGTTTGATCTGTCATCTCGTTGTGATGTCCGACCAAGCTGCTTTGATTTGGTGGCACGCAAAGACTCACAATTAATTCTCATCAAGGTGTTGTCAAACATCGATGCTCTAACTGAAGAGGATGCGATAGCACTTCAGATGGTCGCACATTTCTTCGATGCCACTCCATTGATTGTTGGAGTAAAGACCAGACGAGGCGACCTTGATTCTGGAGTCGTCTACAAGCGATATGGGGTATCCACTATCGCTCCGAAGAGCTTGTCAGCTATCATCGAAGAACAACAAATGCCAAGGGAATTCATCCAAAGAGGCGGAAGATTCGTTGCTATTGACGGTTCCAAGCTTCAAGATGTTCGACTATCTCAAAACATGACCAAGGAAGAGCTTGCAAGCTGTGTGGAGGTTTCTGCAAGGGCAATCCTTGCCTATGAAAAAGATGAGATGGATGTAAGCAGTGACGTGGCGTTCCGTCTTGAAAAAGTCCTAGAAACAGATCTCGTCATCCCAATAGATGTGCTACGACACAAGCAAACCCCAATACAGACCCAAAATAGCAAGCAAGGACAAGAAGTATCAGACATCCAAATGAGAGTCAATGAGTTCTTTGCACGATTGGGCATGCAAGTCCTATGGAGTGACAGGGCTCCTTTCCATGTAGCTGCGAAAGAAGAAGGTCCCCCTCTGCTCTCCGGAATCGGTTCGATCAAAAGCTGGGGACTCCAGAAACGAATGGAGATACTCAAGAGCGTTTCAGAGGTAACCGAATCAGA
Organism: Candidatus Thorarchaeota archaeon; assembly: GCA_048884965.1. Lineage (GTDB taxonomy): Archaea > Asgardarchaeota > Thorarchaeia > Thorarchaeales > Thorarchaeaceae > MP5-2226. The sequence goes on along the minus strand of JBHLQH010000007.1, from coordinate 32,773 downwards.
TGCAGTTGTAATCGTTGAAGAAGGGTCCGTCGAAGAGAGTGTTTCGAATCTACCTGTGATTCGGCAGCTAGAACTTGATGAGATTGACAAGCCGAGAGAGCTGAAGAAGATAATCTCCGAAAGGTCAAGCAACTAAATGTTCAACTTCTTTTGAACAGTTTTTCCTTCTCGGATAGCACGTGATACAGACTCCCATGATCTTCTTACAAAAAAGGGAAGCTCTTCATCATTACTGATCAAGTCTTTCAGAAATGCAATGGATTTCGGGTCTGTGGGATACCCCGACCCGAAATCACCATACTTTCCATGCAGTTTCTTGATTACAGCATCACGCTCGGTTTTCGCGATTATCGATGCCGCTGAAACGATCACATATTTCGAATCTGCTCTATGCTCAGATACAATCTTGCATCTCTTTTCTCTAAGCCCAGATACTCTCCTAACATTCGCTCCAAAACGCTCAGCCTTGACATCTGCAGCATCCAAGTAGAGCTCTGTAGGATTTAGCTTCTTCGCAATGGATCCGAAGATATTGACCTCAGTCTCATTCAGATTGGTTCCTCTGTGTCTTGACGTATCAATTTGAATCGCAGATACTTTTTCCACTATAATCTTTGATGCTATTTTCCGTATCATCTTCGAATATTCTTCTCGGCGTTTGGACGGAAGGGCTTTGGAGTCTTTCACTCCGGCCTTCTTGAGAACATCCAATGATTCCAAATCTACTAGAACACCACATACAACCATTGGTCCAAACATCGGTCCTCGTCCAGCCTCGTCTATGCCTGCAATTCTCCACTGCTCTGGTTGAGGTCCCATAATCCATGGTACAAGCGAGGAGCTATTTTACAGTCTCGGAATGAATGAATTGTATGAGAATAAGAAGAAAGTGGCAGCTTACGCGCTTGTCACGGGCTCGCGCACCGCACATTTCACGTAACGAGATCGGGCTTAACTTCTGAGTTCAGCCGAGATCAGGTGTACCCCGACCTCTATGGCCGCCATCAGGCTTCGTGTTCAAAGATTCAGTTTTAAAGCTTGCTCTAGAGTCACTATTTGTACACGTCCACTTTGTTTTCCTTGGTGACCTTATTAGACAGAGGCAGAACATCAACACATGACTCCTAAATCGCAGCTGCGTCTGGTCTGCCACCCTCCCTCCTGGCCAGAACACACCCCCTTACATGCTGATGCGGATCGCACGCAGCTGTGGGAGCTAGTCAGGGATCAGGACATCCATCTGGTTCTACGAGAGCCTGCTCTGCTAGAACTGGCAAGGAGGCGTGACCCTGACCTCCTTTCTTTTTCTGAGTTGCTCCTCAAATCTCAAAGACATGAGGATTGGACAATGGCTGTAAAGGCAATCGCAGCAATAGGGACAACTGACTCACTTGAAAAACTCGTAATGATATTTGCAACTTCTTTAAACAATGATGATAGGCTTCTAATCATAGATCTAGTTGCGAGGTCACTAACAGCCGATTTTGTACGTCCATTCAGCATCATGGTTCGAGATATCGCCAAGCCTGGTACTATTGATATATCCGGCTGGACCAAGGCTGCAATCGCCACTCTACAAGATGTATGCAAAAGGGTGTCAGTCGATATTCATGTTGATGGGCATGCCGCCAAAACTGCAGGAGCTCAACTAGATGATATAGATGCATCATCTATTCAACAGAGTCAATAGATTATCCATACCACAGCGTATTAATCGAAATGACATAACGTCTGTCCTGTCATGTCCCAACAAGATGAGAACTATCAACTTTACAGAGCAATAATAGAAGAATTGCTGACAAGTGACTCCGAGTTATCGAAGAATGTCGTGAATCAAGTCAAGAACAAGTTGAGCGCCAAATACAAGAAATCTCGCACTCCTTCCAATGCTGACATTCTTCAAGCGGCAACACCTGAAGAAGCTGATATCCTGCGTCCAATTCTGTTGAAACGTCCTGTTAGAACAATATCTGGAGTAGCTATCGTCGCTGTCATGACAAAACCTCACGCATGCCCCCACGGTAAGTGTGCATATTGTCCAGGTGGTCCTGACTTGGGTGTTCCACAGAGCTATACTGGTCATGAACCTGCTACAATGAGGGGAATACAGAATGATTTTGATCCATACAGACAAGTAGAAAGTCGGCTTGCACAGCTTGACACCATTGGTCACAGCGTTAACAAGGTGGAGCTTATCGTGATGGGCGGTGACTGGTGTTCCAAAGAATCGGAATATCGTGAAGGATTTGTAAAGGAATGTCTTGATGCCATGAATAAATCCACAAGCACCACTCTTTACGAGTCAATGAAAACAAACGAATCATCTCCTATTCGAAATGTCGGGCTCACCTTCGAAACCCGCCCTGATTGGGTGAATAGAGACACGATAGATGATATGCTGAGAATGGGCGCAACTAGAGTGGAGCTTGGAGTCCAGACCCTCTCCGATGAAATCCTTGAGAAAGTGCAAAGAGGACATGACGTAGAAACTACCATTCGAGCAACCAAGCTGCTCAGAGATAGTGGACTCAAGGTCTGTTACCATATGATGCCAGGCCTTCCAGGAAATACACCTGAAGGCGATATCGCAACCTTCGCTCAGTTATTCTCAGACTCACGTTTTCGTCCCGATATGTTGAAAATCTACCCTACCCTAGTCGTGAAAAATACCAAGCTCTATGATTGGTGGAAACAGAACGAATACTCTCCCTATACGAATGAACAGATAGTTGACCTCGTTTCTAAAGCAGTAAGTAAGATGCCAGAGTACGTTCGAATCCAGCGAATGCAAAGGGATATTCCCTTGCATCAAATCGAGGCTGGCCTGAACCAAGGTAATCTACGAGAGCTTGTCCATGCAAAAATGATAGAAGAGAATCTCAGGAACCCGACTATCAGGTACAGAGAGGTAGGGCACTTTCAGATGAGATCAAAACAGAAAATAGATAGCGAGGATATCCAACTCGTACGACGGAACTATGATGCAGCAGATGGAAAAGAGATCTTCTTGTCCTTTGAAGATATGCAATTAGATATTATCTTTGGCTTCCTGCGATTACGTTATCCAAGCAGAGACGCCCACCGTCCAGAGATCTCCAGAGAAGCCTGCACCATCATTCGAGAGCTTAGAGTGTATGGACCGGTTGTTGAGATAGGTGATCATGATCCGAAAGCATGGCAGCACCTAGGACTGGGCGAACGTATGCTTGAAACTGCCACAGAAATTAGCATTGATGAATTCGATGCAAAGCGTATGCTTGTCAATAGTGGTATTGGAGTGAAGCAATACTATCGAAATCTTGGGTTCTCAGATGATGGTCCCTACCTTGCGAAGGAAATCTAGAACTCGTCTATGGATGATCTAACAAGTCCTCGTACGAAATCCTCCAGCTCCCTATTGAAAAACTCGGGATTCTCTAGATTGGAAGCGTGGCCTGCATCTGGCACGAGTACTTTCCTAGAGTTTGGAATCAACTCAACCATCTTGTCTGCATGAGGAAATACCGCTTTTCGCTCATTCTCACCAAGTATTACCAGTGTTGGCACGCGAATGCTCTCAAGTGGCAGCTGCTTGAATCGGTATATCACATCGATGATTTTGATTAGCTCATCGTAGGACATCTTTAGCTGCTCACTCTTCAGATACTCCACCACCTCTGGATTGACTCCTTCAAAGAACTTGAAGGACCAGTCAGCATATTTCTCTGGTGACATCCTTCGCATGGTCCACTTGACAAGACTGGGAGGATACAATGCCTTTGTGATCTTGTCTGACACAGTCATAGCTGATGAGATTGCAGTATCTGCTAGTACAAGCCCATGCAGATTATCGCGATATCTTACTGCATATGACTGCGCAATCATCCCTCCCAATGATAGGCCACATACTACAGGTTCTCTAATCTCTAGAGCCCTAAGTAACTCATAGAGGTCATCAGCGAACATCTCAAAGGAATAGTCACCCTCAGATCCTTCTGTTTGTTGATGCCCCCTGATATCATATGTCAAGGTTGTGAATGTCTTTGAGAAATACTCAACCTGAGGTTTCCACATGTCATGGGATGCAGCAGCCCCATGGATGAAAATCAAAGGAGGGCCTTGACCTTGCATTTCATAGTATGTCCTGATGTTTCCTGTTTGAACATGTGGCATGAATCATCCTTAGCAATTAAGGAACATAAACTAATGGGAAAGGGGAGGTGGCGCCGAGGATGAGATTTGAACTCATGCTTCTGTTAAGAAACTGGTTTTCAAGACCAGCGCCGTAATCCAGGCTTGGCTACCTCGGCTTTCTTCAATCAATCGTTTCCGATTGGTGGTCTGCAAACCATTGGAAATGCCTTTTAAGCTTCTTGTAGTGGTGGCGTTCTGTTGTGGTCATCATGGCTGAACATGGCTTTAGGTTCCACGAGCATACTGCCGATATTACGATAGAATGCTGGGCTCCTACTCTGGAGCTTGCTTTCGCAGAGGCAGCATTGGCTACCTTTGAGGTCATTATGGACACATCAACAGTCGAAGCAGACACGCCAACGCCAATAGTGGTATCAGGATTTGATTTGAGCGAGCTCCTTGTGGAATGGATCGGCAAGATCATTGCACTGATAGACCTTGAGTATAGATTCTATAGAAAATTCGAAGTTGTGAAGCTGGTGAAGGACGAGAATGGATATTCTCTAGACGGACTTGCATGGGGTGAGGAGATTGATTTTGATAGACATGTCACCCGAACTGAAGTCAAGGCAATGACATATGCAGACCTAAGGATTGATACACAAGAGAATCTAACCACAATCTGGTTCACTTTAGACTTGTGAGGAAGATAGTCCATGACCTTCGAGATTGCTCTGCCCGACTCAACGCTATCTGACTGTTCCGATTTGCGTCAGAAAACCATCAAGACTGGCCAAATCGCCAGAGCACTCGCCGTATTTAAGGTTGAACGAGTTATTCTCTATGAACCGAGCGCAGGTGAGAAGAATCCTCGTGACTTGAACCTACTAGATAAGTTACTTCGTTACATGGACACACCACAGTATCTCCGAAGAGAGATTTTTCCCATGAGTCCTTCCTTGAAATATGCGGGGCTTTTGCCTCCCTTACGTACTCGAAGTCATCCATTAGAAACCCGTTCTAGTGCTGTCCGTGACGGAGAGTACCGATGGGGGATCCAAAAACGACCTGGTCAAGTAGATATTGGCCTTGATGAGCCAATAGAGTATGAAAAGCAAATTGGAACACGTGTTCCAACACTCTTTCATCTCTCCAAACACCAAGGAAGGGTCACGCTCAAACCTACTACCCGTGAGTCTGTAGGTTACTATTTTGGATATGATGTAGAAACAATCTCTTCGCTAACCGATTATCTGGAAGCAAACCCATCAAAGACACGTATTGCGCTTTCGCGGCTTGGTTTACCATTTCAGAAAGTAGAATCCGATATCGAATCAACGCTCTCAAACACTCATAATCTCTTGGCCATATTTGGCGGACCTCAGTCTGGTGTTCGAGACCTGGTCAAAGATAAGGAGTCCCTGAAGCGAAATATCGACTTCTGGGTCAACACGATTCCAGATCAAGGAACTGAAACCGTCCGCTTGGAAGAGGCTCTCTTGATATCCTTGGGCCAATTCAACAGCTCTTTTGGCAACTTGGTCATGAAAGATGGCTATTACAAATAGATGAGAGTCTTGATTCTCTTCTCCTCAGGACCCCTACGGAACAGATGGACTGTGCCATCTATTCCTGTAGCGATGAGAAGCAGTCCCCTTGAGTCTAGAAGTCAGGCGCCTTCTGTCCTGCCCATCTGGGCATGCTCTCACGGGCTGGCCTGTAGCCATCAAGGACATAGCGTCCGAGGATGAGCCGCTGCACCTCACTAGTACCCTCATAGATCTGATAGAGCTTGGCGTCCCGAAAGATCTTCTCAAGAGGATACTGATCGATATAGCCATAGCCTCCATGGATCTGGAGAGCCTCACTCGCACACCACATGGCAGCATCCGTGGCGAAGGCCTTGGCGATGCTGGCAGGAATGGTGGCATCAGGGGTCGTGTCCGCCGCCCAAGCTGCCCTGAGATAGAGCAGCCGTGAGGTCTCGACCTTCATGAGCATCTCTGCGAGCTTGAACTGGATGACCTGGAAGTCCCTGAGCTTGCTCTCAAAGACCTCCCGTTTGGAGGCATAGTCCCGAGCAAGCTCCATAGCGGACCGGGCAAGGCCCGTTGCAAAGGCGGCGATGGCTGGTCTAGTCAAGGCAAAGGTCTTCATAGCGATCTTGAATCCCTCGCCCTCCTTCCCCAGGAGGTTCTCTACAGGGACCCGGGCGTCCCTGAACATGATCGACGCGGTAGCAGAGGCACGATGTCCCATCTTTTCGACCGGTCTGCCGATCCTGACGCCAGGAGTGTCTGCATCGACGATAAAGGCACAGAGGGCCTTGTGTCGCTTGCTCGGGTCTAGGCTTGCGAAGACCGTATAGTAGTCTGCATAGGGCGCATTGGTGATCCAGAACTTGGAGCCGTTCAGGACATATGCATCCCCGTCCTTCGTCGCGGTGGTCTTGATCCCCGCTACATCGCTTCCCATCCCTGGCTCAGAGCACGCAAAGGACACCAGCTTCGGCTCCTTGGTCAAGGGGGTAAGGTATCTCTCCTTCTGCTCATGGGACCCCGCGATCATCACTGGCTCCGGACCAAGCTGGTTCGCGAAGATGCTGGTGGTCATTCCCGCGCACCCTGCTGCAAACTCCTCCACCACGATACATGCATCTACCAGGCCAAGCTCGGGTCCCCCGTATGCCTTCGGGATGGCCAGGTTCATGAGGCCTGCCTCCCATGCCTTCTTGATGATGGGCATGGGGAACTCGCCCGTCTTGTCGTAGTAGGACGCATAGGGCAGGATGTACTCCTGCGCAAAGTCACGCGCCTTCTTCTGTAGCTCGAGCTGTCTATCTGAATATGAGAAGTCTACCATCTGTCATCTCACCCGTGAAACTAGTACCAATACTAGGAACTGGATACCTGACTATAAGTCCCTTTTGAAAGCCCCCGAAAATCTGGGGGCTCTCTCGGGGATCAGTTCTTTGCGGTGATCTGCCGGATGACCTCTGGAAGGCTCCACTTCAGGTCGAGCTCCAAGGCTCCCTCTTCAGGTCCCGGACACCGCCTCACACAGGTGCGACAGCCCACACAGAGCCAGAGGTCCACCTCGATAGACCCGAATCCGGGCTTCTCGCCAGCTAAGGGGATCTTCGCAGCCGGCTTGGTGGTCGCAAGGCTCCTGATGGTCTTGTAGAATGTGGACTTGTTGACAGGAAGCTGGCCAAGCGCCTCCTCAGAGAACTCGAAGAACTGTGGCACGTCAATGGAGGGCTTGAGCTCGATAGCATGCTCTGGACAGGCAATCTCACATGACTTGCACCCTAGGCACTTTGCATGGTCCCACTCGATGGTACCAAAGCCAAGCAATGGTGCATAGCCCATCATGTACTTGTACTCTTCAATGACCGTGGGGACATCCACATCCATCAAGTCATCTATGGTCACCTTCGGACGAGTGCTCGGGATCCTTGCACGTGTACGATAGCCCATTCCGACAGCGGACTTGATCGTGTCCTCCATCTCTCTAAGGAGGTCCTTCGCGATGATCGCTCCCTCAATCTCGATCTTCTCCATCCTGTCACGAGCCTTTGAGAAGACATCCAAGGCATTCGTAAGCCTTCCAATGGTGGTAGGCTGAAGGTCCGCAATGATTCCCTCAAGCTCCTTCTTTGCCTGTGCGGTCTGCAAGGCGAGTGAGGCTATGGTCTGGATGGTGACCTCGGCCTCGGAAAGGGTTCGTGGAACATCATAGAGCAGGTAACCATGTGACTCTCCCGCAGTTGTCAAGAGTTCGTCACGCTTCATCCTGAGAAGATGCTGTAGAATCCTGTCCTGTGGGATGTCTGTTCTCTCTCCAAGGTCCTTGGCGGTCATGGCACCAAGCTCCCGAATAAGGATGAGTATGGTCCCTCGTTCAAGCTCGTTATTGAGATAGGAGTCCATGATCTGTCTATAGGTTTCCTCGTCGAGCTTCTCTCCGTAGACGTTGACACCAGATACGAGATAGTGCCCCTTCTCCAGAGCGATTTTCAATCTGAACCTCGCAAAGGCCTCAAGACCTGCCGAAACCAGCAAGCGGAGGTCATCGGAGTCCTCGCCCGCCTGAGAGCCAATAGCCGCCTCTGCTGCCTTCTCTCCAATATCACTGAGTGCCTTCATCGGGTCTGCCATGGTAGGCTCATCATACTCTCCAAGGATCTGAAGTCGGTTGTATGCCGTTTCCAGTACCTTCAATGATTCCTCGACAGTCTTCTTTGAGCTGCCTTCTAGGGTCTTTAGCACGCCACGAAGCTGCTGGATGACCCGTTTCAGGACAAGCGTACTATCTGGCGCCTTTCCAATCACCCTGGCAAAGACAGGCGCATCACCATCAAGACCTACCATCTCCACATCACCACGGCTGATCATGCTGATAATGGCACCTTGAATATCCTGAGCTGCCAAGCCAGTAAGGTCAGATATCTGAACTGCAGTCTTGGAGCCCATCTTGTCCAGAACGAACATGATGATCCCCCGCTGCAGCTCTACGACCAAGTTCTTGGATACTAGGGTCTCGAAGCGCTCATCATTCACCCTGTCCTCTCGCTTCGCTCGCTTCAATTGTGCAGCGACTCGGAGGAATGGACCATATCTTGTCTTTGTGCCAAGCTTCTGAAGCTTGTCCAGCTGGCCATCCGCATCTGCGGTCGTATCAGTGATAATCTCGTTGAAGGCCTCGGTAAGAGAGTCGAGTTCCTCCTTCGCCTTGGCTTGTTCTAGCTTCGATGCCTCCTCAAACCCATCAATCACTGCCAATATCTTAGAGGCTGTTGATGGCAGGTCTGTAAGTATCTTATCGATATCAATCGAAACGGTCTCTGTAGGCTGGTCCTTGGTAGTCATCGCATCAAGCGCTGCTTTCAAGGAATCCCTGAGGCCGGTTAGCCCAGTGGATGTCGCATACTCCAGTGCCCTGTCAAGGTTCGAGATACCCTCTGTAAGGATACCCTTGTCAGATATCTGGTTGGAAATACCAGTCTTCTGCGCTGCCTCATGGAATCCTTGGAAGTAAACATCAGGAAATCTAAGGATCTTTGTCACGAGTGGCTCTATATCCTTCCTGAGATGCGCTACCTCCTCATTGACCTTGCTGAGTGGTATCGCAGCCTCTTCCTTGAGGCCTCCTAGGACGAGGATCATGTCCATCATCCGCTTTCTCTTCGGAGCTATCTCCTTCACGACTGCCTTTCCGGTCATTTGCTCACCTCCGCCCATTTGCCAGCAGTGCCCTGATGGACTGGCGTTGGGCCGAGCTCTTTCGCTCGTTTCGCCATCTCTGCTATGGCATTGGTGAATCTGTGAGGTTCAGCACTATACATCCTGAACATCTCCACTCGATTGCCCTTCCATCCTATCGCATTCAGGATGTCTCGTGCGACATCGACTTGCACTTGAGCAATCTCGTTTCCTGTACCACCAACATGACAGCGATCGGTCTCACAAGCTGCCACCATCACAGTACTCGCTCCATTCTCGAATGCCTTGAGGATATCGATGATGCTAACACGGCCTGCACACGGCACTGGAATCAATCTAGTATTCGCTGAATACTCCATCTTCCTAGTTCCGACTATGTCAATAGTGGATACAGCACACTCCTCACAATAGAAGCACAATGTGATTTGGTCCTCTGCTCCTGCACCATTCAGCGTCGCCTCAATCTGTGACCAGAGTTGATCGTTGCTGATGAAGTTGAGCTGGGTCGCTCCTGAAGGGCAGAGGCTTTGACAGACCCCGCACGCATGACAATTCAGCGTATCAATCGCTGCCTTGAAGAGGAATTTCTGGTCCTCATCGAGCTCCTCCGCTTCCGTCTGTTCAATCATAAGAGGCACCCCACGAGGGCATTGCTGTGCACAAAGACTACAGCCCACGCAGTCATCGACATTAAGGACCGCTCCACGTGCAAGGGACTCTATCTTCCCTCCTTGCAATTCGTTGTGGAGCACTAGTGATGCTGCCTGTGCGTCCGTGACGGCCTCAAAGACGAATTGGGGTCGTGTGACAGCGCCAACAGCAACCACTCCTCGTCGCCTGGTTTCATTTCTCCGGAGCTTTCCATATAGCTCCTTGATGTGTCCACCATCATCCAGTACATATCCAAGGGTCTCTGATAGCTCTGCGAGTCCATCACCAGGTAGAATCGCCGTAGAGAGGACAAGTAGATCGGTAGGTACCTCGAAGTACTGGTCCATGAGAGAGTCATAGATCTTGACATAGGTCTGGTCACCCTTCTCCCAGACCATACCGATACGGCCTCGGATGAAGTCCACCCCCATCTCCCTAGATCTCTTGTAGATCATCTCGTTCTCGAACGGCACTCTAATATCCATGTAGACTATTCGAACATTGACGCCAGACAAATGCTCCTTCAGCTCTATTGCATTATCAATGGCGAATGTACAGCAGAGTTTGCTGCAATCCCGTTTGTAATCCTCCGACCTACTTCCGACACATTGGACCATGACCGCCTCTTTGATATCCTCCCCATTCGAGGGTCTCTTGATAGTACCTGAGGTAATCATCTGAGACAGCTCGTATTGGGTGATGACATCGGTGTTCTTACCATAACGGTACTCATCCATTTGTACAGGCTTGAACTCCTTGAAGCCAGTTGCCATTACCACAGCAGATGTCGCTACAGTAGCATCCTCACCATTCTTTGTATAATGGATAGTGAAATTACCCATTTCGCCCTCGAAGAAGCGAACCTGGGCATTGGTCAATACGTTAATGCTACTATTCTTCTCAACCGCTTCAAGCCTACCATGGAGGATCTCACTACCGCTCTTGCCTGTCGGAGCCACGACTGGGAGATTTAACACATGCCCTCCTAGCTTATCAGAGGTTTCTAGTATCGTGATATCATATCCAAGATTGCTCAGGCTGATTGCCGCTTCCAATCCTGCAATGCCCCCACCAATCACAGTGACATGGCTCTTGACATCCTTTTGTTCGATGTGTAAGGACTGGGACAGGCCAGATGCAGCAACAACTCCCCGTATCATATCCAAGGATTTCTTTGTGGCGCTCGCCATATCGCTATGGACCCATGCAGACTGCTCACGAATGTTCACATAGCGTATCATGGAGGGATCTATATCCTTCTCTCTGAGGAACGCATCGATCCTTGGCTGTATCTTCTGATTGGTACATGCAGCGATGACAAGATGACCATTGGTCTTCTTCATCAATTCGACAATGCTGTCAAGTCCTCCTTCCTGACAACAGGTATCATGTACGACCACTGAGGAAACAAAATCGCTCTTTCCAAGCTCTGATGAGAGGAGATCAAAGTCCAATCCAAGCTGCTTGCCACAAGTACATAGGAGTACTGATGATTTTTTGCTCTCTGTCATTCTATCGTTTCCTCCCTTGTAGAATCTTTGATACCACTGCTCTTGCTTGTGTCACACTCTCAGGAACCTCAGCTGGCCCAAGCGCAGTACCACACGCATAGACGTGTTCTCCAGCAACGACTTCTTCCTCTGTCGCGAGGTCAGCAGGCGCAACGAACCCACTTGCTGTCTTTAGCCCAAGACTATTGATTATCTCATCTCCTCCCTCGGGAGGCTCTAATGCCGAGGACAATACGAATAGATCAACTGTGAATTTGAGGTATCTATCCAAGAGTGAGTCATACACTATGACGTCAAGGGTATTCTCATCATGAGGCTCGACCCGAGTTATGCGTCCACGTACGAACTCAACTCCGTTCTCTCTTGCATCTCGGTAGTAGCGTTCATGCCTATCATAGGTACGGATGTCCATGTATACCACGCTGACGTTGACACCATCACGCTCTTGAACAAGGATGTTGGCATGTTTTAGTGCGAATACACAACAGATCTTGGAGCAGTAAGGATAGTAATTCTCATCCCTGCTGCCCACACATTGAACCATCAACACGCGCTTGGCAGGTGCACCATCCGATGGTCGTACAAGCACACCTTCTGACTCACCATTGGGGTCAAGTATTTGGGCTAGCTCTAGTTGTGTTACCACATTCGGATACTTCCCGTAGCCGTACTCGTCCATTGAAACAGGTCGCATCTCATGATAACCTGTGGCTACTATGATATCAGAGGCATTGATGGTTTCCTCTGTTGGCTGAGCTCCCAAGTCTATTGCTCTAGTAGGACATTCCTCTGCAGCTGTCTTGGCTCCATCGTCGTTTCTATCGGGATTGTAAGTTACAGATTGAGGTTGACATTGTGGTGATACAAGTGCAAATGCCTTTGATTTCTCTATACACAAGCCGCACATTATACACTTCTTGGCATCCACGTATTGTGGCTCAACCTTGATAGTCACATTAAACTTCCCGGGCGTGCCGGCTATTTTCGTGACTTGTGAGCTAATCTTCAGATCGATGTTTGGCTGATCAAGCAGTGCACTACGATAGAAGCACTTCCTGATTCCAGGTCGCCAGCGGTTTCCTTCGAAGCAATAGAAACAATCGTCCGTTGGGAAAGCCTTGTACAAATCCAGTGCATTCCCTCCAACTGTAGGTAATCTTTCTACAACAACGACTTTGACCCCTGAATCAGCCAGCTCCACCGCCGCAGTGAGTCCTGCGACTCCTGCGCCTATGATAAGGACCGAATCAGACATTACTCATTCACCTCATTCAGTCAGATGATCCAAGATTGGGGACGCTGCAACACGATTCATTGAGAGGCCTACTGTGTCCTCGTCAAGTCCTATAGCAAGACCAAGAATCTGCGGATATAGAAGGACTGGAAGATTGTACTCTTCTCCGTACGAGTCCTTGAGTCCTAGTTGTTGCAAATCAAGCTGATTTCCACAAGCAGGACATACTACAGTTACAAACTCGGCACCGGATTCCTTCATCGATTTGAGCTTGTCACGTGCTAATCTGACTGCAATTCCTTCATTTACAGGTAATACAGTGGCACCACAGCATTGCTTCCAGAGTGGATAGTCTATTGGAGTAGCTCCAGTTACTCGTACCAGCTCCTGCAATATCTCCGGTGTGAACTCCGTTACATCCTGAGGTCTGAGGACATGACAGCCATAGTGAATGGCGATATTCACACCATCCAAGGGCTTTGTGATCTTCTTCTTGATTTCTTCAATTCCAATGTCTGAATAGAGTGCCTCGACGAAATGTCTTGGCTTTGACACTCCCTTGAATTCCAACCCTTCCTTCTTCAGTGTCTCATTGACCTTCTTCAGATACTCCTTGTCATGCTTCAAGAAATGATAGGTATCTTTCAGTGATGCAAAACATCCGTTACAAGGCGTTACTATATCATGTCCATTCTTCTCTGCGATAGCAAGGGTTCGCGCATTGACAGTAAGCCATCCCATGTAATCAATAGCTCGCAGGTTAGGACTTCCACAACATGCTACTCCCTCCAAATACTCGAGTTCCATACCAAAGACCTGTGCTACCTTGATCATGGATGTTTCATAGTTCGGATAGTTTGCAGGTACACTGCATCCCATGTAGAGATTGTAGGTCGGCACCTAGTTCTTCCCTCCAACGATCTTTGCAGTCCTCGTTTCTTTCAATATGGCCTTTATTTCATCAGTCGAGAGTCCAGGTACTGCTGGCTCAAGATCCATATCCTCTCTTTCCCAATCTGCCGTGACTTCATAGAGCTGACCTTTGTCCATGAGCTCTTTGGCAAGATTCACGATATTGTCTGGAATCTTCCCTTCCTCTGCTGCTAGATTCTTACAATCAAAGAAGATGTCCGTCACTCGTACCTTCTGAGGACATCGTTCTTGACACTGGAAGCACGTCAAACACAGCCATATCTCCTCAGAGGAAAGCACCTCCTCGCGCATACCAAGAATTATCATGCGGATGAGTTGATGCGGCTTGTATTTCCAGATGTTCGCAATGGGACAAGCTGCTGTGCATGTAGAACATGCAAAACAAGCATTAAGTTCGCCACCATCTGGCATACTCTTAATCTCGTTTCGGAACCCAGAATCGAGCTTTGACATGTCGATGGGATCAATCAGAACAGCCGGAGGACCGGCTTTTTCATCTATTTCGGTCATGACCAATTACCACCAATATTTGGTGAAAGGGCTGGATGATTGAGCGAAAATGATTCCCATATTAAAAGTTTGCAGAATCAGGATTCTTCCAATCCTCGATTGTCTATCAGGAGAAGAATGCCTAAAATTCCAAGAATAACGATTATCTCGTATATGAGAATACTACCAATATCCCCACCAGCCAAAGGATAGATCAAGCCGCCAGTGATTGCGAGTATAATGGCAATCGCACCTGTGGCAATCAAAAGCAGCCGTCGACCTGAGAACATACTTTCCCTCTTATGCCACTACCTCTTAGAGCTTTCTATTCGCTTTGTTCATCAAGGCTTTTTATCAGGTTGTTGAGGTCTACCACCGCTTGTCCGGTGGAATCTAGGGATTTTCTCTTGATCTCGGAAATAAGGCTTAGAACGAAGCCATGCAGTTCTTTTGGAGAACCTTGAAGCACTGAAAGTGTTCTGCTTTGTCCATCAACCAGTCGGAACACGTTGGTCGCTGCGACCACAAGTCTTTCAAAAGCATCATCAATAGACTCTCGCTCGCTCTGTAGTCCCTCTGAGATGCCCTTCAGCTGTTTCTTGATGGTCTCTATCTCCATCTACGTGTCCCCATCACTTTTCGATGGCATTATCCTGACAGCAGTTCCATCACTAAGCCAAGTCTTCGCATTCGCTGTAGGAATCGTTGCCACATCCTCTTTTTCAAATGGACCGTACACAACTTCATCGAGCCCCACTATGGCATCCTCAATAGGTCGAAGGAACCGAACCATGATATACTCCAGAGCCTCATCCTCTGGGATATCTTCCTTCACCGGAGCAGTCTTCTCGGTCTTCTTGGATTTAGACTTTGTAATGGTAGGAACCGGCTTCCCCATTATGGCCTCATTGATGAACTCAGAATGACTTTCCACCGCTCTAAGAAGCCGATTGTAGAATTCCTCTTCTGCAAGAGTCATGGACCCAGTCATTCTTTCTGCGTTAAGCACAATTCTCAGGATTTTATTCCGTCGAATCATCAAGAGGTCTTTGACCATGAATTCGACATTGATTCCTTCTTCTTGCAGCAGCTCGACCTGAAGTGCGTTGTCGGATGGTATTTCAGCAAGCGACTGTCGTATCTTTGAAAGATACTTTATCACCTTGCTTAGTTTCAGATCCTCCAGATATCCAAGGTCCCTCCTATCCTTCTCATCCTTCCATAGCTCCCGAATATCATCATATCCAATCTCACTCAAGGTATGCCATCCCCTTACAAAGTAGGAACACCGCTGCAGGCGTAGGTAGCTCCTCTATAGAATCATTGAACGGACCATATATACTTCCTCCAATCCGTATCTCAGGTATTGTTATCGCTCTGTCAGGTATTGAAACCTTTAGAGTTCCCTCCTTGAAAGCAATGGCATGTGTCAATGGATCGAAATCTGTCAGATTATCCCTCGATAGCTCAGACACAGCGAACCCTGTCTTTCCATTCAGACTTCCTATTAGTCTGATGACACGGTGAATATCAGTCGTCACAGGCTGATCGATTTCAGCACTATACAATATTGCTGCCTTACTCGCAATCTCCTGCCAATACTTTGGTCCTACCTTCTTCACTTTTGCACTTAGAATCGGTGGATTCTTCTGCAACCCCTCAATCGCGTCTTCCTTGTACAATTGCAGGCTCTTGACCCATGTTTCATTACCTTTGTACTTCTCAATGGAATCAATGAACTCTATCATTGCATCAGCGATTTTCCTAGCAATAGATGGTAATTGCCAGTTCCTCAGCTCTCCTGTGGGCTTGATTCGTAGATATCCTTCTGTAGTAATTGTGCTATTCAGTCCCAATCCTATAACATAGTGTGCCAGCTCCATTCGTCCATTCGAGTCCAGATTGAAGACGAGAGGATCCTGTACTCGGACGTGAAACCCTCTATGACCGCTATAATTCAATTGAATCTTCTCAGGGTCCAATCCAAAGTGCTTGGTCAGGAACTTGTCATACAGCTTGATGGTATTGTTCTTAGCCGCTGTCAAACATTCATCACATATCCATTTCAGTGATCTAAATGCTGTTCCATCGCAATCAGGGCAATTGTCCGGATGAGGTCCATTTCCTGTGATTCCGCATTCATGATTGCTACACTGCCATACATCATGCTTCGAGGCACATGGCGCATCCAGATGGTCCGCATCGATATCAAAAATCAGTTCCGCGCCTATCCACTCCTTCTCGGCCATGGACCTCGCAACGGGTACATTATAGAATGCTGCTGAATGATAGACACTATGCGGGACAGTCTTCACAAGGTCATTCAAGAGATTATCTTTTGTTCTATAGCCAATATGTCTTGACCATCGTGTGGTTTGCAGGCCCTGAGCACCACAGTGGGGGCAGGTCTGTAGGTTGGCAAAAGATCGTCCATTTCTTCCACATCCTACCCATATCTCCTTCCCATCATCGCGTTCCTCTCTTCGCCTCTTGCACACCCAACTATAGTCCCAATTCTCCAGTCCAAACTCTCTATTATGAACCCTGTCCGGGATATCTACCGTATCGTGATTTGTCCTATAGTAGTCTTGGAACATCAACTGGATCATTTTCTTGGTTCGTATACTCTTATCTGGGGCCATATCCTGCCCTCGACATTCTAATTCTTTTCAATGATAGGTGCTAGCACAAAACTGATTCGACCGCTCTCTGCTATCCCAAAATCAATGGCGATAGGCTTGTTTCCATCGAACTGAAGGACCACACTATCTGCGGCCATCGCCTTTGCTATCTCCGACAGGTAGCTTAGTGAGTATCTTGCCCTGACATCCTTGTCAGCCTTGAGGTCGAATAGAGCGGATTCATCATCACCTTTCTTCAGGGCGACCTCTGCCTCTCCAGTGTCTCCTTCTCCAAGAAACACCACTGAGTCCGAGCCTGCCTTGATCGTAAGATAATTCGATACGACTCCAATGTCCTTGACAGCTTGCTTGAATGAGTCAGCAAACATCTCTGCCCTTACCGCGAATTGTAGTCCGGGCTTCTTGCTTCTCTCATCAGGTGGAGTGAGAAGTTGTAGGCTGAACTTTCTTGATGCTTGTCCAAGCATCTTGATCTCAAAGCGGTCAAATCTGTCTGACTTTTGATCCGTCTTTACCAGATCGAATTCAAGTCTATCATCGCCAGCCATTCTCTTGCTGACTTTGACCAGCTCATCAATCCCGAGGCACACGTCGAATTCGCCCTCACAAACGTACTCTTGGAACACTCCTGCTGGTAGATTCAGACTTACCATCGCAGCTTTCGAAGAGTCGAGTTGGTTCAGGACAATCCCACTTTTTGCTATCACAAAATGGGCGTCAGTCAATAAAGTGGCCAGTGCATCCACGATCTGTTTCCAAGTCTTCGTACTGTCAAGGGTCGCATGAAACATTATTCTTCCTCCAGACAACATTCTCATCTTACAAATGCTTGATTAATTCTTTCCTCTAGTGTCAGAGACTCTTTGTAAGCTTTTATGTCCAATGCATTGATGTTGTAACTTGAGGACACGCTAAGCCTCAGGTCTTTTCCATCAGGACCTGTAGTCATCTTCACATCCCCTATTAACATATACTTCTCAGCTACAGCGAGCTGTCCCTCTACATTGACGCGAATAGTCCCTTGTTTTCCAGGTATATCCATGATATCCTGAACTAAGGCAACACCATCAACGGCTTCTACTACTATGCATATTACCCTGATTGGTCCCGGTGTGTCAATACGAAGATCCTTAACCCTCTTCAGACTAGCATGTCTGCGCTTTCTCATGTAGGACTTCTCACTAGCCAATCTAGCACACTCATTCTTACTTACAGTAGTAATGAATAAGAAGTACACTTACAATTGACCAGATATCGTAAGGGTTGTTCTATCCCCCATAGTTTCGCCAGGTGTACTTGCATTCAGTGCATCTGTAGAATTCTGTAGCTCCTTCGTCACCTCGGCGGGTTTGGACCGTCCAGTAATATGCTTCGTTATGCCCACATTTCGGACAGGACGCAGCAGTCTTTGGCATGGGTATCGATTCGTCATCAACGACTACTATCTTATCTCGTGGTGTTCTCTCAATCTTCTGTGATACTTTGAGGGTATTACCACCATCCATGATGTGTCCACAGCTTCTGCATTTCAACTTCGCAGAGCCATCCTCGTCCTTGAAAGGCATCATCATTGCACCGCATTCATCACAGAACTGCATTATCTGTCTCCCTCGTATTCTGCACCAACGGAACTCAAGTCAATTAAAGGCTTACTACATCAACACAAACGCGAATCCGATCACATTGGAAGGCGATCCGCGATCATCTCGAGGAGCAATCTGAATGCTTCAGCAGCAATCTCTCCTTCTTGCTTCCGATTCGTTGTCTTCTCAATCTTCAGGTTTTCTGCAAGATGGGTAATTGCCCAATCCGCATCAAGTTTCCCTTTCATCCATAGCCATGCAATAATGGCCTCATACGCATCGGCCGCCCGACCCGCATCGGTTCTACGACCGATATGCTGATACAATGCAGTCGCTCTAATCGCCTTTGCAAGGACCTTATCGCGCACCTTCTCCCCTGACATGCACTCCAGAACGACAGATTTTGCTAGAGAATAGAAGAAATTGACAAGGTTATCGCCAATTTGAGCGAGTCCCTTGTCACTCATTATCGAGTCAATGGAGTCATGTTGGACAAGCAAACTGTCCCACAACAATCTCACCATTCCTACTTATCAAATCGAATATCAATCAACACTATGGTCTGCTGCGATTTGAGCGAAACTCTTGCGAAACTCTTCAGTTCTAGCGAGCATCTTCTCAAGTGCTTCTCTCATGACCACGTTCGCTTGTCTTCTGCTGGTTCTCAGGGTAAAGACTGGACTAGCTAGAAGTGGATGATCTATGTTATAGCCAGCAAACTCCACCGCTGGCTCCTCCAATAGCGTCTTTCGTAGCAAATTAGGGAAAGAATGTCCCTCTCCACCAATTTCGATCTTCAATTCATATCGACTATGTTCTATTATCTTTGGTTCCATGACTATCTTCTCCTTCTATCATCGCGTCTTCTGTCATTGCCTCGCCGATCGCCATACCGGCGGTCTCCACCACCCCTGCGATCTCCGCGATCGCGGTCGGAGTGTCTTCTGTCGCCTCCTCGCCTGTCATCACGCCTATCATCATATCTTCGAGGCGGGGATCTGCGCCTTGGTGCAAGGTCTTGTCGAGTTTCTAACCCGAACATAGTTCCGTAGTCCTTTGCCACTTCACGAGTTTCGCGATTCTCACACCTCAGACATATCAAATTGTTGTACGTCGTTAGGGTGAGCTTGTTTCCACATTTTGAGCAGTTACCCGCAAGCACTCCGAGATCTGGACCTACTAGTGAGAGATGAACCGGTATCTCATGAGTGTTCAATGCTACCGCCCTGATGATATCACCAGGTTTTATGGCATCCTGCATGCTTTTGATATATCGTCGGGTCACATTGCTAATGTGAATCTCTCCAAGAATGCCGCTAAGGACATCTTCTCCATTTCTCTTTACGAGGTTTACCTCAGCTCGTTGGTCGTAGGCGACTACTACTTCTCCTACCAGTATATCTCCCTTGACAGGCAGTGCCAGTTTGCTTCCGCCTTTTCCTGTCTTCACACTGATGCTTCTTTCCTTCAGGTTCATCTCAACTGAACCTGCGGTTGCAGAAAACACAACGCCCTCTTTCTCATATGTTCCAAAACCAGGCATTAACTCCTCTATCACGCACAACTGCTCGCCTGGCACAACGGTATCACCGCTTTTTACATCCGCCATTCTATTCACGCTCATCTATGGTTATACGATACAAATCAACACTGACCAGATGTTTACTTTTCCTATGAAATTCGTAGATCTTTGGGATCGGGAATTGGAATGTTTCTATTTGGGCCACCGACCCTCCCAATTTCCGAATCGCATCACTTAGGAATTTTCTGTTCGTTTCGCCTGCTAAATGTATACTATACACGACCTTGGCAATCGATATTGCCTTTCTAAGGAACTCCAAGTCCGCACCGCGCTTCTTGGTTCCAAACGGTGGATTACTCACGACGGTGTCTATTGGCATCCTAAACGTTAGAGCGTTAACATCACCAAGTACAAGGTTAACTTTAGCTGTCTCGAACAACGAAGAATTCCTTCGGGCCGCCTTTAAGGCTTTGCTATGTAGGTCAATTCCGATGACCTGGGCAGCTCCCAGAAGGGCAGCACCATGTGCAAAAATACCATCCCCACATCCCAAATCACAGATGACCTTGCCTTCTATATCGTTGTGTTCCATCTGAGCCGCATACAGGATGGCTGCTGCGATATTCGCTGGGGTTGGATAGCTCTCGAGGGACACCTCATGCTCACTGGTCCGTTCCATCGATTGAAGAGCAATCTCAAGGTCCCTGAGTTTCAAGATAATCGAATCTGGCAACCTGTCAAAAGCACATGAACCCTCCGAAAGTGACACAATTCAAGTAATACGTACCTTTATCTGACAAACGGGTTCCAGTGGAAATAGTATGATTCCAGTGGAAATCCAGTGGAACTCATGTTGGAGTTGATAGAAACAGTTGGCTAAACCCCCTCCGAAACTCAACAAACTATTTGACAAGTTCATCGATGGCAATCCGATCTTCAGGAACCGTGACTCTCTCAGACCTACCTATGTACCAGACGAGCTGCCATATAGAGATGAGCAGATGAATCGGATCGGGTCAATCTTGGGGCCTGCCCTTCGAGGTGCACCACCGTCGAACATTCTCTGCTATGGGAAGACTGGAACCGGCAAGACGGTAGTTGCCAAGTACGTATTAGACCTACTTATCTCAAAGGCTGAACAGAGTCAGGTAAAGGTCCCCGTTAGAGCCCATGTCAACTGCAGGATTGTCGGCACAAATTATCGCGTATTACGTCAGCTATGTGAGGATATCAACGCCACTATGCCCGATGGCTCATCCATACCTTTCACAGGTCTGCCAACTGATGAGATTCGCAATATACTGATGCAGAAACTGGATTCCAAGCCTACGATCTTCGTTGTCGTTCTGGACGAGGTCGATAGCCTAGTCAAGCGAGATATCAACCAAGGCAATGACATTCTCTATGGGCTTACGAGGATGAATGGTGACCTTGAGAATAGCAGGATCTCTATCATAGGAATCAGTAATGACTTGAAGTTCAAGGATGTCCTTGACCCGCGAGTCCTCTCTACACTTGGCGAAGAAGAGGTCATTTTTCCGCCCTATAACGCGGTCGAGCTACGAGGCATCCTAGAACAGAGGGTCGAGCTCGCATTCAACAAAGAAGCTATCATCGATGAAGGCGTCATAAACCTTGTAGGAGCCCTTGCTGCGCAAGAGCATGGAGATGCCAGACGCGCTCTTGATCTTCTACGAGCGGCAGGAGAACTTGCCGAACGAAAGGGCGACAGTAAGGTCCTCCAAGAGCACGTCAGAGAGGCACAGAAGTTCATCGAGCGCGATAATATCACTGAGACTGTGAAGACCCTTCCAATGCAATCCAAGGCAGTTCTTCTTGCAGTATATGCACTATCCAATACCGGAAAGCGGGACATCTTTACTGGAGAGTGCTTCAATGCATATGCTGAGATTGCTGAGAAGATGTCAATCGATACCCTAACGCAAAGGCGCGTTGGAGACCTCATCAGCGAGCTTGACATGCTTGGCCTAATCAATACGACAGTGGTTTCCAAAGGCCGGTATGGTCGTACCAAGAAGATACGCCTAGCGATTAGTAAGACTCACATCGCTACAATCTTGGACGAGGACGCTCGCCTATCGAAGATATCCAAGGAAATCACAGGATAATCTAGCTACATCGAGCTATTGGCGCCATTCAGTTTCGACATGTCAAAGAAGAATCGCACATCAGGCTGCCCGGTCTTGAGATTGACCAGTGTGACAATACCTGGTGTCGGGACTATCCCTTGCTTTCGCATGAAGTCGGTCTGGTCCTGGAAAGTACCTGAATTGATGATCTGAACTCCTCTGTAGTTGTCGACTGCATTATGGTGTGCATGGCCGAAGTGGACGATATCTGGGGGCGTATCTATGACGAGCCAATCCCTATGCAAGGGCGCCAACTCTGTCTTTCCTCCATACACTGGAGCGAGATGCCGTTTCTTCAAAAGCTCGACCATCCCAGTGGCTGGTGCAACATAGGAAGCTCCTGGCGTATTCACGACAAGATCATCCATTGAGTCTCCATGTGTCAAAAGAATGTCGACCCCCTCTATCTGGATTTGAGCAGGGTCTCCCATAAGCATCATTCTATCTCCCAGTTTGTAGAGCGGCTCTGCAAATTGTTCTGGGATCGGGGGTTTCGGAAGTGCTTGTCTTGATGCATCGTGGTTTCCTGGAATCGATATGATGGTCACGTTCTTGTTTATTCGTTTCAGCTTCTTGGCAATGAGATCATACTGCCCGATAATATCTGGAATCTTGAGGTTCTTCTCTTGGTTCGGGTACACACCGATGCCATCAACTAGATCTCCTGCGATGAAAAGATACTCTATCCGTTTGACAAGATCCTTGTCAGCACCATCAACATCCTTTCCATTGAGCCAGTCGACAAAAGTATCAAACTCGTCTTCTAGGAATTCCTCGCTTCCTGCATGAATATCAGAGATGAATGCTGCATACACCTCTCTTTTCGCACGTCCAATCGGTCTTGCAGTCGGGATATCAGGAAATATGACATCATTCGCAATCATACGCCCATCCTGATCGACATATCCTGAGATACAAAGGGTTTCATCAAGAAGGATGGAGTTACCCTTCTCAAAAAGCTGCACTCCCTGTAATCCTTCTCGTCCCGCAGGAATGATACATATTATAGAATCCTCAGCATCCTCTAGTTCAATAATGATATTACGTGATCTGGCTACACTCTTGCTAGATACAATCCCGAGAACTGTTTGGCTAACCCGTTTCTGGGCTTTTCCACCCTCCTGACTGATTAGCCGAGTCCTTCGAGCATCATATCGTTGTAGCTTCGCGACTCCCGGTGACAGTGCTACTTGTGTGTCAATACGGGACATGTAGATCCTCTTGATCCGGTCGAATCGATCGTTGAATAGGGCAAGAAAATCCTCTACCGTGCCTGCTGAGCCCACTTTATCGAACTCAGGGTTCTTCAAGACTCGAATTCTTTCCTCTGGCTCAGGCTCTATCTCCATATCAGGTTGGACTCGTTCGACTTCCAGCTCAACGACAGGTTCTGGTGATTCCAGTTCGGACAAATCAATCTCAGTTACTATATCTTCAGATGATTTCTCAAGGATCGATTTCAGAAAATCTCTTGAGATGACTGGAGGAACATCCGCACTTGAGGACTCTATTATCTGTACAATGTCCTCTGGAGCATCAAGACTTGTGATATAGTCTAACGCATCTGGAGATACCTGATATCCTGAAGATACAAGCTTCCGGAGCAAATCTCGTCGAGTTGTCTGAGTCAACTGGTCACCAAAACTAATGACGAGGAATCCGTTTTAAACAGCTGCCTAAAGATATCTAACTGCTCGTGCGTTAAGTGTATTAGTGCCAACGAACTATCCCAGAGCGCGCGACTGGGATGCGTGAGGTCGGAAGACGTGAATATCAGACGCCTACAACAAACCGGAGTCCAGAAAGATAAGGATACGAATGAGGAAAAAGGAGGGTCCTTCTTGATAATACTGCCAAAGCAGTGGGTATCCAGACAGAATCTGAAGAAAGGAGATCCGGTGGTAGTTTCAGAACGTGAAGACGGGTGTCTGATTATCGATCCCAGATACTCAAAGGCAGGGGAAACACGCTCGACTTCGATTCCTATCGAGCCTAACCTAAGATGGTCCATCACTAGCAAGTACTTGCTGGGTTTCGATGAGATTCGGATCGTATCCAAAAAGCCCCTAACAAACAAGCATCGTGACGAGCTGAAGCGGATAATCAAGCGCTTTGTAGCCCTCGAGGTCACGGATGAGACGGAGAATGAGATCATCATTCAATGCTTGGTGGATCCTTCGACATTGCCTGTCGACAAGGCCATGAAGCGGATGGATCTGATCACATCACGGATGTTCAACGACGCTATGCATGCCTATTTTGAGGGACAACGCGACATGGCCAATGCAGTCATCGAGCGGGATGAGGAGGTCGACCGTCTATTCTTCCTCATCGTTCGTGAGCTGCGATCCGCGATACAGTATCCTAGCATGTCCGAAACAATGGGCATCAATCCCGTATCTGCGCTTGATTTCAGGCTCGCTGCACAGTATATTGAACGAATCGCAGATCTTGCTGTTGATATCGCAAGAAAGACTTCCGATCCAGTAGATAGCAAGATTAGCAAGAAGATGATGCCGCTTGTCGAACAGATAAAAAGAATGCACTCAGAATCAGTATCGAACCTATTCAAGTTCAACTCCGAGAAGGTCTCATGGGTCATTGCTGCCGAGAAAGAGCTCATCGATGGCATCGCCAAGGTCCGACAGGACATCTTGGCATCACCAAATGGGGACATTCAGGCTCAGCTTCATGTGATCGATAGCCTTCTGAAAATAGGTGAGGCATCGAAAGACATCGTTGATCTTGCACTTCCGACAAATTAGGAGATGATTTGACTGAAAATCTTCGGAACAAGTGGAATTCGTGGCGGAATCACAGAGAAAGTGACACCTAACCTAGCTTTGGACCTAGGACGTGCATTGGGCACCTATCTAGAAGGCAACGGGAATGTAGGCGTAGGAATCGACACAAGGACATCCAGAGAGATGCTCAAGAACGCATTTATCGCAGGGATAGTATCCACTGGGACCAATGTCGTCGATTTAGATGGCGCACCGATGCCTACTACGGCCTCTCACAGTACCTTGGAGGGTATCTCAGCATCAGTGATCATTACCGCAAGTCACAACCCTCCAGGCGATAATGGGTTCAAGTTCTTTGTTGGCGGTCGTGAGTTTATCCGTTCTGAGGAGGTATTTCTTGAGAGTCGCGTAGAGGATTGTAAGTTCCTAGTAGCTGATTGGGCATCGATCGGCAAGATATCGACCTGGGACATCCGTCCGACATATTTCAGACGAGCTATGGCTTTCATTCTCAGTCGTGGGCAGAAGGGTGACGGGACTCGAGTTCTAATCGATACGGCCAATGGTGCAGCATGCAACTATACCCCTCACCTGCTGCGTGAGCTTGGCTTCAAGGTCACCACCGTCAACTCCAATCCTGATGGTCATTTTCCCGGAAGGCTCGCAGAGCCCTCACCGGCCAATCTTGTCGATACCATGAAGATGGCGAAGGATTCAGATTTCGCAGTGACCATCGCCCATGACGGTGATGGGGATCGAATAGCAGTGATTGACGAAGAAGGTCGTTTCATTGATCAGAACAGGATCATCGCGCTCTTCGCAAGAGATGAGGTCGAACGGAACAATGGTGGAAAAGTCGTCGTTTCGATTGACACTTCGAGCGTCATTGATGAAATCGTCACTGCAGCAGGGGGTACCGTGGTCAGGGCTCCACTGGGATCCCTTCAGGAATCGTTCGAAGCCAAGGATAGTGATGAGATCATCTTCGCATCCGAGCCTTGGAAGCCGATCTTCATGAAATTCGGCAGGTGGATGGATGGAATCATAGGTGCTGCTCGTATCTCTCAGATGGTCACAGAGGAGGGCAATGGCAGTTGTATCAAGCTAATGAGGTCAATCCCCGAGTATCCCATGCTCCGGGAGAATGTGTCCTGTCCCGACCCAATCAAGCCTAAATTCCTCTCAAAGGTGAAAGAGCTTCTTGTACCTGAGTTCTCAGGAATAGATCAGATTCTGGAGGAGGATGGCATTCGAATCGAGCGCAATGATGGCTCCTATGTCCTCGTTCGAGTGTCTGGTACTGAGCCAAAGGCACGACTCTACATTGGCGCGAGGTCACAAGCGACCCTTGATAGTATTGCAGACACTGCTCGAAAGGTCATGGAACAGGTTCTTGACGACCTAAGCTCATGAGAAAGATTAAATCATGATTCAGATGTGCTAGCATTACCGCAAGCCGGGGTCTCCTAGTGGCTATGGAGGCGGTCTCGAAAACCGCTGTCTTCGTGACGCGTGAGACCCTGTGTATCTTGAAGACACAGGGCACGAATTCAAATCTCATCCCCGGCGCCATATTCTTTGCATGACTATTCTCTTGGAGTCAGACTGATTGCATTGTTTGGACATGTTGACAAGCATAAACCGCAACCAAAACACCTAGTGGAATCATACAAAAGTACCTCGTTGGTCAGCACTCGTGCATCGAAAGCGCACCTATCTACACACTTCCCACATCGTATACACGATTCAGCGTCATTTCTTGCGATGTACTTGGAAGTTAGCATCTTTGGGTGCGTTCCGTCTCTGACCAAGCTTCCAAGAGTGTGACAGCAACACGGACAGCAACTACAAATCAGACCAGGCCTTTTGTCATCCTTCATAGTATAGGAGATATGTACTAGCCCCGCATCATGACTTTTCCTGAGCAATTCAAGTGCTTTTTCGACACTTATTGTATTATCTGTCGAAGGCTCATTCTCCAGATAATAGTCTGCTACTGTATCTAGACTAATGCAGCCATCCAAAGGTGAATTGCAATTGCCATACTCTCTTCTGCACCCGCATTTTCCTGACGCGATTTTATCTGCACTTCTTAGGATCTCTTCCATTTCTCCTAAACTATAGACTCTATTTTCGCCTTCAAATGCTTCATTTACGGGAATAACAACAATCTCTTCTAGACTTTGAGTAATTTCCTCTACTCTTTCTCTGGAATAGAACCGCATATCCTTGTACTTGGAAGACTTCACAATCACGTAAAGTGACTAGGTAGGATAAAACAATTTGGAATTCAGGTCAGAATGTAATTATCGAATAGTCCGTGGCAGCAAAGCCCAACAGATCACTATGACCACTCAACTCTCCCTTTAGTGGAACTCCAAGCTTCTCAGCAGCCTCGGTCGCATTGAATGCCGCCGTGCATGCCTTGCAGGCATGATCAATGATTCCCTTCTCCATCGCCTTATCGAAAACAGGTAGTTTCATCGATCCATCTGCTATTCCTATAAGCAGCTTTGGAGATGCGCATTCCAAGATAACCGCAACTTCATGTCCATTATCATGGAAGTTATTCGCATTCAAGAGCAAGTGGTATAGTTGCATCTTGTTATCATCAGTAGCAAGAAACAGATACTTCATGGATACCCCTCACAATTTGATGAAACGCACGGCAATAATTACCTTTCGAGATGGACTGTGGCCATCTATTCTTGATACTTGTAAGAAATCGAAGATATAATATCCAGATAACATCTGAAATCCATTGAAATCTCTCAATCCGTATGATACCCGAAGGACACCATGAAAAGATGTGCGCTCACATATTCGAAGAATGAATGGGTACCATGGCGTGAAGAAGATGCCATACGTCATACTTATGATGATAGTACGCGAAGTGAGTGGTCTCTTATCAAGCAGCAAGAGATAATCGAGTTTAGCAGTGATTGTGAGAGCGTCGAGTTGAGATTTCAGCCACAAGTCCTTGATCTTGACCTATCTGACTTGAAATCCTGTAAAAAACTACAAAATCTAACGATAGAATCATGCAATCTAACAGAGATTGACCTTTCTCCATTGAAAATGCATCCCAGTCTCGCAAGCTTGGACCTGCGATTTAACAGACTTGAGGGAATCAATCTCAAACCAATAGAGAATTGCCCAAAGTTGAAACACATCAATCTCGATATGAATCATCTGACCGAGATTGATCTTGTAGGATTACCATCACTTGAAACTCTTCATCTTGGGTCGAACAAGCTCTCTACAATCAATCTCAAATCTTTGTCCAAAAGTCCCCACCTCACGTTTCTAAATATAGCGCACAATCGGCTACAAAAAATCAGCTTGACATCATTATCACATTGCTTGTATCTGAGAGATCTCACATTGGAATCGAATCTGCTTGAGCGGATCAACCTAAGCCCTCTGTCAGATTGCAAGAAGATACGACTTCTGAATCTTTCAAAGAATAGACTACGAACGATCAACCTTGCACCTCTTAGAAATTGCATTGAATTGGAAACACTCGACATCGCTCATAATGACATCAAATCGATCAATCTGACACCTCTGAAGAATATCGAGCACCTGATAGATATCATACGCTAGGTAGAAGAAATCAATTAGACACCTGTTAGAGCATTACGCGATTAGTCTATCTTTTAATAGATTGAACAATCGACTAAGTATGAATCTCGGCATCTTGCTCGCAATGATTGCATTTTCGATAGCCATCCTTGTTCTCCTATCCGGTCGCACTGCGAACAGAAGAAGGAGTCATGATCAAGAAGCATTCTCCCCTCCATCTGCATTGAAGAGAATTGTATACATGCGCCCTGCATGTGCTGAGGCTGTGGGAGTCTACAAGAACCATTCAGATAGACAGAAAATGCAAAGTACCTGCCTTGGCTAGAATTCCTGTAACCTAGAAGCGAATCTATGGCCGTTTCTCCTGTCCAAGGAATTCGATTTATGATAATCGCAGTAGTGTCATCAATTATCATTCAAGTATACTTGCGTTAAAAGACAATCAAATAGTTTCGAAATTACTCTTTTACAGGACACATTATGAATAGCAAGGCGCAAACGATCGATGAATTAGAAGCAATCTTTCATAGGCATGGTTTTTCAGATTTCAAGTGGACTACACCTGACGATATTATAGTATCTAACTGGGTCCGAATGAAATGCAAGTTTGGTTGTCCTGACTATGGAAGAATCGCGGCATGTCCGCCGAACACTCTTTCCGTTTCCGAATGTCGGGAGTTCTTTAGCGAGTACACAGACATAGCTATCTTTCATCTTGGAAAGAAACTTGATAGTATAGATGAGCGACATGATCTGGTCAGAGATTTTGACAATAAACTGCTAGAATTAGAGAAAGAGGTATTCCTTGCAGGCAATGTCAAGACCTTTCTACTATTCGCTGGGAGCTGTTCCCTTTGTAAGGAGTGCGCCAACCTAAGGGAAGAGTGCAAACAACCGTATCACGCCCGTCCTACAGCAGAAGCGATGGCTGTCGATGTCTTCTCGTCTGTTCGGAATGTCGGGTATCCAATTGAAGTTCTAAAGGAGTATACTGATACCATGAACAGGTATGCATTCCTCCTAGTAAGATGAAATCTGAGGTCGGAATCAGATAGATGTAAAGATGGTGCGATGGGCGAGAGTTGAACTAACAATCCTGTATTGGATTTGGGAGGGATAATCCCTTTCTTCATCGCTCTATCGAAGACAGGTAGCTTCATTGACCCATCCGCGATCTCGATAAGCAGATTTGGAGATGCGCGTTCCAACACGACTGCCACCCCATGTTCCTTCTCATAGAAGTTATTCGCATTCAAGAGCAGGTGGTATAGCTGCATCTTATTGTCATCGGGAGCTAAGAATAGTTACTTTATGGATAATCCTCCTGTCCTGATGAAGGCTACCACAATATTATCTTTCGAGAATCCCTTCAATAGATAGATGAAATTGATTGAAATTCATTGATTCTCACTTGAACTCGAGTAAAATTGGTGAAATGTGCTATTCGGTATGCTACAGCGGAATGGGTGCCATGGCGACAGGAAGATGCGCTGCAGTATGTCTTTGACGATGGTACGCGAAGCGAATGGTCCTTAGTAAAGCAGCAGGAAATGGTCGAGTTTGATGTGGATTCAAAGGAGATTGAGCTGAGTTATCGCCCAGAAGTGCTCGACCTTGACCTATCCGAGTTGAAAATCTGCAAAAACTTACGAAATCTGACAATTAGATCATGTAATGTCACTGATATCGATCTGTCGCCGTTACAAGGTCTACACACCATTACGAATTTGGACCTTCAATTCAACAAATTGGAGCACATCGATCTAAACCCATTAGTAGAATGTGAAAGCCTAGCAAGCATCAATCTTGATATGAATAGCTTGAGCGCTATTGACTTAGTGGAGTTGCCCTCCCTTGAAATGCTCAATTTGGCATCGAATAAGCTCTCCAAAATCGATCTTGCACCCTTATCAAGATCCAATCTACAGTCACTCAATCTTGAGCAAAACTACCTGGAAGAGGTCGACTTGAACCCCCTGTCACATTGCAAACTTCTGAAAGAACTCATACTGGAGTTGAATCGCATTACAAGAATTGATTTGGAGCCATTGTCATCCTGTCAGGAGTTGCAATCTCTCAATCTTTCAAAGAACAGGTTTCAAGCAATTGATCTCTTGCCTCTTCGAGCTTGCACAAAGTTGCTGATGCTTAACCTTGCCTTCAACAAGTTCGAGTCGCTTGATTTGAGTCCACTAATAGGTCACAAATCTCTGAGGAACATCATCACCTAGAGTGACTATCATGCACGGAAACCGAGATGCGAATTTCTTAAGTCACAGTTGCGAGTATCCTATGCCATGACCATTGTCATACGCGAGTATCAGTTCGATGATAGAGAAGTCATAGAGAAGATGATTCTACAGGCTGAGAACTTTGGCACTCCTTTTCTTGAGGACGAGCTGCTAAAAATCGATGTCTATACCACTTTTCCTCAATTTGGAAGAATCCTAGTCGCATTTGATTCCAAGAGCAATGAAATCGTTGGATATAGTAGCATTCGATTCGACTGGAAAGCTCTTGTCATCACCTCTGTTATCACACATCACGATCACCTACGATGTGGTGTTGGCACAAAGATGATGGAATCAATCAAGGAAATCGGGAAAGGACACCCTCTCATTGACGTTATTCGTGTCGATACTGGTGATTTTATGGAATACGCACATCAGTTCTACCTCTCTTGCGGATTCGAGAGAATAGCACATGCGCCTCACTATCTCAGCTGGCATAATCATCAGGATATCTTTGTCTATCGTATTCAAAAATAACAAGGTATGGTGCGGAGGGCGTGATTCGAACACGCGATTCGCGTACGAACTGGCAAGCAGCTCGCAGATCACTACTGAACAGGGACCTAAACCCTGCGCCGTTGACCTGGCTTGGCAACCTCCGCAGTGCATCAGACTTCGGACACTATCTGATTTTAACCGTTTCGTCTAGTCCTTTGACTCCCATGTGTTGCTACACCTTGGGCATCGCCAGCTCTTCTTGTACTTGCCAGGCCCCAATAGCTCTTTCCTAACTATCGCAGTTTCATTGTAACCGCACCGGGGGCAGATTGCAGCCGTCATTTGTATCTTACACCTACTCCTTAGTGAAAAGAATGTGAATTTCTAGTTTGCTCTGATATCTAGCTCTAGATTCTACATGTTGGGAGGCGGTGTGCTCTCATGTCTGAAGGCTCCCTTTAGGCGAGATATTGGAAGGGTTATCCGTCCCTTTACATGGAGCACCCCGAGGACCACAACTAGACTCGCTGTACTCAGGATGGCAATCCCAAGTATCAGGTCAATAAGAACGACTGGCTGAGCAGCTCCCATGGTATTGATGTGGATATACCCATCATCACTGGTGTAATCGATGTCATTTCCAGTAAGGGTTGCATTTTGTGGAAGCACATCATTGGAGCGCTTCTCAAGCTCAATCATGAAGGTCGAATCGCTGTAGTCTATCACAGACCCATCAATCAGGGTGATTCGCAGGCCATCAAAGACGATATACCCTCCAAACATTGGGATGTATTGTGAGAGCGCGTCGTTATCGATCAGTAAGAATCCGCCAAACATCTTTCCGTCTGCCATCGCACCGGATGTCGAGAAGACCGGCAGGACATTCAGATAGTCATGATAGTATCCAGCACTATTGCGCCATTTTGGATAGAAGGCAATCTCGTCGAAGGTCATGTTCTGGACAAGTGGCCTACCAAGCATGGTCTTTCCGAAATAGAATCCCATCGTGACTGAGATATAGTGTTCATTGAGAGTAGGATGATGGTGCTGATAGAGAAAGTTGACCTTGTATGAACTACGCAACACAACTGCCTCTGTGCCATCTGCCAGCTCGAAGGCTGCACGATACGTGAAGTAATCGACCTCAAAGAAAGCCCTTTGCATTCCTCCCCCGCCCGGTTCTTGAGCCGCAACTGGCTGCGCATACATACTAGGAACTACTGCTATTACTAAAAGGACGACTAGGAGTCCTGCAAATCTATTCATCTTACTTCTCACACCTTATCTAAGATGATACAATCTGATACATTTACCTAAAATACCATTACGTTACCAGCAAATTTTCAGCAAGATTGAATGATGCGCTCCAGAACAATAGCGAGAAACTCGTATTTCATCCTCAGTGCCCTCTGCTCCCGTACACATGGGACGGTTGTGGATAGATTTGCATTCGAAGCTCAATAAGACGCTCTTGTATGATGATATGAGATGCTTTGGATGTGGTATTCGTGTGTCTACATATCATCGAACATATCAATCATTCAAGCCCTTTCCATTGAGAATGTGCTGCACATATTTTTCGACCCTTGATTCCCGAGTTTTGGATTGCTTGGGTGCAGAAAAATAAAGAATGTACGCTCTTTGGCGTCCCGGCGTCAATGC